>CAZCFI010000001.1:0-78405 GCA_964497915.1 uncultured Thermoproteales archaeon
GCCCTCCTGAGCTGGGCCCTCGCCTCCCTTAGGCTGAGGCACACGGCCTCAAACCTAGGGGGCAGGACCCTGATGACTGCGTCGAGCCTCTCGAGGGGGCTGACGCCCTCGAAGGCCTCGGACACCACCAGCAGGTCGACGTCGCTCCACACGTTGAAGTCCCCCCTGGCATAGCTCCCATAGAGTAGCACGGTGGCCCTGCCCAGCCTCCTCCTGAGCTCCTCAGCCACCCTCCTGGCCTCCTCTATCACTCTGCCCCTCTCCTCCGCTCTCTCCCTCAGCAGTCTCTCTAAGCCTCTCCGCACAGCGCTCGACCCACTCTAGAACCCTCGAGGCCGACCTAAATGCCTTCTCCGCCTCCCCTCGGGTGTAGAACTGATACGGGGCCCCGCCGGGGAATGCGCCTGGGTACCGCGGCGGGATGTAGAACTTAGCGAGGAGCAGGACGTCCTCCATAAGGTCCCCCAGGGGCCCGCAGTGCTCCGACGCCGCTAGGGCTAGCTCCCTGAGGTCGCGGCCGAAGGCTGGCCTGCCAGCGCCCCTGAGGAACGCCTTGAGGGCGAGCTCAGCCGCCTGCTGGGCCTTGAAGCAGGCCCAGCCGTAGCTGCCGAACTCCATGTCGGCCCGCATGGACTGGAGCGTGTGCTTAGCCTGGGCCATCCACCTCTCGTACTCGCTCCAGTCGAACACGCGGTTTAATGGGCTGAGCAGTATAAGTTGGTCTCGCTGAGGGCCCTCACGGCCGTAGCGCCGCGGAGCCCGACCTTCCGGGAAGCCTGACGTAGCTGCGACCGGGAACCGCGCCGAGCTCCGCGGAAACAGGGGGCGCTGAGGAGGCCCGTGAGGCTGACGGACGTGGCCCCGACGGTAGCTCACCTGCTGGGGATCCCGCCCCCGAGGGACAGCGAGGGCAGGTCCGTGGGCCCAGTGGCTCAGGCCCTGAGCACGCGCACGCCCACCCTCTCAGCAGCACCGGCCTGCCTGGCGTCGCACGTGATGAGCTCGAGGCCCCTGCCCTCCGCGAGCGCGACGTAGAGGGCGTCGTAGACAGTTATCGAGTGCTCCAGTGCCAGCCTGAGCGCCCGGGGGAGAGCGGGGCCTGGGGCTCGATCCTGACGATCCTGGGCACGGCCTCGACGAGCTCCAGCGCCACCTCTGCGCTCACCTCGCCGCGCCTGACCTTCTTCAGCAGGGAGTTGGCCACCTCCTTCACGACCAGCTCGACGCTCGCCACGCCCTCCAGCGCCAGCTCTGAGACCCTCTCCCACCCGCTCTCCCTGCCGAAGCACTTGACCAGGGCGGATGCGTCAATGGCCCTCATCCCTGTCCTCCCTCACGCTCTCGGCGGCGAAGCCCTCAGGCGACGGCCTCACCTGCTCCAGGAGCCTGTTGATCCTCTCCACCTCCCTCTTGACCCGCTCGCGCCACGCCAGCTCCTCGAGGGACCTCACGTCTCCTTTACCTTAACTTTAAATCATCTCATGAACTGTAGCTAGCTCAGCTACTTGTCCTATATGAGCTTGAAATATGACAACGAATAAAAGTAAGTTATGTGGATTAGTCTAGTCCGAGCCACTCTTAGCTCACACAGACTAAACTCTTAGTTGCATGGGTACATCCGCTGAAACGTGTAGCTGATAGTGCTTTGTCTCTCATTGTCACCTTAAGCGACAGCAGGTCGTTCACTAGCTGAGGACGTGGACATAGCCAGACCGTCTCACCATAGCGTTTAAGCAGTTCTTTACACCTCCTCCTCGCCTCAGTTGAGCTCAGCTCATCGAGCTTCAGCATATTATCATTCCTCATGAGGCAGGGCAGCAAGCTTCCATCAGGTAGCAGCCGTATGGCGTAGAGGCCCGTCTGGCAAGGGAAGAACTTACAGCGGAGGCAGTCTCCGTGGTACGTGGATCCCAATGCGGTGCTCACGACCATGAGCTCACGGCCCCACTTAAATCTGAACGTAGCCATTGGCACGCCTAGGCCCCGAGGGAGCCACTTAAGTGATATATCAACTATGTCATCAGCAACTTGACTATACACACATAATGGATCCGGCACTACGTGGTACCTGGCCCAAACAGTGCTGCTACACGTACTAATCAGCTCAATGAGCTTCAGATCCGTCCCTAAGCCCCTAGAGAGGGCCACTAATGGGGTGATGCTTGGGTAATTCACGCCCTTAAGGGCAACAGAGTTTATCCTGACCCTAACTCCGCGCTCAACTAACCTCTTAATGTTGTCTATGACCTCGTAATACACATCAGCTCTGGTTCCGGTGATGAACGCGTAAGCCTCCGGGTTCGTTGCGTCAACACTCACAGTCACCTCATCAAGTTTCAGGTTGCTTAGCAATTCAATGTAATCTCCGAGCAGCCATCCATTGGTCACTAGCGAGACCCTCGCCTTCAGGCTACTAATCGCCGTTAGAAGCTCAGGGAGCTCGTCATAGAGGAGAGGCTCGCCACCTGTCACTCTAATGTCCTTAATGCCTAACTCATTTAGGAGCTTAATCAACCTGATCAACGTCCTGAGGTCAGCATCCTCATAATGCCCCCTACATTCACCACCTGAGGTGCAGTAGATGCACCTCATGTTGCACCTCGACGTTACGCACACCCTTAGCATGGGAAGTCTACTCATGCTCATGGGGGGTCGCCTCATGCTCCCATATTAAGTCAAAGTATTCCTTGAGGAACTTGATGAATCTGGGGTGCCTAGTCTCGACCACCGTTCTCAGAACTTTGGGCACCTCAGCCCTGCACGTGAACACGGCGACTCCGCTCTCCTCGCCGGGGTCGCAGATCGACATCAGAATCGGAGTTGGCGTTCTCCTGAACCGAACCTCGGCACCTCTCAGGCTGCGCAGAACGCTGACCGTGAAGTCTAAGAACCGCTTAGCCGTCTCGTCCGTAACTAGGCTGGGAGAGTGTAATATGACCCTTATCCTCACCCCTCTGTCCGACGCTGCCTTTAAGCCCTCCATGACGTTTGGCATGAACCTCATTACAGTTGACATAATGTCTATCTCGCACTTAGCGCTGGCGTAGAGCTCGCATAAGTGTCTCTCAGCATCCGTGCCAGCGCGGTACATTCTATCAAATAGCGCCTCTGGCCTCGCCCCAGCACTGGACAGAAGCTCTTTCAGGGACCTCTCAGCGCTAGCCACAAGCTCCTCCAAGGCCTTAAGCTCTCGCTTTTTCACCTCCAGCGGATACGCCAATACTCTGTCTAAGCTGTGAACGCGATAGCGTGCCTTTCTTCCCCTGATGGGCTCTTCCTTCTCAACAAGCCCCATGGACATGAGCTCATTCACTACTTGGTAAACCTTAGGCAGCGGAACGCCTGAGATGGAGGCTATTTCATCAGCTGACAGAGAGTGCTTAATTAAGAGGGACTCTAGAACTGACGCTTGGTAAGATGTGAAGCCAAGCTTCATTAGTATGACTTTAATCTCACTCCGCTCAGTCATGATCGCAGCGGTTCTTAGTAACTCAGTCCACCTTTATAAAGGTTACTACTCAAGTACAGTTGATACGTATTAACTGTACTTACTAAAAACCAGTAAAACTTATATGATAGTTCTAAAATCTATCCTACCGATGAGCTCGCAGATCACATGCATAGCAGCCTTGATAGTGATCGCAGCGACCGACCTTGCGGCCTGGGTGGTGATCAAGAGACGGTGCAGGGGGCTCAGAAATTCCCTCGAGCAGGCCTGCAAGTACAGCAGGGCCCTTGCGGCCCTCGGGCTGCCGTCAAGGCCGGAGGTCTGCGATGTCGGCGACTTCCTCGACTCCCACAGTAGCAGGACGCTCACCGCCCTCTCGACCGCCGCGAGGTACGCCACGTATGCCGCGATGCTCATTGTAAGCTACTTCATTGTGAGAGAGGGCTTGGCGCTCGTGGCTGGCCAGGCTGTAGCCCCAGCTCTGCTCGGCGTGGTGGTGTGTAACGCTGGCCTGCTGGCAGTAGCCGCGGCGCTCGACGCCATCAGGCGCCTAGTCGAGCTGGCCAGGATCAGCAGGGCACGGGCAGCCGCCCTCTCGGCAGCTAAGGAGCTAGAGACGGAGCTGCTCAGGGAGACCGAGCCCGCGCGGATGGCGGCCAGGGTCCTCGGGACTGAGCCCAGGTCATACGCCGTGCTAGCTGGGACTATCTCGAAGATGGCCTTCAAGGAGGGCTCCAGGTTCAGCCAGCTATTTGCCATGCTCCTCCCGAGCGAGCACGCCCCCGTCCTGCCCGGCTTCGTCAGGGGCGCCATGGAGGGCTCGGTGGAGCCGGTCGCGGATGGCATCTGGGTCGACCAGGCCGGCACGCTAGTCCGCAGGGTGGCGGAGGGCATCTACTACGTTGTGGAGAGGGAGGTCACTGGCGAAGTAAAGCGTCACTACTTCATCTGCCTCTCGCCGTACGGTGGGAGGGAGTACAGGTTCGCCTCAGAGTACATAGGCCCAGCTGCGGTGGCGTTCGACGGCGTCGTAAGGGGAGCTATCCCCACGCTGAGCCGCAGGATCCTCGTCCTCCCGGCCGAGGGGACGACAGGGTTCACAGCAGCTAAGGCGCTCTTCGAGGAGTCCCAGACCGCGGACATTGTGACCTTGTGGGTCAGGGAGGGCCTCACCCTAGACGAGGCCATCGCATTCGAGCTCAGCGACGCTGAGGAGAAGAAGCGGGACTTCGTAGGCCTACTAGCCAGTGCCATAGCTCGGGGGCAGCTCCTGGTCATCATCAAGAACAGCCCGGAGGACGACGTGAGGCAGGTGAGGCTCATAGACCTCCTGCTAAGCTGCGCTAACTCCTCGGTGACTAAGGAGTGGCCAAGAGTCGCCCAGGGGCGATTCGTCCAGGGCCTGCTGGATAGGGGGGCCGCGCCCCTCATAGCTCTCAGCAAGCCGCTCAGTGGAGAGCTCCCCGTTGAGGCCGAGAGGGCTTACAGCGACGTTCCTGAGTGGTTGAGGGGGGCCGTCACGAAGTCGTACGCCTTCGCGGCAAGGGGTCGCTTAGCGCACGTGAAGCCCGCCCTCGCCAGCGCCGAGGAAGGAAGACCTGAAGTGGTCTTCGCCTTCGACCTCGACTGGAGCGAGTTGGTGAGATCGAGCGAGGTGATGGCTGAGGTCAGCAGCGAGCTGGCGAGGAGGGTGGAGGAGATAGAGAGTGACATCGCCGCTGAGCTGGCAGAGACCATCAGGGGCAAGCTCGGCGCGCGCAGGCCCGAGAGCCCTGAGGAACTAGTCTCGGCGCTGCTCAGCATGAGATCGCTCATCGACCGGCCGAGCCTGAGGGACGCGGCGAAGAGGCTAGCCTCGCTAAGGAGGCTACTCGGAGAGTCGGTCACCGACGCCGATGAGCTCTCTCGCATAGTCGCAAACGCTGTCAGGAGGGCCATGAAACCCCCTTTTGAGACCAGGCTAATCCGGCCAGCTGCTGACGTCTTCGAGGAGGTAATAAGGCGGGTAGCAGAGCAGCTGTTTGGCCTAGGGGATAACTAAGTTCTTCCTTACCAATTTTTACGCTTTTTTGCCAAATTTTTCCCACCAAAACTTATGTGGAGCTCAGGCTCGAAGCAATGCTCTTACAGCTCGGGGTCTCTCACTCCCTCGCATCTCCTGGCTCGCATAGAGCCCCGCCAATGTTAGCGACGTGAGCCCAGCTTTAAGCCAGCGCCGCTAGGAGCCCGACCAGGTTGAACCAGAAGTGCGCGGCCACGGCTGGCACCAGGGATCCAGACGCTGCCCTGAAGTGGCCAGCCACCACCCCCAAGGCGAGGGCCCCAGCTAAGACCACCGACAGCAGGGCCGGGCTGGCTGAGCTGAACGGCAGCACGTGCGCCACTGAAAATAGAACCGCTGAGACGGCCACCGAGAGCTTGGCGTGCCCCCTAGTGAGCAAGTAGCCCTGCACCAGCCCCCTGAACAGGGCCTCCTCGCAGATGGGGGCCACGGCCAGCGCAAGCAGGGCAAGCTGCGCTGGGTCCCCCGGGAGGCCCAGCTCAGGCCTCTCGCCGCCTGCCACGACTGACCCGGCGACCGCGAGCGCGATAGCGCAGACGGCTGAGGCGATGGAGGCCCTGGCTACGCCTGAGGCGCTCAGCTTGAACCCGTAGTCTCTGAGATCCCCACCAGCTAGGCGTGCGGCAGCGACCGAGAGAGTTAGGAGAACCAGCTGCGCCGCCAGCCCCGCGGCGAGCGCACTGCCCTTAAATAGGCACGCGGCCACACCAGCAGCGGCACCGCTGGCTAGGTACACCACTGCAAAGAGGACTAGCGCTGCGGCGACATCCCTCACCACCCGCGCGAGTGAGGAGTCGGTCATAGATGGCTAGCCGAGCTTGAGAGCTATAAGCTCTAGCTGTCTGGCGGCCTCATCGCCTCTCCACCAGGAGCAGGATTGACCCTCGCCACGTACTCCCTTAGCTCCCCGTCCTCGACCTCGGCCTAGCTCTTCGCTGCTCCACGGTCTCAGCGAGGAGAGGGGGGCCGAGGTCGTCGAGAGGCCCGTGCCGTTCCTCGAGGGGCTCCTGGAGGCTAGCGAGGGCTTCGCCGAGTTCGTCAGGCGGTGGGCCTCGTCTACGCGAGGGGCGGCGTGAGGCCAGAGCACGTGACGGTCGCGTGGGAGAGGCTGAGGGCCGTCCTGCCGAGGCGGGCGTCGGCCCCGCTCCCTCAGCGCTGAGCACCTAGAGTTGCTGTCCAGGCTCGTGACCCTGGGCATGGCCCTAATGGTCGTCAGCTACTGCAGGGGCTCGCCAGGGGTCTCACGTCGTCGCTGGGCGTCAGCAGCGACCCCGTCGAGGGGTGCGCGTCGCTCAGCGCCGCTCCTCTGCTGGCTGAGGCGGAGGGGGCGCCGAGCGAGGGCGAGACCCACTAGCAGGCCCCCTAAGCCAGCTACCGCTGCGCCAGCGAGCGGGCTGGGGGAGGGGGCCCAGCTCACCTCCAGCAGGGGCTCGTACTCGAGTAGCCGAGCCCCACTCCGGGCTAGGCGCAGCACCACGCGCTCGCGGGGCTCCCCAGGCCCTGCGGGCCCGACGGGCCTGCACCAGGCCTCCACGTAGAGCTCGCGCAGGCTCGCCAGCGGAGCCGAGAGCTCGCGAAGCTCGCATCCGGCCAGGGGTGAGAAGGAGCAGGCCTTGAAGTACCCAAGGAGCCTGGGCCGGTCCTCGACCGCCACCACGGAGGCGCCGCCGACGACTGCGCAGGGGGCCTCGCAGCGCTGGCAGCAGGCGACGACCGCCCTCAACTGGCCGGACTCTGGCACCTCGCTGGGGCTCAGGGGCCACGGCTGGCCGCCCGCGCTCAGGTCGCTGACCAAGACTAGCAGGTACCCGACCCTCACGCCGCCCAGCCCGTAGGCGGCCGGGGAGGCTAGCAGGAGCAGCAGGCCCGCCGCTAGGGCAGCCGCCCTTAAGTGCCTCGCCAGGGCCCTCCTGGTCCGCGGGAGGAGGGTGCAGGCTGCCAGCCCAGCCACAGCCAGCGCGTCTAGCGCCGCGCCCCAGCTGGCGGCGTAGCTGGCGAAGCTTAGGCCCCGCACGGGCAGCTCCAGCCTCACCACCGCCGGGCCCAGGCCCCTGACCCTGGCCCCGATCACCTCTGACCCGTTGTAGCGGACCCTGACCTCGTACACCGGCACGTCGACCACCCTGGCCTCGAGCCCGAACGGGTAGGCCGCGTAGACGACCGCCCTGCACGAGACCCTCGCTAGGAGCTCGCCCCCAGCTCGGCCGGTCGCCCGCCTGAGCGCCTCGACCAGCCACCTACTGCCGACCCAGTCGGCTGCGCCCTCGGGCGCTCGGGGCTTCAGGTTGGTCAGCTCACCCTCCAGGGCCTCGAGCAACTCTCGCTGAGCCTTGATAGTGGGCTCCAGAGCAGCTCTTAGCGAGCCAGTTAGGGAGCTGAAGTACCTGGCGCACTCGCTGTGGGTCATCACGAACGGCTTGAGGTGAGCGCGGGCCAGCGCGCCTCCCCGCCCGACGACCTCGACCCTGGGGTGCGCTGCGACGGCGACCACTAGTGGCAGCCCCTCGGTCACCCACAGGCTGTACGAGATCATCCTGGTCGACAAGTTGAACTCTCCCCTCACCGCCAGCTCGCGCCCTGGCGGCACGTCAGTGCCGACGTGCTGGCCGCCCTCGACGCGCTCGACCGCGAGCCTGATCAAGATGCCGACCTCGCAGGAGGCCCTGTCCACGCGGGCGAGGAGGTCCCACGCGACGAGCGTGTTGGCTATCAGGGCCGCGACGGGAGCTGCCCACGCCACTAGCAGGGCGGCTCGCCGCGCCACCCTAGCGGCCACAGAGGGCCCACCCCGCAGCCCAGCGGCTACTCGGAGCCGCCTCCCAGGATGCGAGCGAGTAGGCCCCTCAGCCTGCCCCCCCTCAGCGAGCGGTAAGTTGCGTACAGCAGCAGCGCCACCGGCACGGCCACCACGCAGAACATCGCCGCCACTATCAGCACGTAGATCGAGGTGTAGATCACGTTGAGGCCGACGACCAGCGCTGGGACCACGTCGAACTCAGGCCACTCGACCTCCCTGCCCCTGACCTCCCTCAGCTCGACCTGCACGGTGGCGTACTCGACCCTCCTCTCGAGGTACCTCTTGTAGGCCTCGAGCCTCTCTATCTCCTCCCTGACCCTCTTCAGGTGCTCCTCCACCTTCAGGACCTCCTCGACGGTCTTCGCCATGCTAAGGATCTCGAGGAGCCTCTGCTCCTGCCTCCTGGCGTTCCTGAGCCTGGCCTCGAGGTCCACGTACTGCTCGGTCACGTCCCTGGTCGAGGCCTCCTCGCTCACCACCCTGCCCAGCTTGCGCACCTCCTCCACGAACTCCTCCATGCGCTCGGACGGCACCTTGGCCACCACGTAGGCTCGCCCCCCGACGACCTTTGACTCGGCGATGTAGCCCCCGAGCTCGGCGCAGGCCCCCCTCAGCCTCCTGAGGGCCTCCTCCAGCGAGCCCTCCTCCACCTCGACGGCTACCCTGCCCTCCCTGATGACCATCCTGGCGGCGTAGGTGAGGGCCGACCCCCCGCTCGACGGCGCGCTCAGCGACCTCAGCGCCCCGCCCTCCGACGGCGCGCCCCTCATCGAGGAGCCAGCTGGCAGCCCCTTAAGCGCTGGCGCAGCGCCGCCCTGGCCTGCGAGCCTGACCAGGCCGCCGCGCGTGAACCTGAAGCCCAGCGCGTACAGCGCTGCCCCCGCTACGAACGACGCCGCGACCACGGCTAGCAGGGCCACCGCTAAGACCCTAACCCAGCTCATCTTAGCACCAGTGCTCTTCGCGAGACTCGCGAACGTAAAGCTTTCCGCTGTACTAGATTAGAACGAGTCGCAGCTTAGGCGCTAAGGGCTTTAAGTAGCCTGAGGGCATAGTAGCTCGGGGGCCCCCTTGGAGTCCGGCGGCCCTGAGCTGCTCGGGGAGAGGCCAGGCGAGGGCGAGGTTGCGTTCGCCTTCCTCGGCTTCTCGGGCGTGGTCGCCAGGGTGGGCGACGTCGTTGCGGCGATCGACGTGGACAACCTCGTGCCGCCCGAGCTCTACGGGCGGCTGGAGAGGGTGGACCTCCTGCTGTTCACCCACCGCCACCCCGACCACTTCCACCTCGAGGCCGCGATGAGGATCTACTACGACCACACGCCCGTGATAGTGGCGGAGCCCAGCGTGTGCGACGAGCTGAGCGCTTACATCCCCTCCAGCGCGCTGGTGCGAGCCCCGCCGAGGGCGGCCATAAGGGTGAGGGACGTGGTCATCGGGTCGCTCGAGGGCAGGCACGTGTGCCCGATACGGCTCTTCCTGCTGCGCGTCGGCGGGGTCAGGCTCTTCCACGGCGGCGACTCAGGCTACGTCGACCTGTCCAGGCTCTCGGCCAACATCGCCTTCGTCCCCACCGGGAGCCCGTCGCCAACAGCCTCCCCCGAGGACGCCCTCAAGATGGTCCGCGACCTGAGGCCCAGGGTGGCCGTGCCGGTCCACGGGAGCGACGAGGACGTGAGCAGGTTTTTGGAGCTGGCTAGGGGCGTCGGGGGCCTCGAGGTGCTGGCCCCCCAGCGCCACGCCGCCTACAGGCTGAGGGTCCTGTGAGCGGGGCTAGCCGTACGCCCTGACCACAGCCCTCTTAAAGCCGAGGGGCACGAAGTGGTACTTGTCGGTCCAGTTGGCCTCGTCCATGAAGCTGCCGGGGCCCACGGAGAACAGCTCCCCGGCCCTGTGGTGGTGGGGGCCCAGGAGGTTCCTGAGGCTAGTCACGAGCCTCACCTCGAGCTCGTTTCTGCCCTCCCTGACGCGCTCCGTGATGTCGATCGCGTGCGGCCTGAGGAACACGTGGCCAGCCAGCTCACCGTTCACGAGCACCTCAGCGACGATGCAGCTGAGGCCCTCGAACTCCAGCACGACCCTCTTGAAGCCCCCGCTAAGCTCGAACTCCTGCGCGAGCGATACGGTGCCAGCGAAGAACGGGTAGCCCTGGTGCACCAGGTCCTCGCACCTCACGGCGCCGGGCTCCTCGGTGATCACGAACCTGACGTCGCCCTCGCTCCTCACGGCGAAGTCGCCCACGACGTAGCAGCTCTCGATCTCGGTCTCGAAGTCGACGACGCCCCTAAGCCTGACGACGTTCCTCCCCCTCCTGACGTGCCTGGATATATCTATTCTCCTGAGCGACTTGTCGACCCAGAAGCCGGAGTCCGCCGACGGAACCTCGGCGCCGTTGACCTCTATGGAGAACGCCTCGGGCCTCTCGAGGACCAGGTAGAGCTCCCTACCCTCGCCGTTGACCTCGGACTCGAACTCGAACTCCAGCTCGAACTCCGTGCCGATGCCAGCCTCCCTGAGCAGCTTGTGGGCCTTCCAGGTGGGCACTCGGCCCAAGTCGACGGGGCCCCGAGGCCTGAGGAGCCTCACCCTGCAGTAGTCGAGGACCAGGGCGTTCGGGTCTAGCCTCCTGACCCTCCACACGCTCGGCAGCTCCACGGCGGCGACCTCCCTCAGCTCCTCGGGGGCGCCAGCTGGCCCCGCGAGCGGCTCGGCCGCCTCGTCCACGACTATCAGGTGGGAGCCGACCGGCGGGAAGTCCAGCTCGACGACGGTGTAGTCGCCCTCTGAGGAGCACGGGATCGGCCTGGCCTCGCCGGTGAGCGGGTCCCACTCCTCGACCCTGCCCCTGCAGAGCACCTTGACCTTGGCCTTGTAGCGGCGGCTCCTGTCGATGTTGGCTAGGAACAGCACCCACCTGCTCCCGTCCCTCCTAAGGTGGTACCACACGCTCCTGACGACCCTCCCGCCCTCGTCGAGGACCTCGACCCTGCGCCTCAGCGGCTTCAGGGCCTTGAGGAGCTCCTCCTCGCTGTAGGCGTCCACCACCACGCCAGCCTCAACTAGGGCCTTCACCTCCTCGCTCGACCTCCCGTCGGCCATGTGCGGAGTCGGCCTCACGAATACGAGGAGGCCCCCAGCGCTGGCGAACTCCCTGAGCAGCCTGACGGTGGAGCTCGCCAGCGTGACCGAGGGCGGCACTATGACCACCGAGTAGCTAGAGCGGCCGACCCACAGCCTGCCGCCCTCGACCCTGCCGTGCCTGGCCATGATCCACTCGTCGCCCAGCTCAAAGTCGTACTTGAGGTCGAGGAGCGTCTTGAGGAGCCACGACAGCGCCTCGTCCAGCTCCCTCACCGGCCCGTCATTGAGGGGCGTGTACAGGGCCCACGCGCTGCCTATCGGGTGCACGACTAGGACGTCGACGACCCTCACGCCCTGCGAGAGGGCGTAGCTCAGCCTGGCGAAGTAGTCCTCGATGAGCCTGTTGTACCTCCACCAGGGCTGCTGCCAGAATAGGTTCGGCGGGTAGTCCCTCTTCCTAGCCCCCCTCATGCTGTAGAGGCTCAGGTGGTGGTTGAGCAGGTTTATGCCGAGCACGTACTCCCAGTCGCCGATCCACTTCCTGTCCTCAAATGACAGGTTCTGGCCGCTGCAGCCGTAGGTCTCGGACAGCACCCTCTCCTTGCCCAGCTGGTTGGCCACGCTGGAGACCTGCTTCATGGTGAGGACGCCCTCTATGTTCCTGCCTAGGTGGTCGACGCCCGGCACGTGCATGTACTCGTAGTGAGGCATCGCCGCCCCTATGCACAGCATCTGGCTCAGCAGCGTGTCCTCGGCCAGGTAGTGCCCAGTGTACTTCAGGTTGTTCCTGTCGCACCACTCGTAGATCTTCTTCGTGTAGTGCTCCAGGAAGAGCTCCGTCACCGTGCTCCAGAAATCATATCTCACCTTCGCGTAGTCCCCCACGTCGAAGAACAGGCTGGGCAGGTGGTCCAGTATGTCGTAGCCGTTCCTCTCCCTGAAGTACTCGGGCAGCCGGTCGGTCCACGGGAGGAAGTACGCCGGGTACTTCGGGCCCCTGGCTAGCACCCTGGACTTGGGGTGGGGCCTGCTGGCCGAGAAGTTCGGCTCGTCGGTGAAGATGCCTGGTATCGCGGTGCCGAACCACCTCCCGAGCTCCCTCCGGTAGGCCTCGTAAGTCACCTCTATGAACGCGTCCACGGCCTCGGGGTCTAGCGTGTCTATGTAGCAGAAGTTCGTGAACCAGCTCTCGCCCACTGGGGCTACGTACCTGACGAAGTACAGGTACACTCTGCCCGGCTCCTCGGGCTCGCCCTCCCTGACCACCTCCAGGTCCTCGACCCTGCCCCCGACCAGCCTGCACTTGAAGACCCTGATGGCGTCCTCGACCTCGAACAGCCTGTCGCTAATGTGCAGCATGAGCGCCTTGGCCCTGTACCTGGAGCTCATGGCTGGCACGAGCCCGCCAGCGAAGCCGCTGGGCCACCTGTCCTCGTCGTAGAGCCACGCCCCCATGCCCCTCCTCTCGGCCTCCTCCACGCACGTCCTCAGCCTGTCCATCCACTCCCTCGAGAGGTACGGCGTTATCAGGATCTCCCTGGCGTGGAGGAAGAAGCCGCCCCAGCCCTTCTCGTCCATCTCGGCTATCTGCCACCTCAGCTCCTCGTCCTCGAGCCTGTCGTTGAGAGACCAGAAGGGAACCCCCCTGTACTCCTTGCCCGGGCTCTTAAATGTCTCAAGGTCCAGCGCCATGGAAGCAGACTCGCCCGAGCAACTTAAATAAATTGCCGCCCAGAGCGCAACTCTGAGGGCAACGCTCAAGTACCCAGCGCCCACCCTCCATTAGCGCGGTGGTCTAAGTGACCACGCTCGCCGTGCTGTGCTACGTGGTCAGGGGCGGCAGGGTGCTCCTGATAGAGAAGAGGAGGGGCTTCGGGGCTGGCAAGCTCAACGCGCCCGGAGGCAGGGTCGAGCCCGGGGAGAGCCCGGAGCGCGCTGCCGTGAGGGAGTGCGAGGAGGAGACAGGGCTCAGGCCCTCGCGCCTGAGGCGCGCCGGGGTGCTGGAGTTCTACTCTAGGGGCGGCGAGCCCGACTGGGTGGTGCACGTCTTCGTCGCTAGCGACTTCTCCGGGGAGGCGAGGCCCAGCGACGAGGCCGTGCCCAGGTGGTACCCCGTCAGCGCCCTCCCCTACGACCGCATGTGGGAGGACGACAGGCACTGGCTGCCGTACGTCCTAGCTGGGGGCGTCGTCAGGGCGAGGTTCGGCTACGACCCCAGCTACAGCAGGCTGCTGTGGTACAGCGTCGAGTTCCGGGCCTCAGGCGCGCCCCTTAGGCGCTGAGCGGTTAGAGATATCTTTGGCTATGGGGTTAATACGTGGCGTGAGCCTAGAGGAGCTCAGGCGCGAGCTCGAGGAGGCCAGGGAGCTGAGGCGCAGGATGGCGGACTGGGACTACATAGAGTCCAGGCCGGAGCCCATCAGGACCGCGCTCAAGGTCCTGGTGGAGACAGGGGACCTCTGGTACGCTGCCGCCATGACTGGGGTGCCGCTGGACGAGCTAGACGAGGAGAGGGTGAGGGCTGGGATCCCAATAGTGGTGGTGTGACCTGACGCTAGCGGTGGTCGACGCCTGCTTCCTCATAAACTGGTCCAGGTTCAGGCAGAGGAACGACCTCTTCACGCTGTACTCCAGGCTGGTGATCCCCAGCGTGGTGTTCGTCGAGGTGAAGCGCGAGCCAGCTAGGAGCTTCATATCCCAGCTTCTAGCCACCAAGACCCTGCTGCTAGCCCCGCGCATAGCCTCCGTGGACTCCCTGGCCCTCAGGCTCTTCGAGGCCATAAACTCGGATCCTAACCTGCCGTCCATAGACCCCCCAGAGGCCTACGCGCTAGCCTTCGCGAAGGTAGCCGGCCTGCCCTTCCTGACGGACAACGTGGCCCCAAAGGCGGCGACCTTATTCATCAGGGAGCTGTCGGGGGTCAGGGTCTACGACTCGCTGGACGTCCTCAACATGCTCTACTCCGGCAGCAGGCTCAGGGAGAAGGTCGGTGAGTTTATGCGCGAGGTTGGGGTTAGGTTCTCTAGGAGGAGGCTCAGGGAGCTTGGGCTCGCCTGAGGGCGGCGCGGGGATGTACGAGGAGGCGGGCCTAACCGTGGACTGGGAGGCATACTACAAGTGCGTAGCGAGGCTCAGGCGCGAGCTCGAGGAGGCCAGGGAGCTGAGGCGCAGGATGGCGGACTGGGACTACATAGAGTCCAGGCCGGAGCCCATCAGGACCGCGCTCAAGGTCCTGGTGGAGACAGGGGACTTAGTGGGCGTCGCCCGAGCCTACTCCATCCCCCTAGATGAGCTAGACGAGGAGAGGGTGAGGGCTAAAATACCCCTGACTGTGCCTTAGTAGCGACAGCGGCCCGGCTAGCGCACTCCTAGCTACGCGCCCTGGCCTCAGCGCTCTGCCCGCTAAGGCCCCTCCACGGACCACGGCATCCTCCAGTCGAGCCCGACAGTGTTGGACGTGACCTTCGGCACGGGCGGCGGCAGCCTCTTATGCTCGTTCGAGTGAACCCTCCTCACAATAGCCACCACCTTGGCCCTGTCTAGCCCGGTCCTCGCGACCACCTCGTCGACGGGCAGCCTGAGGTCCACGTAGTGGTACAGTACGGCGTCGATCTCCTCGTAGCTCATCCCCAGCTCAGACTCCGCCATCTGGCCGGGCCACAGCCTGGGGCTGCTGGGCTTGGTGACTATGCGGCTCGGGACGCCGAGGATCCTGCCCAGCACCCTCACCTGCGTCTTGTAGACGTCCCCTATCGGCAGTATGTCGACGCCCCCATCGCCGTACTTGGTGTAGTAGCCTAGGAGGATCTCGCTCTTGTCGCTAGTGCCGCACACCATCAGCCCGAGCCTGTTGGCGAAGTAGTAGAGGATGGCCATCCTGATCCTGGCCCTCAGGTTGCCGTTTGCGACCCTGGCCTCGCGGTCGAATATAGGGATGCTGGCTGTGAGGCTGTCGTACACGCTGTCTATGGGCACGAGGTAGCGCCTCACGCCGAGCCTCCTCGTCACCTCGAGCGCGTCGTCCACGTCCTCCTTGGGCGTAGTCCTGCTGTCTGGCATTATGAGGGCCGTCACCCTCTCCGGCCCTAGCGCCCTGACGGCTAAGTAGGCCGTGACTGAGGAGTCGACGCCGCCGCTGAGCCCGAGGACCAGCCCCCTGACTCCAGCCTCGCTGACCTTCTCCCTTATGAAGGACGTGATCCTCTTGATGGCGTAGTCGTAGTCGAGGGGAGGGGCGTACTTTGGCCCCGCAGTCTCGGCGCGCGACGCCACGTGCGACCCCAATAAAGTCCTTATGTCAGGACTTAGTTATGGCTTCCCGGGGTCTCCCTTGAGGTCGCTGAGAGTCGCGCTGGCTCAGCTGAGACCCCATCAGGCCTCCCCCGACAGGAACGTCGAGAAGGCGGTCAGGGCGCTAGAGGAGGCGAGGAGGGGGGACGCAGACCTCGTGGTGTTTCCGGAGCTCTTCCTCACCGGGTACTGGGCGAGGGACATGCTGTACAGGCTGGCCGAGCCCATCACGGGCCCTCACGTGTCTGAGCTCTTGAGGGCCTGCTCCGAACACGGGCTCTCAGCTGTCGTGGGCTTCGTCGAGCTAGATGAGGCGTACCTCCACGTCTACAACTCAGCCCTCCTGCTGAGCCCAGACGGCGAGGTCGCTGCGTACAGGAAGAGGCACCTGCCGACGTTCCTCGTATTCGACGAGGCCAGGTGGTTCAAGGCGGGCCACGGCCCCTACAGCCTGTGGAGGGTCGCTGGCGTGCCCGTGGGCGTGGAGATCTGCTACGACTTGTTCTTCCCTGAGGTGACTAGGGCCTACGCGCTGCTCGGAGCGTGGCTCGTCATAGCGATATCGGCGTCGCCAGACCTATCGCTCAGGTTCTTCAAGCTGCTCACTAGGGCCAGGGCCCTCGAGAACACCGTGTTCCTCACCTGGGTCAACTTGGTGGGGGTCTTCGATGGCCTGGGGTTCCCGGGAGGCTCCCAGGTCGTCAGCCCCCTGGGGGACGTGGTGCTCGAGTGCAAGGCGTTCCAGGAGGAGCTCAGAGTCGTCGAGCTGGACATGGGGCTCGTGAGGCGCGCCCGCGAGGTCAGGCCGGTCATCAGGGATCTGACGGCGTGGGACGTAGCTGGTCTCTACGACTCTTACCTCAGGTATGTGGGGCTAGCCCCTCCAGTGAGCCAGCCGCGCTCAGAGCGCGAGAGGGGCGCCGTCACTTAGCGGCGCACTAAGCCGCTAAGCCCTCGGAAAGGTTTTTAAGGGCTGGGATGGGGACAAGTATTGGCCAGGAGCCGGGGTGCCCGAGTGGTCCAAGGGGCCGGGCTCGAGATCAGGCCGCGCGTCTAGGGCTAGACGCGTGACCCGGTGTCCCCTCGGGGGGCGCGTGGGTTCGAATCCCACCCCCGGCGCCTCGGCCCCAACGCTCTCGCGCCAGCGCGCTCATGCCCGCTCTGGATACCTCCTCAGCTTCCTGAGCAACCGCCTGTAGTATAGCACCCTGCTCTTGGACATCTCGGGGGGGACGCCACCTGCTGACATGAGCACGTACCCGCCGCCCGGCGCGCCCACCCTTAGCCGGTCTAGGACGTGCTCGCGCAGCTCTTCCTCGCTCATTAGCCCTATGTGGCTGCTGATACCGCCCCTCAGGGCCATCCGGTCACCGTAGCGCTCCTTCACCAGCCGCAGGTCTATTCCGTCATGCGGGTCGAGGGGGTCCAGGCAGTCGAAGCCCTCCCTAACTATGTCGCCCAGTATTGGGTTGATGTTGCCGTGGCAGTGGCGCAGCACGAAGGCACCCTTCCTCCTGTAGGCCGCCACGAGCCTGCTCAGCCACGGGCTGAACAGCTCCCTGTACGCCTCCGGCGACATGAACATCGTGTTCTTGGTTCCCAGGTCTCCCCCTATGCGCACGGCGTCCACCTCAGCCTCGTCCAGGAGGGCCTCGGTGAACTCAAGCTGCACCCCCATCGCTAGCCCCACCAGCCTGCGCACCAGCCACGGCCTGCGGACCACGTCGACGAGTAGGCCCTCCATCCCCCTCAGGTAGTACCACGTCGTGACGAAGGGCCCATTGTGGAAGACCTCGACGAAGTAGCCTCGCGACTTGAAGAACTCAACCTCCCTAGCCACCGCCTCGACGTGGGGCTCCAGGTCGTCCAGGGTGGGGAGCTCGAGCGACTCCACGTCCTCCGGCCTCCTCACAGGCACGCTGATGACCTTGGAGAAGCTCGGCCTGACGCGTATCAGCTCCAGCGACCCGTAGGCCCTTCTCACCACCACGTAGCCGTCGCCGCGCTCCACGACCTCGCTCACGAGGTCGGGGACGTTCCCCCCGACCGTCACCAAGTCGTTGCCCCACCACTCTGCCAGCGCTAGCCTCCTGCGGAGCTCGTCGCAGCTCCTCACCCACTCCCCCACGGAGGCCGCTGCCGTGTCGGCGTTCACGAACTCTTCAGCGAGCGGGACGGCGTCTGGCTCCTCGAGGAGGAGGGCCGCTGCTACCCTCTCAGCTCGCTCCAACTCCCACCAGCCCCGCAGCGCTGCAGCTAGCCTGAGGGCGGCGAGGCACGAGTGTACGAATCGTTCACAACTTATTTATCAGCTGGCGCCGACCTGCGCACCGATGAAGGCTGCAGTGGCCTGGCTGGTGGTGGTCGCAGTAGCCGTGGGGGCCTTGGCTCACGGCGGGGTGCTGGTAGCCTGGCAGGACAGTCGCGACAGGGTCAGAGTGCTAGAGGTCACGGTCAGCTCGGTGACCAATAGCTCCGTGGTGGCCGAGGAGGTGGGCGAGCTCTTCGCCAGGGGCAAGTGGCTCGTGGTCTCGGAGGCGTACACGGGGCTGTGCCCGTGGCTGAAGGCTAAGGAGTTCGTCAAGCCCGGCAAGGCGACTGCCGTCGTGGCCGTAGTCGCCAGGGGCAACAGGACAGCTGCCGTGCTGCTCGGGCTGAGGCAGGGCAATTGCTCCCTAGTAAGGCCCATCCTGCTCAGGCGCTCGGCGGCTAAGCACAGGCACGGGACGATGGAGGGCGCCTGCAAGCTGGTGGCTAAGCTGGGGGCCTCGCTGCTGGTCGAGAGGGGCAAGCTCAGGGCGCTGGTGCTCATGAACCCTGAGGGCAAGTGGCGTAGGGCTGGGAGTGGTGACGTCCGCTGGAAGGACATCGTCGGCGAGCTTAACGTCGGCGACACGCTGTGGATCTGCTTCCACAACATAGTGGTCCTCAGGCCGAAGTTCGCTGAGGTGTTCGGGTTCAACGCCGTGATCTGGGGCTTCAGCGGAGCCATAATTGACCTGGACACCGGGCTGGCGTTAGCGAAGCACCCGCTCTAAAGGAAAAATCCATCTATTTTTTATTTTCTCTCGCTAAGGCGCTCTCTCTACCCTGACTAGGTCCCCGGGCCTCACCCTGCTAAACACCGTGGGGTCTCCGACCACCCTGCCCACGACGTTCACGGGGCTCGCTGGCCTTATCTCGCCAGGCTCCCTGCTCGCTGGCGTGGGGCCCCAGAATATGCACAGGCACCTGCCAGGCGGCCAGTAGGCCACAGCTCCCTTCTCGACGACGTCGACTGCGTTTTCCTCGGGGACGTCCACGGGGACCTTGAAGTAGAGCTCGTCCCCCCACCTCATGGCCCTGGACTCTATCGGGAGGGCCTCGAGCAGCGCCCTGAAGGTGCGCGGGCTGCGCTCGTCAGTCAGCTCCACCTCGACCCTCCCAGCGGCCTCCGACACCACGTAGACCTTCACCCTCAAGCCCCCACCCCACTAGCACAAGGTAAAGGGCTCTTTGCCTACCGGTCTGGCCGCCCCATGACACCTTGGGCTGCCATTTTAAACAGGCGCGAACGATTAATATGCTTAGGGGGGCGTACCCAACAGTAATGCGTCGGGGAGTCGCACAGCAGCTCTAGCGCTCCTCAGCGCTGCCCTCCTCGCCGCCCGCGCAGCGCTAGTGGTGGCTCAGCCTGGGGGTTCTACGAGGACTCCCCTGACATCAGCGACTGGAAGAAGTACGGAGGGGGGGGTGGGGGGCAGCGTCGGCGTGGTGGAGGTCTCACCGCGGCTTACGTTGCCCCTGCCTCACTCGCACCAAGAGCTCGCCGTCGGAGGCGACTTACCTATTCGGGCACGTGCCCCAGATCGGCTTCGGGGGCCCCGTACTCAGTCATCTTGCAGGTGTACCTCAGGGGCGACTGCGACCACGGTCGCCATCTACCAGGACTGCGGCGTCAAGGTGTCGATCTGCAACAACACCTTGGCGACCCTGAGGGAGGGGCCGGACAGCTTCGTGGAGGCTCTCAGACTCGATAGGGGCAAGTGGTACAGGGCAACCATCACGATCCACCCCGAGAAGAAGGTGGCCATGGCCAGTGTGGCTGGCGTCACCATCATCGCCGCCGAGGCCTCGCCCGAGGGCTCCCGACGGAGCTGCCAGCAGGGACGTGGGACGTAATCACAGGCGACCTGTCGCACTTGCTGCTGTAGTGCGAGATTTTCATTGACGACCTCATAGTACAGCAGCTGGGCGGTGGGAGCGCCCGCTGAGCCCAGAGCTGGCCTCCTCCGTGGCTAAGGCAGTGGCGTCCATGCTCATAGGCGCCTGCCACCTGGGCCTGCCGGTCTACCTAGCCACTAGGGGGCAGGCGGCGCGGCTCGAGCTAGCGCATAAGATCCTAGCGGCGGCGCTGGCCTCGGCCGCAGCATCAGCTGCCGCTGAGCTGGCGAGAGCCGACCTCCTGCTCGCGGCCTCGACGTGCTCCTACGCCCTGTCGCTGATGGGGATCAGCGCTGCCAGCGTGGGTGGCGAGGGGGCTCAGGCGCTGAGCGCAGGAACTCCCGACTTCTTTACCTAGCAATCACAGCACCACCATCGGCACCAGCATCTCCATGTCGGTCAGGCCACCGTGCATGGCCCTCAGCCTCTCGACCTTGTCCTCGCCCTCTGGCCTCAGCCTGTAGACGAAGGCCGCGTCACGCTTGCAGGCCACCACGACGTCGCCTAAGCGCCTAGAGAACCTGCCGCCCCGCCCGAAGAGGCCCATGGACAGGGCCTCGCCCCTGCTCATGACCAGCACCTCGTCGCCCAGCGCCTCCTCGAGCGCCCTCGACAGGCCCTCGGCGTCCCAGGAGAACATGCTGAAGAGCCTGGGCTCGCCCGTCGGCGGGAGTATCAGCCTCTCGACGACCTCCTCCATCGCGTCTAGGCGGACGACCATCCCCACGTCCACCTGCCCGTGGTCTGACGTGACCACGAGCCTGCACTTGCCCCTGTCCAGCCTCTCCAGCGCGAGCTCTCTGAGCCCCCTGGCGACTAAGCGCAGCTCGGCTAGCGCCTCCTCGCTCCTCGTCCCGCAGGAGTGCTGCACGGCGTCGAGCCCCCACCAGTAGGCCACGACGAGCTTGGGGCCGCCCTGCGACAGCTCGCGCCCGAGCTTGACTAGCATGTCGGCCAGCGTGGCGTAGCCGACGGTCCTCGCGCCCTTGGACGTGAGGGCCGTGAACGAGGACTCGAGCAAGCCCTCTGGCAGGAGCTTGACGACCTCGACGCCAGCCTCACTCAGCACCTGAAACACCGTCTTGTAGGGCACCAGGGTCTCGTGAGTCACGCCGTAGTCCCTCAAGCTGTCCCTCGATGGGTTCACTATGGGCGTGAACCTGAGGACGTTGACGACGCAGCCCAGCCTCTCGAGGTAGAGGTGGTAGCCCAGCACGCCGTGCTCAATGGGGGTCATGCCGTAGAACATGGAGACCAAAGCCGTCGAGGTGGTCGACGGCGCGGTCGATGTGAGCACCGCCACGGCCCTAGCATCCCTAAGGAGGCCCTTGGCGTACTGGAGGAGGTAGAGCCCGAGGGAGTCGATGAGCGCTAGCCCCACGCGCTCAGCGCCGTCGAGCGCTCCGTAGTCGAGCACGTCCTCGTCTATCGCCCTGAAGTCGCCCCTAACGTCAAACGCCCTCAG
This sequence comes from uncultured Thermoproteales archaeon, assembly GCA_964497915.1. GTDB lineage: Archaea > Thermoproteota > Thermoprotei > Thermofilales > CAYSTQ01 > CAZCFI01. Next base: position 21,342 of record CAZCFI010000001.1, read on the forward strand.
CAGGGTGCCCGCTAGCTCGCACACGGAGGCCCTGCCGTAGAGCGGCCTCACCAGCCTGTAGCCGCCGCCTTCCCAGAGGGCCTCGACGTGGTCGCAGGCGAGCTTCATCCCGGCACCTAGGCCCGAGCCCTCCTCAGCCTCCTCATCCTTATCGAGAACTGCATCGTCAGTATCCTCTCGGACGACAGCAGCTTAGCTGAGACCCCCACCATCGCGGCGGTGAAGGCTAGGGCCCACGCTATCGAAGCGTACGGGATCCACCAGACTCCCTCCACCGCCGCCTTCAGCACGAGCACTGGGGATATGAAGGGGGAGGCCGCGACCAGGGCCGCCTGGCTCGCCAGCGGCAGGCTGGAGATGTCGACGAACATCAGCACCATGCCGGGCACGAACACCACGAGCGATAGCGAGCCGATGTAGGACTGGGCCGTCCTCACGTCGGGGAACAGCGAGCCCAGCAGCAGCCCCAGGGCGCTGGTGGCCACCAGGGAGAGGAATGTCGAGAGGCCGAGCAGCACCAGGTTGTGGGTACCCACTAAGTCAGTCAGCGACTCCACGCTCACGGCAGCTGGCCTGAGCTCAGCCGCCTCCTCCTCCACGAACTTCAGGGGGGCGCTTATGTAGTACGTGAAGCCAGCCATGTAGCTGACCGTGGCGAGCATGACGAGTACGAGCACGCCGAGCAGCTTGGCGGCCAGTATCTTGTACCTGGGTATAGGCAGGGTCAGCAGCACCTCGAGCGTCCTCTCCTCGTTCTCCGAGGCTATGAGCGCGGCTGAGACCCCTATGGCGGTGGTTATCACGACCAGCGGGGCTATCATGAGCCCCGAGGTGAGGAAGCTCATTACCCCCAGCAGGGCGGATGGGACCCTGCGGCCAGCCACGTACAGAGCAGTCTCGCTCCTGACCGGGTTGAGGACGAATCCTGGCTCGGTGACCCCAGCCTCCTTCATAAGTGCGACGCTTAGCGCCTTATTGACTGACTCAGTCACGCTTCTGGCGAGGCCGTAGACCGAGTACCCAGCCATGCTCAGGCCCCGCACGTTCATGTGGACGACTAGCGTCGCAGGCCTCAGGCTGCTCATGTTCTCACTGAAGCCCTCCGGCACCTCGATGACAAGCGTCACGTTAGTGCCAGACGCTATCAGCGAGGAGACGTCCTCCACCTCTAGCGGCTTAACGCTGTAGCCCATGGACCTGATCGTGTCTAGCACCAAGGCTGAGTAGGGGCCCCTGTCCCTGTTGACCACCGCTATCGCCTGCCCGAGCCCCTTGGCCGCCTTGATGCTAGCCTCAGCGGCGAAGCTCATCACAGCACCCATCACCACGAACACCATCAGCGGCATGATTATTACTGAGATGAGCATCCTGAGGTCCTTGAGGGTCACCTTCAGCTCCTTCACGACTAGGTGCCTGAGCACGCCGCTCACCTCCCCACGACCTTCAGGAAGACCTCCTCGAGGTTCTCAGCGCCGTACCTCTCTATGAGCTCGCGGGGGACGCCCACCTCAACTATGCGCCCCCTGTCTATTAGGGCCACTCTGTCGCACAGGTACTCTATCTCGAGCATGTTGTGGCTGGAGAGGAGCACGGTGACGCCGTGCTCCCTCGAGTACTCCTTTATCACGTTTCTCACGTACATGGCGTGGGCCACGTCAAGGCCGCTGGTTGGCTCGTCCAGGATCGCAAGCCTCGGCCTCACCATCAGGGCTCTGGCGACCAGCAGCCTGCGCTTCATGCCCCTGCTATACGTCCTCACCTGCTTGTATATAGCGTCGCCCAGCCCAGAGATTCTGATGCCCTCCTCCACCACGGACGGCGGCGCCCCGTAGACCCTGGCCATAAACTCCAGGTACTCACGCCCGGTCAGCAGCCTGTAGGCCCCGGCCTCCTCGGGCAGGTAGCTTATCAGCTTCCTCACCTCGTCCGCCTCACTCACGACGTCGTGCCCGAAGACCCTAACGACGCCAGAGGTGGGCTTGATTAGCGTCGCCACTATCCTGAGGGTCGTCGTCTTGCCAGCGCCGTTGGGCCCCACGAGGCCGAAGATCTCGCCCCTCTCGACCTCGAAGCTGACGCCGTCGAGGGCCCTGACGGGGCCGTAGAGCTTCACCAGGTCCCTGACCTCCACCGCGAGCTCAGCCATAGGTCAAGTCCCCAGAGTACGAAGGCCGCAGCGCTTAAAAAGGCTTAGTGGCGGCCGTGAGCGCCAGCGGCTCTCAGCCGATGCAGGCCACGTCACCGAGTCCGGTAAGCCCGCTCCTCATCACCCTCGGGACCTAAGCGAGCCCCACCTCCTCACTCCGCCAGCCCTGAATATAGGCGTTTCGCCGTAGAGCCTGCCGGACACCTTCCACGCGCTGACCTGCGGCACGTACGTGACGGCCCCCGCCTCGGCCCTCGGCAGCCTTAGCGGCTCGTGGGAGAACTGAGCTAGCCTCTCGACCACCCTCCTCTCCTCTATGAACTTGGTGGTGTACGTGGCGTCTAGGAAGCGCTCGTCGCTCAGTATCAGCTTGTGGAGAGGTATGTTCGTCCTTATCCCCTCTATGACGAACTCGTCGAGCGCCCTGCTAAGCCGCGCGATGGCCCTCTCCCTGCTCTCGCCCCAGGCTATCAGCTTGACTATCAGCGGGTCGTAGTAGGGCGGCACCTCGCACCCCTCGTAGATGCCGCTCTCCACCCTTACGCCGAAGCCCCCAGGGGGGAGGTACCTGGTGACCAAGCCGGGGGACGGGCTGAAGTTGTTGTACGGGTCCTCGGCGTTTATCCTGACCTCTATCGAGTGCCCCCTCAGCTCGACCTCGCCCTGCGAGACCCTCAGCTCCTCCCCAGCCGCGATCCAGAACTGCTCCTCCACTATGTCGACGCCCGTGACCATCTCCGTCACTGGGTGCTCCACCTGGATCCTCGAGTTGACCTCGAGGAAGTAGAAGTCGCCCGTGTCCGGGACGTAGAGGAACTCGACAGTCCCCGCGTTCACGTACTTGACAGCTCTGGCGACCTTGATGGCCAGCTCAGTCACCCTCTCCCTCTCCTCCTCGCTTATCGAGGGCGAGGGGGCCTCCTCGAGCAGCTTCTGGAACCTCCTCTGAATCGAGCACTCCCTCTCGAAGAGGTGCACGACGTTGCCGTGCTTGTCGGCCAGTATCTGGACCTCTATGTGCTTGGCCTTTGGGAAGTACCTCTCCACGTACAGCTCAGCCCTGCCGAACGCTGACGAGGCCAGGCTCATGGCCGACTCGACGGCCTCGACCAGCTCCTCCTCGCTCCAGCAGATCCTCATCCCTATCCCGCCGCCGCCCAGCACTGGCTTGAGCATGACGGGGTAGCCCACTTTGTCGGCAGCCTCCACGGCCTCGTCGACGCTCGACACCGGGTCCAGGGTGCCAGGTATCACGGGCACGCCAGCCGAGCTGAGCAGCCTCTTGGCCCCCAGCTTGTCGCCCGTCACCCTCTGGACGGGCTCAGGTGGGCCCACGAACTCGATGCCCTCCTCGGAGACCATCTTGGCGAACTCCGGGACCTGCGACAGGAAGCCGTAGCCCGGGTGGACGGCCTCCGCCCCGCACTTCTTGGCTATGGACACTATCCTCTCCATGTTGAGGTAGCTGTCCCTGGGCTCAGGGCCGCCCACCACGTACGCCTCGTCGGCCATGAGGACGTGGAGCGACTTCGAGTCGGCTGACGAGTATATGGTGGCGACCCTCATCCCCAGCTCCTTGGCTGCCCTTATGACCCTGACCGCTATCTCGCCCCTGTTGGCGACCAGTACCTTGCTGAACGGCCTGTCGCGCATGCCGAAGTAAGGATAGCCCTCAGGTATTTAACGGCTCTCAGCGCCCTCGGGCCGCGCCAGCCTTAGGCTAGGCCCTCTGGGATCTGAGGGATTAGGTTAAAATATAATTGCGGAGTCTTAGGTCATAAAAACGGTCGGGGGGCCCATGCCGGAGTACAACATACTGAAGTTCAACGTCGTCCCGTCGACCATGGACCTGGCTAAGAGCTACGCCGCCCAGGGCTACCCCGAGTGGACCGTCATCGTGGCGCAGGAGCAGACTGGGGGGCGCGGCAGGTACGGCCGCTCCTGGTTCTCGCCGAGGGGCGGCCTGTGGTTCTCCGTGATACTCAGGCCTAGCTTCGACGTGCGCTACCTCTCGCTCGTGGGCTTCGCGGCGGCCGTCGCAGTGGTCGAGTCGATAAGGGAGGTGTCCGGCGTGGAGGCGGCGCTGAAGTGGCCGAACGACGTCCTAATAGGGGACAGGAAGGTCGCTGGCATCCTCGTGGAGGCGACGCTCGCCGCTGAGAAGGCTGAGTTCGTCGTGCTTGGAGTGGGCGTCAACACGAACGTTAAGCTAGACGAGGCCCCAGAGGACCTGCGAGGTAGGATGTGCTCGCTCATGGAGGTCACTGGGAGGGAGGTTGACAATGACAAGCTCCTCGAGGCCTTCTTGAGCAGGTTCTCAGAGCTCTACGCGTGCATCCCGGAGAGGTCGCACGTGGTGGTCGCGAGGTGGAAGGAGCACTCTTCTACCATAGGCTCGCTCGTCAAGGCCAAGGTCAGGGGGACTGAGATTTACGGGCGCGCGATAGACGTGGACCCGCTGGGCAGGCTGCTCGTGAGGAGGGGCGACGGCTCGGTCGTGAGGGTCGACGCCGGAGAGGTGATACACCTCCGCGAGGTCGGCTAGGAGGTAGGCTCACGTGGTCATCTGACGATCAGCCCTCCCCCTTGCCGAGCACTACGATCTCTTGGTTAGTCCTAACGAAGTCGCCCTCCCTAACGAGCACCCTCCTAACTACGCCGTCCCCGTCGGACGTGACCTCGATGTGGGTCTTCATCGACTCTATCACGGCTAGCGCTTGGCCGCCCTCCACCTTGTCGCCCTCCCTCACGAGGACCTTGACGACCCTGCCGCTTATGGGCGCCCTGACGACGTTCCCGGCGGTCGCGGGCCTCGGGGCTCTCCGCTCGACGACCCTGGCCCTGGGCACTAGCCTCAGCAGGCCCTCGCGCAGGTCCCTCGGGTCCTTGACGTCCACCTCGACCTCGTAGACCTTGTCCCCTATGGTCACCCTGTACCTCCTCTTGGGGCTCATGGCAAGCGCCTCAGGGCGATGTCTAGCCTCGATCCTATCCTCCAGAGGCTCGCCCCAGCTGGGCCCCTGGGGGTGGCCCGCGCGGCCTCAGCCCTAGCGCGCCCCCTCTCAGCCTCGCTCGAGATATAGGCGCAGACCGCTAGGAGCGCCACCAGGCGCTCATCGACGGCCATCCTCACACCGGCATGAGGCCGTGCTTCTTCGGCACCCTGTCCCTGACCTCCCTCTTTGACAGGCACACCTCCAGGGCCTTGACGAGCATGGGCCTGGTCTCGTGGGGCACTATCACGGCGTCGACGTAGCCCCTCGACGCGGCCACGTAGGGGTTCGCCAGCCTATCCCTGTACTCCCCCACGAACTTCCTGAGGAGCTCCTGCGGGTCCTCGGCGGCCTCGAGCTCCCTCCTGTAAATTATCTCCACTGCCCCCTCTGGCCCCATCACCGCTATCTCGGCGGTGGGCCACGCGAACACGAAGTCGGCCCCGAGGTGCCTGCTCCCGAGCGCTATGTAGGCGCCGCCGTACGCCTTCCTGACTATGACGGTGAGCTTGGGGACCGTGGCCTCGGCGTACGCGTAGATTATCTTGGCGCCGTGCCTTATCACGCCGCCGTGCTCCTGCTCCGTCCCCGGCAGGAAGCCCGGGACGTCGACGAACGTCACCACGGGGATGTTGAAGGCGTCGCAGAACCTCACGAACCTGGAGATCTTGTCAGACGAGTCTATGTCCAGGCAGCCGGCGTAGACCTGGGGCTGGTTGGCCACCACGCCCACAACGTTGCCAGCTAGCCTGGCGAAGCCGACTATGGCGTTGGGGGCGAAATCAGCCTGGACCTCGAGGAACGTGCCCCTGTCGACGACCCTCTCGATCACCTCCCTCATGTCGTACACCTCGCTCGGGTCCTCTGGCACTACCTGGTCGAGCTCGTAGTCCATGCGGTCGGGGTCGTCGCCGGTGTCCTCGTAGGGCGGGTCCTCCATGTTGTTCGACGGCAGGTAGCTCAGCAGCCTCTTGATCAGCTCCACGCACTCCCTGTCGTCCTTGGCCACGAAGTGAGCGACGCCGCTGACCCTGGAGTGGACGTGGGGGCCGCCCAGCTCCTGGTGCGTCACCTCCTCGCCTATGGCCGCCTTGACCACCCTGGGGCCCGTTATGTACATGAAGCTCGTGCCCTCGACCATGACTATGAAGTCCGCCAGCGCTGGCGAGTAGACGGCACCGCCAGCGCACGGCCCCATTATGGCGACTATCTGGGGTATGACGCCTGACGCCAGCACGTTCCTGTAGAATATCTCGCCGTACCCCCTGAGCGAGTCGACGCCCTCCTGTATCCTGGCGCCCCCGGAGTCGTTGAGGCCTATCACCGGCACGCCCATCCTGAGCGCGGCGTCCAGGAGCTTGGCTATCTTGAGGGCGTGCATCTCGCCCACGCTGCCTCCCATGAACGTGAAGTCCTGCGCGTAGACGGCGACGAGCCTTCCACCGACCTTGCCGAAGCCGGTCACCACGCCGTCCCCGAGGCACTTCCTCTTCTCCATCCCGAACTCGTGGCTCCTGTGGAGGACGAACGCGTCCACCTCGATGAACGTGCCCTCGTCCAGCAGCAGGTCTAATCTCTCCCTAGCCGTGAGCTTGCCCGCCTTGTGCTGCCTCTCTACCCTCTCGGGCCCGCCGCCCAGCTTGGCCTGCTCCCTGAGCTTAAGCAGCTCGGCTATCTTTCTGCTCACCATCCCCACCACCAGAAGCGCCGGGCAAGCGCCCCTACTTTACCTCCTCAACCCAGGCCTCGTATGTGAGGTCCCCGACCCTTACCTCCACGAGCTTGGCCCCGCGCCTCAGGGCCTCGACCGCCCTGCTGACGCTGCTCCTCACCCTCTCGATGAGAGCCAGGTAGCTCTTGAGCGCCCTAGCGTAGCCAGCGTGGCTCACCCCCACGACGCTCACGGTCTCGCCCGGCGATACCCACGCGACCTTATCCAAGTCGCACGGGTGGACGCGGCCTATTACGGGGCCCGAGAACCTGCCGTGGTCGAGCGCCACGGCGAGCCTGCTCCCATCGAGCTTGACGAGGGAGCCGAGCGATGGGCTCGCCGACTCAGCCGCGCCGTCCCCCTTGAGGCCGAGGCTGTCCCCCGAGCCCTCCAGCACCAGGCCAGCGCTCAGGTCCTTCTCTACCACCGTGAAGTCGAATGGCTTGGTCTCGCGCCCCTCCTCCAGCACGGCCCTGAGAGTCCTGTCCCTCATCTCAGCGAGTATCTGGGACGGCACCCTCCTGGCTGGCAGCTCTTCGACCAGCTCCCTGAGGTCGCTGGGGCTGACCTCGACCCCCACCGTGGCCCCGCTGCTCAGTGGCTTCTTTACAGCGCTCGCCGCCCAGGCCATCCCAGCGGCGGCGATGTAGGCCACGCCCCCGCTGGGGCACTTGACCTCTATGGTGGCGCCCTCCGGCACCAGCAGGGCCTGCCACAGCGGGGCCTCCCTGCCCGCCAGCGCCAGCGACGCGCTCCCCGTGACGGCCACCACCACGTCCCTCTCGGCCCTGGCCATGAGGCTGCCGCCCAGGACCTCGATGGCCTGGGGGAGGTCGGCGTTGCCCACCAGGACGTTGGCGGTGTAGTACGAGAAGAAGTCGACGATGAAGCTCCTGTCCACGGGCGAGGCCTCCGACACCAGGTAGGCGCTGCTGGCGTTGACGAGCCTCAGGGTCATTGCGGCACCTTCGTCGATTGTTGATTGCACTATAACCTTCTGTCGATATATAAGTATTAGTTTTATACGCGTAAAACCGGCTACACCCTCAGCCTCTGGACGACCGGAAGCCTGCGCTCCACCGCCTCAGCCGCCCTCACGAGGGCGTGGGCATAGACCCTGCCGAACTCCGTCAGGTAGACCGGCCTCTCCCTGCCCCTGTATGCCTTGTAGACGAAGCCCTTCCTGGCCAGGCTGTCGACTAGGCGGCTGTACCTGTTCTTCACGGCTGGCACTGACGGGTCGTCGCCGCACCACTCGATGAGGTCCCTTATGGAGCCAGCCTCCCCGCCCCTCCTGTACAGCGCCAGGAGGATCCGCTCGCACAGCTCCCTCTCGTCGTCGCTCAGCAGCTTGAGCCTGACGCTCGGGAGCTGCAGCTCCATGGGCTCCAGCCCCCTCTTGTCGTCCTTCTGCTCCAGCCACTCCTCGAACCTGGGCGAGTCGGGGGGCGGTATGAAGTCGCCCCTCTTCTCAGGGGTCGTCGCGACGACGTACATGTGGACGCCCCTGAACATCAGAGCCAGCGTCGTGACGGCCGCCACGGCCTCAGGGGGCAGGTCGGTGACGTCGATGTAGACCTCGCGCCTCCTGATGGCGCACTCCCTGTACAGTATGGCGAACAGCTTGGAGAAGACGTTCTCGAAGGACTGGGGGTTTATCGGCACCCTCTCGGGCCTGAAGTACTCGAGCCACTTGGCGAGCTTGCTCGCGTTCCTCCTCGACGCGAAGCCGTAGCGGTCGCTCTTGCTGTCGTGCAGTATGTAGACCCTCTCGATGCCCTTGGCTGCCCTCAGCCTCTCGAACCCGTCGCGCTGCAGCGTGGGGTGGAAGGCAGTGTAGATGACAACTACGACCATGAACTACCACGGTATCTGAGTGCTGCCACGGTAATACTCTAAGGGTTCCGGGATATATATCTTTCTAACCGTCACAATGCTCATCTAATGGTATCTATTTCGCGTTACCATCCATGCCTGAGCTCGGCATCAGTCAGTAACACAAAATAGATACCATAACGGCTGAGCGTGAACTTACGCTGGGTGCGTTCAGGTAGGCCGCGCTCGTTACTATCATAATGGATATATAATATCCGCGCGTGACTCTCACAGTGAACGGGCTTGATGAGGACCATCAGCGCCATATCCAGGGCCGACGCTGAGGCACTGGTGTCCAAGCTCAGGGCGCTGTACCTCAGCGCTAGGGCGACCCCCCTCGGCCGCCCGCGGCTGAGGCTGGGCGGCACCGTGCTCGAGGGCCCCCCGATCGACCGGTGCAGGGTCAGGTACCTGGAGCCCCTGCCGAGCAGGGCCACCTTCGCCGCCGTCGACGCCTCGATAAGGGCCCTCCTAGACTTAGGCTCGTGCATCGTGGTCGCCGCCAAGGTCGCCGCCGCTGCCTGGAGGAGGGGGGCCAGGGTCTACTCGCCCGACCCGCGAGTGAGGGTCACGGCCGTCGGGGGGAGGAGGGAAGCGGGGGACTGGCTGGCTAGGGTCGAGCTCGAGGAGGCCCTGCGCCTGCTCCGCAGGCTGAGGGGGGGCGACTACCTGCTCCTAGACAGGGGGCTGGTGGCGCACCCGCGGGTGAGCGAGGCGACCAGGTCCCTAGCACTGAGGGTGGTCGGCGAGGCGCTGGAGGCTGGCGTCAGAGTCGTCGGCGTGCCGAAGAGGTGCAGCGCCAAGCTGAGCGGTGGCGCTAGCGCAGTAGGGGTCATCGCTAGGCTCGCCAGCGAGAGGTTCCCCGAGATGCCTTGGTACTACTACCCGCTGTTCAGCAGGGGCGGCCCGCTCCTCGGTGACGTAGCCGTAGCTAAGTTCAGCGAGGAGTGCGACGCCGCCTTCAGGGTCGACCTGGCCATCGGGGACGACTGCGACGTTGGCGTCGCACTCGGCGAGGTGGCCTACGTGCAGGACTCCTGCCTGCCGGGCTACCCCCACCCCCTCAAGGCCGTCCACGAGGAGGCCAGGATGAGCGAGCACGAGGTTGAGTGCCTCAGGGGGGCCGTCCTAGAGCTCCTAGAGGCCGAGGGGGTCCTCGATGAGTTGGCAGGGGGCCTGAGCCTGCTGAGCTTCAAGGAGAGGTACCTGTGGGGGTGAGCCTTGGAGGTAGGCACCGTCGTCTGGGTCAAGGGCCTCAAGCTGAGGTTCAGGCTCAGGAGGGGCGCCAGGGTGAGCAGGGGGCAGCTCCTGAAGGTGCGAGTCGGCGACGTGAGGCTCGTGCTCAGGGTCGTCGACTTCGAGCCCGTGGTCCTCCTCAGCCCCTCGGAGGTCGCCAGGCTGAGCAAGAGGGTAGAGGAGGGGCGCGAGGTCGTCGTGCTCGACAGGGACGTCAGGCTCTACGACACAGCGGTGGGCGTCGTGGTCGTCGAGGTGGGCGAGGACGGAGTCCCCAGGGGGCCCAGCTGCGCCCCGCCCCTGTTCTCGGCCGTCGAGACGCTTGACGAGGGCGACCTGCGCGACCTGAATCTGGACAGCGGCGACCTGAGGATTGGGTACCTGAGGGTCGGGCACGCCGCGACGGACGCCGTGGTGAGCCTCAGGGGCGACAGGGTCATACCGCACCACGTGCTGGTGAGCGGCGTGACAGGCTCGGGGAAGAGCAACTTCGGTAAGGTGCTGGCCTACGCGGTGATGAGCGTCGAGGAGCCCAGGTACAGCTTAGTCCTCTTCGACTGCGAGAGCGAGTACTTCCTCGGGGGCTCGCCGGGCAGCCTCGGGCTGGCCCACCTGCCCCAAGCTGAGGAGAGGCTCTTCTACGTGAGCAGCTCAGTCGACGAGGCGTCTAGGGTGAGGGTTACCTTCGAGTTCGACGGGGCGACCGTCGCCAGGTCGATCCTGGCGCACCCCCTAGAGGTCGACGTCAGGAGGCTGCACCCGCTAGACTTCATCATGACTGGGGAGTTCAGCGCCCCGCAGGAGGAGCTGCTCTGGCTGGCGTGGAGGGCCTTCGGCGACGACTGGCTGCCGACGCTCCTCGACATGCCCTCCTCGGCCCTCTACTCCAGGCTTAGGAAGATGGTCCACAGGAACACAATCAACACAGTCAAGAGGAAGCTCAGGCACATGCTCGGCGACGGCCACGTATTCAAGGAGGGCTGCGAGACCGACCTGCTGAGGGCCGTGGTCAGCGCCGTGGCCAGGGGCAAGGTGGTCCTCTTCGACATACCCCACGCCAGCGAGGGCGAGGAGAAGCTGCTGAGCGTCGCCGTCGCCAGGAGGATATTCAGGGCGTACGAGAGGCTCAAGAAGAGAGCCCCAGAGGAGTGGGAGAGGTTGCCGTACGTCCTGATAGCTGTGGAGGAGGCCCACAGGTACCTCTCGAGGGACGCCCTCACGCAGCACGGAGAGGTGCGCGAGAACATATTCTCGGTAATAAGCAAGAGGGGCAGGAAGTACAAGGTCGGCGCCATGTACATAACTCAGATGCCCGGCGACCTCATGGAGCCGGTCATAAGGCAGGCCCTCACGAAGGTCATCCTCCCGCTCCCGACGAGGCCAGACTACCTCAAGGTCATCCAGTACAGCCCGTACCTGGAGGACGCTGAGGACGAAATAAAGACGCTGGACAGGGGCGAGGCCCTAATAGTCTCCCCAGCCTCTGGGCTTCGCTTCGCCGTGCCAGTCAAGGTATTCCTCTTCGAGGACCTAGCGAGGGCTGAGCTCGCCAGAGAGCTAAGGCTGAGGGCTAGCGCTAGGGCTGGGGCCAGGAGGAGGGTCAGGGACGAGGTCTGGGCTGTGTAGGCCTCTGCATCGATCGCGCCCACTCACGACTCGAGGCCAAGCGCCTCCGCTAGGGGTAACTGGGGCCGTGAGCTCTCACACTCGTAACCGAGCATCAAGGCACCGAGGGCTCCCTGTGGTTGTATATCAAGAAGAAGCCTATGGTGCCGTTCAGCCGCCTGCCGAGGACGCGCCTGTAACGCCTCACCTCGCCCTTAGTGAGGCTGACGACGATTGTGAACTCGACTGAGTCGAGGTCTGGGCGCTCGTCGAAGATCCTCCTAACGGCCCTCTCCACGGACACCGCTCTCCGCTCGAGCTCGCTCACGACCGGGGCGACCCTTGAAAAGTCCCTAGCTGGCACGACTACCCTAACGACCCTGAGCCTCCTCTCGCCCAAGAGCCCACCGCACACAAGTTCGCCCTAAGGCATTAAAAAGCTTAGCCGGACCCACATGTGTTCGCACCACCCCGCTCATGGCACGCCATGGCCCCTACATGACCTACGACCCCATTTAAGCTTTTTGGCAGCGCTTAAATCCTCTATGAGGAATTGTTCAAACATGGCTACTGAGGTCAAGCCCGAGAAGGAGGTTGTGGCCAAGGGCATAACCGTCAAGTCGCTCACCGTGTCAGCCATAATATGCATCATCACCTACGCCATCTTCCTATACAGCTTCCACCCGAGGGTGGCCGGCGTAGACTGGGCCTGGTTCACCCACTACATGGTCTACCTGGGGTGGAGGTGGTACTTCGGCTGGGAGACGCTGCTGTTCCCGCTGATCGTCATAGTGTCGCTACTTTCACTGCTCTCGAGGAAGATAGCCCTCAGCAAGCAGGAGTGGACCATCGTCTACTCGATAGCCACCATAGTCGTCCCGAGCACCTTCTGGTGGGGCATCTGGGCCTGGTGCATGAACGGCATGCTCGGCACTGAGAGGTTCAAGCACCTCATCGAGTACATACCCAGCGCCTGGGTGCCCAAGGACTACGACATCTTGGCCGCCTACTATGAGAGCAGGAAGCCCTGGGAGTGGACCATACCGCACGCCGGAGCCTGGACGACCCCGATAGTGATGTGGGTCCTGTTCTATGTCATAGTCAACTTGATGCTCTACGGCCTAGTGCTCATATTCGTCAGGAGGATGATCATCGTCGAGAAGCTGCCTTACCCAGTGACGACCACCACCCTCACTGTAATAAATTACGCCACTGAGCCAGTCGGCGGCGGCGTGAGGACCCTGCTGTGGAGCAAGAAGGGGCTACTCTTCTGGATAGGGTTCCTGGTAGGCGTGTTCTTCGAGGTCTTCAGCCTCTTCCCTGGCTTAATATGGAAGAAGCCGCCCTTCACCATACCCGACGAGATACCCCTGCAGGGCAAGTACCCGCCGTTCCAGAGGTCGGTGCTGTCGCACTTCATTCACCCGTCGCACGTCGGCCTCTACTTCCTGTTCTCACTCGACATACTGTTTACCGCCGTGCTGTTCCACGTCATCTTCCTGATACTGCTGCCAGCGGTGTTCGTCTCCACCGGCGTCTTCCCGTCCAAGGCCGAGAGCGAGTGGGGCGCGATGTGGGGCATATACTTCAGGCACCAGTGGGGCTTCGCTGGCACCTACGCCTACGCCCTCAACGCCATGACCATAGGCATCGCCCTCTACCTGCTCTGGTACACGAGGAGCGACTGGATATCGTCCTTCAAGAGGTTCCTCAAGGGAGCTGAGGCCGAGGAGGGAGAGCCCGTCTCGCCGAGGGTCGCCTGGTCCCTGCTGCTGGGCGGCGCCGTCCTCTTCCTGATCTGGATGGCCGCCAGCGAGATTCACATCGTCGGCTCCATAGTCGCGCTGCTGTACATACTCGTCGTCTGGTTCGCCGTCCTGAGGTTCGCTGGCGAGGCCTGGAGCTGCCCGCAGCTTCCGTGGGGCTTCAGGCTGCAGCAGTACGACAGGCAGCTGGCCTACGGCCTGGCCACCCTCCTCACCGGGAGCGGCGCCAACCCGACCGGCTACGGCCTGGCCTATGTAATATCTAACCTGACCTGCTACCAGCCGCACTCCTCCGTCGTTCCGGGCATATTCAGCTACAAGATGGCCTACGAGACCAAGACCGACTTCAAGGAGGTCTTCAAGGCCCAGATAGTCACCATAGTGCTGGCCTCCATACTGTCAGTGGTCATCGGCTGGTACACCATAGGCGTCCAGGGCCTGAGCAACTGGAGGCACGGCTGGACCACCTCGTGGGACGGCGCGCTCAACAACGGCCTAGGGGCCGCCAACGACGTGACCAGGAGGAAGGAGCCGTACCCGGTCATGTTCACCATATCAGCCCTCGTCGGCATAGTGGTGGGCGCCGTCCTGATGTTCCTGCGCACGACGTTCCCGTGGTTCATCATCAACCCGATAGGCGTCCCGCTGCTCTCGCTGCTAAACTTCTACACCTCCTGGTCCGCCATCATCGCCTTCATAATCAAGCTGCTGGTCGTCAAGATCGGAGGGCTCAAGGCCTACGAGTACGCCGTGCCCATAGCCGTCGGATGCTTCCTGGGCTCCCTGCTAATGTGGGAGATTGGCTACCCGATGGTGCTGTGGCTGCGCTACGGCCTCGGGTGGTTACCCATTTAGGGGGCAAGCGAAACTACACAAGTTTTTTATCCCCGACCCATCGTGAGTGTTCATAAGGGGTGGAGGCGCGTGCGAGCTAGTAGGTTGGTGGCAATACTGGTGCTAGCGTCACTCGCGATCGCCCTCCTCTCGGTTCCGACCTCTAGCTCTCCAGGTGGGGGCGCTGGCTGGGATCCTCAGTCAGTCGCGAGGGAGGCGCTCAGCCTGCTCAGTCTCGAGAACGTAGCCGCGCACGTCAAGGCCATATCCTCGCTGGGCAGCAGGTTCACCGGGTACGAAGGCTGCGAGGCGGCCGCCGAGTACATATACAACTACCTAGCCAATGAGCTTGGGCTCATGACCTGGTACTGGGAGTACAAGGTACTCGTCCCCTACGACTACAACTCGACGCTCACAATCCTCCGCCCGGTCAGGAGGACCTACAGGGTCTATGCCTTGCTCCCCAACATGGTCCAGACCTGCAGGGGGACGTACGTCGGCAGGCTGGTCTTCGTCGGCGAGGGCAACGTGAGGGACTTCGAGGGCAAGAACGTGACTGGCAGCATCGTCCTGATGAAGTACAACACCAAGTCGAACTGGATGTACGCCCTCAACTTGGGTGCTAAGGGCGTCGTGTTCATAGAGCCCCTCAGGACCGTGAGGGGCGAGGGCGACTACAAGATCCTCGAGATACCCCTGAAGTTCCCGCGCGTCCTACTCAGCTACAACGACTCTAGGGACCTACTGCAAGTGATCAAGGAGGCCGAGAGCAGGGGCGAGGAGGTGGTGGCAGAGCTCAGGGTCAACATGTTCTGGAAGGAGGTCACCGCCAAGAACGTCTTCGCGCTGATACCCGGGGCCCGCGGGTTGGAGGAGGAGAGCGACATAGTCATCTTGGCCACGTACTACGACGCCTACGGCGTGGCTCCCGCTAGGACGCCAGCCGCTGACGAGGCTTGCAGCCCAGCCGCGCTGCTGGAGCTGGCCAGGATCCTCAAGGAGATCAAGCCAGAGAGGAACGTGCTGATAGCGTTCTTCTCGGGGCAGGGCGTCGGCATGGCTGGCGCTAGGTACTTCGCTGAGGAGCTGTTCTTCCGCCACTGGGACAGACCGATGCTGTTCAACACCAGCCGGGGCGTTATCTCGATGACGGGCGACCAGGTAGCTTGCGCCTTCGTGCTGGACTTCTCAACGGACTCGCCCGCAGTAGCGCTCGTGACCATAGGGACGTTCTACGGAGGCTTCGACTGGACGAGGGCTGGGCGGGTTGAGGACATGGAGGCCTACCTCAAGAACAAGATGGGCGGGCGCTACGACCCGGCCACGAAGACCTACTTCATAGGCGGGCGGGGCTACAAGGTGTACTTCGCCCTTAGGTTCGAGCGCGAGGCCCTGCCCTCCCAGGTGAACCACCTGGGGGAGGTCTTCAACCACGTCAACATATTCGCCATGACGTTCTTCACCGCCCACGCAGCCAGGGTCTTCTGGGAGACGCCAGCCGACACGGTGGACATCGTCAACTTCAGGAACCTAAGACCTCAGGTGGAGTTCTCGACTGCCGTGCTGTCCGTCATCCTCAAGGACCCGAGGGAGAGCACCAGGAACCTGCTCAGGGGCATAATGCACGGGCACTCTAGGACCGCACCGCTCGGCTTCGCGTTCATGAGGGGCAAGGTGAGGTACTACAACTTCTCCAAGGCGTGGTACGACTACAACTGGGACAGGGTGCTCGACGAGGGCGACCTGATACTCGTGTACCTCAAGCTCTACAGGGTCAGGGTGCACAAGCACTGCTTCGTAGTCCTGGCGAACGAGACTGGCGACTTCGAGATACCCGGCGTCAAGCCGTCTGGCTGGGCGCTGGGGGCGTTTGAGTACCAGATCTTCGCGTTCGTGGTGAGCAACGAGACCGGCGACATTAAGTGGGCGCCAGACCACGGCTACTACGGCAGGAAGCTGTGGCCCTACGAGAACGTGTTCACGTTGAGGTCGGGCGAGGAGGCGTCCGGCGAGGTGCCGGTGAACGTGGTGCTCTTCAAGTGCGGGACGATAGTGCTGCACGACGCCATAGACCCGACGACGCTCTCCACGCCGCTGGTCATGACGCTCACGCCGTATACGTTCATGGTCTACGACACCAGGAGCAACGCCGAGCTGCTGCAGTTCGGCTACTTCATATCGACGCCGCCGAGCCCGGTCCTCACGCAGCAGATAATCGCGCTGGGCATAGGCGACCCTGCGGTGGGCTACGACGCCATGGTCTTCGTACCGCCCGACACGCCGGTCGACATAGTGTTCAGGAGCCTGGCCGAGGACGCGCCGCTCGGCATACTCAGGGGCATCACGGTGCGCGAGGGCGAGTACCTCGACGTGAAGATCACCGCCCTCAGGTTCGCAGAGGAGATGCTCAGGCTGGCTGGGGAGAAGCTCGAGGTCATGAGGAACGAGCCCACGCTGGCTGGCTCCGTCGGCAGGGCGGTGAAGTACTACGAGGAGGCCCTCAGGTGCTACGAGAGGGCCAAGGAGCTGCTGGCTCAGGGCAGGTTCTCGGAGGCCTACGCCCTGATCTACAGGTCGTGGTACCTCGGAAGGAGGTCGTACATGATCACGCGCGAGGTATACACGAACATCGTCTACACCAACGTCATGCTGGTGCTGCTGATAATACCGACAGCGCTCGTGCTAGAGAGGTTCTTCTTCGAGAAGATGGGGCTGCAGAGGGTGATCTGCATAATCGGCATACTTGTGGCCCTCGGCGCCCTGGCGTACGTGCTCCACCCAGGGCTGAGGCTGGCCCGGAACACTCTGATGGCCTCGCTCAGCATCTTCTCCTGCATCCTGACGCTCCCTGTGCTCGGCTTCATAGTCTCGGGTGTGGTGAGGCTAGCCAAGGAGATCAGGAGGAGGCTGATAGGCGTCCACTTCATAGACGTCTCGAGGCTGTCGATATTCTCAGCGGCCCTCTCGATGGGCGTCGCCAACCTCAAGAAGAGGCCCCTGAGAACCGCGCTGACGCTCACGTCCGTCGTATGCCTCATACTCTCGCTGGTGCTCTTCACGTCGTGGGTGTTCGGCGACGTCTACCTGTACAGGGAGCTGCCCCAGGAGCCCAGGTACGTCGGCCTGCTGATAGAGGCTGGCACTGAGGAGATGTCGATATCTCCGTCGCTCCTCGAGTACGCCATCGGCTACTTCAGCGGCAGGGGCACCGTCTGCCCCAGGGCCTGGCTGCAGCTCCCGACGCCAGGCGCGTGGGTCATGAACGAGACCGGGGGCATAACGTTCGCTAAGGCGATAGTGGGCGTCACCAAGGACGAGCCGCTCCTGAGGGAGCTGCTGAGGGGCGTTGAGTGGCACGGCCCGATGTTTGCTGCCGTGATAACGGAGGACATCGCCAGCGATCTGAGGGTCAGGGAGGGCGACGCCATATACGTGGCCGGCATGAGGCTCACCGTCGTGAGGGTGATTGACGCTGAGCTCCTCAAAGCTCACCTGGTAGACCTCAGCGGGACGCTGATAACGCCAAGGGATCCCGACGCGCCGCCCGGCTCCCCGGTGAGGACCAAGGAGAGGATAATCCTAATACCGTTCGGCCTGGCCATAAGAGTCGGTGGCATCGTGACCTCGATAGCCGTCTCAGTTGACGACGTGGAGCTGGCTAAGCAGGCCGCCAAGGACTTCTCGGAGCACCTGTCGTACCTAGCCGTGTACTTCTCAGATGGCGAGAAGGCCTACCTCGCTAGGTGGGTCAGGGGCTACGAGCTGAGGGGCATCGGCCAGATAAGCATCCCGCTGATACTGGCGATCCTCTCCCTCCTCAACGTCATGGTAGCCGCGGTCTACGAGAGGACTCGCGAGATACAGATCTACAGCGTGCTGGGGCTGTCGCCGATGCACGTGGCCGTCATGGTGTTCACCGAGGGCTTCGTCTACGCCATAATTGGCGCGACGGCTGGCTACATGATATCGCTGGCCACGGGCTACGTCCTGTCAAGCCTCATGGGAGCGGCCTACATGGTGGACTTCTCCTCGCCCTACCCAGCGCTGGCCATACTCTTCTCCATGCTGGCCGTCGTGGTCGCTGGCGTGTACCCGTCAGTTAAGGCGTCGGGCTACGTGACACCGTCGCTTGAGAGGAAGTGGCGCGTGCCGACGAAGCCCATAGGGAACACTTGGTACATACCACTGCCCATGAGCGTCTCGGACGTGAGGGTGGCGCGCGGCGTGCTGGCCTACGTGATGGAGTACCTGACGTCGGCGATGTTGGAGGAGAAGTTTAGGGTTGACGAGAGACCGCGCCCGGTGGAGCGCGAGGTGGCTGGCAGGAGGGCCATAGGCATATCACTCAAGCTGAGGCTGCCGCCGTACGACGCGGCCATACTTGAGGACGTGCAGATACTCGCGATGGAGACGGCTGACGGCAGGATATCGTTCGGCGTACACGCCACCCTCCTCACCGGCAAGAGGTACGTCTGGGTCTCCAGCCACAAGAACTTCGTCGACGAGGTGAGGAAGCAGCTCCTGATGTGGAAGAGCCTGAGGGAGGAGGACGCCAAGAGGTACCTGAGGCTGGGGAGGGAGCTATTCAAGGGGCTGAGCGAGGGGGGTGAGTGAGCGTGGGCGAGGTCGAGTGGAGGAGCGGGCTGACGTGGAGGGTCGTCCTAGCCATACTGTACGGCGCCGTGGTGCTGATGCCAGTGGCCATATGGGGCGAGCTGATGATAGGGACCGTCGGCAACCTGACGTGGGCCGTCGTCATCCTGTTCTACTGGCTCTCCCTGCTCTACGGCTCCCCGCTGACTAGGCAGGAGATCTTGGTCATGCTAGCAGCCGTTAGCACCGCCATCTACGCTGGCACTGGGCTCAGCTTCCACCACATGTTCTTCAGAGTCTGGTTCTCCAACAGCCCGGTGGTCAAGCTGTACCACCTCGACAAGCTACTGCCCTACTGGTGGGTCCCCGAGTGCGAGCTCATAAGGACTCAGGCCCTGAGGACGTTCCTGCACCCGTCGTGGCTGCCAGTCATATTCACATCGCTAGTGTTCTGGGGCCTCAACTTAGTTATAGGGCTGACGCTGGGCTTCTTCTACTACCACCTGTTCGCTGAGGTCGAGAAGCTCCCCTTCCCGATGGCTAGGGTGAGCGTCGAGGTCATAGTGGGCCTCGAGGAGAGGGAGCCCATGAGGATGAGGGTCTTCGTGCTCTTCGCCCTGCTCGGCTTCGTTTACTCGTTCATAGCTTACGGCATACCAGTGCTCTCCCAGGCCGCGATAGGCTACGCCGTGACCCTGATACCCTACCCGTGGCACGACATGACCGAGACCTTCCGGGACGTGCTGCCCGGGGCCATGATAGGCATCGACACCAACCTTGGAACTTACCTCTTCGGCATGATACTGCCCTACGAGGTCGTCGTCTCGATGTTCGCTGGCTCGATAATATCCTCTGTCATAGGCAACCCCATCATCGTCTGGTACTACCCCGAGCTCATACCTGAGTGGGTCGGCTTCCCAAAGGGGCTGAAGCTCGAGGACATACTATTCTGGTCGAGACTCTACGTCTGGTACATCGTCAGCGTGGGGGTAGGCTTTGCAGTCTTCGCCGACCAGCTGATAAGGGGCAGGAAGGGGCTCAGCAGGGCCATAAAGAGCCTGGCCAGGCTCTCCAAAGAGGCTAGGAGGCTAGGGTACCTGCCGCTGCACGTGATACTCGGCGTCTACCTAGCCGCGACGGTCTCGTGGCTGCTACTCCTCGAGTTCGTCCTGATCCCGGGGTTCCCCGTGCTGCCGCTGTTCTTCCTGATAGTGGTGTGGCCCTTCGTCTTCGGCCTCATATCAGTGAGGACCTACGCTGAGACTGGGTTCCCGCTGGAGGTGCGCTTCCTCAACGAGAACGTGCTGACGGCCACGATGGAGCTCTATGGCATCCCCGTCTACAGCAGGCTCGGCATATGGCCCTGGTTCGCGCCCCTCAGCGTCGACTACGGCGGGGGCTGGGTCGGCACGCTTTACGTGTGCAGAGGGGTCGGCTGCACGTTCAGCAGCTACATAAAGGCCGTGTTCCTCGTGGCGGCGCCAGTCGCCATACTCCTCAACCTGATCTACTCGGAGTACCTCTGGAAGATGACTCCAGTCCCGTCGCCAATGTTCAGGCACGCCCAGATATACTGGCCCATCGACGCCGCCCAGAGGATATTGTGGTACACGAGGAAGCTGTACAGCATGAACCTGTCGCTGCTCGTCGGCAGCTTCGCCGCCACCCTGGCAGCGTCGACTGCACTTAGGCTCCTCCACGTCCCGTTCTCACCAGCTGGGCTCCTGTACGGCATATCGTCGCCGCTGCCGGGGCCGCTTGCGGTGTTCATAGGGGCCACGGTGGCTAGGCTGGTGGAGAAGGTCAGCAGGGGCAGGATAAACGTCAGGAGGTACGCCTACATAATGACCGGCGGCTACGGCGTCGGCATGGCCGTCGCCATGGCCATCTCAGTGTCGCTGGCGATATTCATAAAGTCGCTGTGGCCGCTGCCGTACTAGCCTCAGGGCAAGCCAAATAAGCCGATGAGTTCTATTTCTCACCATGCGGCGCGCCTGCCTTGTAGCCGCAGCCCTGTTGCTCGTGTGCGCCCTCTCGCGCCCCGCCTCCCCTGAGCTGGTGGGCGGCGGCAAGGTGTACGCGATCGTCGCCAGCCGAGAGACGCTCAAGCACCCTGGCTGGAAGGCGGTCGTCGACGAGCTGGCGAGGAAGTACGGAGCTCGGGTGCTCACGTACGATAGCGACGTGTACGAGGTCAGGCTCGAGCTCGCCAGGCTAGCGCCAGACTACCTGTGCTTCGTCGCTAGGCCCGAGGAGGCCAGGCCCGACTTCGTGAAGAGGGTCAACAGGCTGGTGAGGGAGCTTGACCGCGACCCCTACCCGGACGCCGTGTGGGCGATACTGACGGGCTACACGCACGAGGACGCCCTGAGGATAGTCAGGTGCAGCGGCTTCAGGGTCAGGAGCGTGCTCTCGGGGTGCTCAGCTGGCTGGCTCGAGTACGTCCGGAGCGGCATAGCGACGTCCGAGGTGAGGTACGGGGTCATGTGGGTCAAGTACCCCAACGGCACCATAAGGAGGGAGGGGGGGCCTGAGGACAGGACGCTGTTCCTCGCCGCGCTCCTCGCCACCAACAGGTTCGACATGTTCATAACGAGCGGGCACGGGAACCACGACCGCTGGCAGCTCCACTACCCAGACCCCGGCAGGGAGGGCTTCTTCATATCGAGGAGCGGGCGGGTCTACGCGGTGGCCAGGAACGGGACGGCGGTCGCCATAAGCACGACCAACCCGAAGATCTACTTTGGCCTGGGGAACTGCTACATAGGCTCGATAGTCAGCAGGGACAGCATGCCCCTCGCCTGGATCCACAGCTGCGGGGCCTGCTTCTACGCTGGCTACGTGATAGAGGAGGGCCCGGGGAGCTACATGATGGGCGGCATACCGGCCTACTTCTTCGTCCAGGACAACTACACGTGGGCTGAGGCCTTCTTCGCCAACGCCGTGTCACTGGTGTTCGACATGCTGCACGGGACGCCGGGCCCGGATCACTCATGGCTCAGGGTGGACGTGGACGGGGCGGCCCTCTATGGGGAGCCAGCCCTCGAC
The DNA here is from genome assembly GCA_964497915.1 of uncultured Thermoproteales archaeon. GTDB lineage: Archaea > Thermoproteota > Thermoprotei > Thermofilales > CAYSTQ01 > CAZCFI01. Next base: position 43,149 of record CAZCFI010000001.1, read on the forward strand.
GTCAGGGCTGACTCGGCCAAGGAGCCCCTCTACTCCAAGTCCGTCGAGGTCAGGCGGCTCGGTGGGGGCCTCGTGGAGGTGACCGTGAGGATCAGGATGAACAGGGACGGCACGCCTGGGTGGAACGGCAAGTGGGGCAACAGGCACCCCGTCGTCATACTGCCCGTGAGGGTCGAGGACGCCACCGTGCTCTCGACCAACGCGTACAAGGCCGTGGTAGCCGACAACTTCGTCCTCCTCTACGTGTGGAAGAAGGGCGACCCCCCTCTGAGGGCGGGCGAGGAGAGGTTCGTGGTGTTTAAGGCCAAGCTCATGGAGAGGCCCAGGGAGGTCAGCTTCGAGGAGGAGCGGGGGCTGCGCCTCTGGTGGCTAGCCGCTGCTGCCGTCGCAGCCGGGCTAGTCGCCCTCGCCTACGCGCGCCTCAGGAGGCGCGGGACCTCACCCGCCGGTGAATGAATGCCTCACGTCGACGGCCATGCCGGCTTCTCCAGCCTCCCGACCCTGAACGCCTTCTAGCCTGTGGGCCCAGCCGCGCCCTCCCCCGCGACCCGGCTCGCGACGATGCGCCGCTCGCTCTTCCTGGCGAACCTCGCGCTCGTGTCCCAGAGGCGCAGTCCGTCCGCGCCGGCCCCATAATGCTCGAGGGCCTTGAGCCTGCAGGCCCCAGCTGGCATCCTCGTAGGGTACGCGTCGACATGGAGCTCGCACCCGCCCTTGACTAACTCGGCGTACTCCCTCACAGACTCGGGCCTCAGCTCCAGCCCGTGGGCACGCACTCGTCAATCGTGAGGCAGGAGTGCACCATTAGGTAGTTGACCAGCCCCCCTCCGCCGACGTAGGTTAGAGTTTGGCCCCACGCCCCGGAGCGCTACACGAGGCCCTCGCCCGCGAGACCAGCGCGCTTCAGAGGGTCTCGAGCACGTCGAGGGGCCCAAAGACCATCTCCTCGGGGAGGCGGCTGTCCTTGGGCAGGCACTCCTCCTCATAGACGATGTCGAAGTGCTCCTAGCTCGGCAACTTGACCCTCGCCGGAGCGCTGGGGGTGGGCTCGTAGTGCATCCTCAGATAGGCAAGTGCCGTCCCCCCAGACCCGGCGGCACGCCACCTCAGGTGGGTCGGAGTATCTGTCAGGCTCACCATGCGTCCCCCAGCTGACCTCGCGCGGCCAGTCCAAGCTGCCGAAGTAGAGCACGAGGCCGCTCTTGAGCCCGTAGTCTATGAGGATCGCTTGCCCCCTCCCACCTGCGTGAGGGGGGCTAGCTCAGCCTGCACCGGCTCATGTCCGTCACGTACGCCTCTCTCCCGCCCACGACACCCCAGTTCCTGGGCGCGCTCAGCGGAGAAGTAGTTGGGATCAGCCCGGGTTCGTGACATCACTCGTCAGAGCTCAGCTAGCCCTCCTCATCTCCAGGGGGCGTCTGAGATCACCTCCTTCACATCACGCGGTCAGAGCGGTGGAGCTCTTCATCCGCCAGGAGAAACCTTGAGGCAGCTCCTTTATAACCCTAGCGAGGGGTGCAGCGGGCGTCGCAAGCCTATTCGGCGTTGAACGTTAATAAATGTGTTCGTCCATACTAGAGGACATGGGTAGCGAGTTCGCCGTCCCGCGCAGCCTCCGCGTGCTCGCCTGCGGGATCGCCATGTCACTCGCTCTCGCGTGCGGCGTCCTCCTGGTGGTCGCCGTCAGGACGAGGGAGGAGCTGCTCCTGGTCAAGCTCAGTATCGCCACGCTCCTCAGCTACCTAGTCCTGTTCATGGCCTACCTGACGGTGAGCGCGGCGTTCATGAGGTACTCCGTTGAGCCCGAGGGTATAGTGGTGAGGTGGCTCCTGATGAGGGAGCTGATACCACATGAGTGGGTGTCCAGCGTCGAGGTCGCCGACCTCAGGGGCGAGGGGCTCAGGGGGGTGCTGGGCTCAGGCCTCCTGTACGGGGTCTCGACGCTGAGCGAGCACGGCACCGTGTTCTTCTACGGCGTCAAGGGGGCTGAGAGGGGCGTGATCCTGACGCTGACTGACGACACCAAAGTAGTGCTCACGCCCCGGGACGCCGAGGGCTTCGCCGCCGAGCTCAACAAGTACAAGGCCAGGTTCGGCAAGGAGCTGCCCAGGGTCGAGGTAAGGCCCCTCTTCGCCGTGCTCGCCGTAGCCCTGTCATTCGTGGCCGCGCTGTCCGCCCCCCTACTTAGGGGGCTCATCGCCGGCAGGGCGGCGCTGACCCCCAACGCGGCTGCGTGCGCCATACTCAGCTCGCCCCTGGCGGTGGCGACGCCAGCCATGTCGATCCCCGTCGTGCTGCTCTCGCTCACCAAGTACCTCTACAGGAACAAGCTCGTGGCCTACTTCATGATGCTACTCGCGCCCTTCGCGACCCTAGTGCTCTCGTGCCTCATTGAGGCCCTCACTTAGGCCCAGCCTCCCACAGCTGGTACCTCCTCCGCCTCAGCCGCTTGCACTCGCTCCGCAGGAAGTTGTAGACAGTCCTATGTTGCCTCCCCTGGATCAGCATGAGGACGGCCTCGCGCGCAACCCTGACCTGCTCGTAGTCCCCTATTATGGCGACGTACCTGTCGTAGACGGACAAGTAGGCTCCGGTGAGGTCCTCTATCATCGCGCGAGCCTTGCCCTCCCTACCTATTATCCTGCCCTTGATCCGGACCATGTCCTCCCTGCTCCTGCAGACCTCCTTCAGGTCTATCACGTCCAGCACCTGAGACTCGTCGAGCAGCCTTAGGGCCCTCTCAGGGCTGAAGCCATACGAGATGGCCCTCACGACGTCCCTAGCCCTGAGCACATTGACGACGGTGGCCCCCTCCCTAGGGCTTATCCTGACCTCGGAGTTCGCGCTGTCGACCCTGACCCTCACGTTGAGGGCCTCCTCTATCCTCCTCTTGACCTCGCCCTTGGCGCCTATGAGGGCCCCCAGCCTCTCTGGCTCGACGGGGACCCTGAGCTCGCCGCGCAGCGGACCCGCATACATATAAGCCACCGGCTCGTGTAAGCAGTGTCTGGGGAGCTTATATAGGTGTTGGGCGGTGGTGGCGTGGCGCACGGCGAGGAGCTGGAGGATGAGGTACTGAGGCTCATCAGGGAGAGGGTAGAGACCCAGAGAGTGAGGAGGAGGGGGGAGGAGCACTACGAGGTAGTCGAGGAGGTCTTCGACAAGGCCACGCTCCTAGCGCTCTACGACCTCATAAACAGGGGCTACATAGAGAGGGTCTACGGCGTCGTCGCCACGGGCAAGGAGGCCAGGATATACTGGGGCGAGGGGCCCTCCAGCAGGGACGTGGCGGTGAAGATATTCTTGGTGGCCACGGCTGAGTTCTGGAGGAGCAGGAAGCGCTACATAGACGGCGACCCGAGGTTCGCCAGGGTGAGGAGGGGCAGGAGGCACCTGATAAGGGCGTGGTGCAGCAAGGAGTTCAAGAACCTGAAGCTGGCCCACGCAGCTGGCGTCAGGGTCCCCGAGCCGATAGCCTTCAAGGAGAACGTGCTGGTCATGGAGTTCATAAACGCGCCGGGGGAGAGGGGGGTGCCGGCGCCCCTGCTCAAGGACGCCCCGCCCGAGGACCCCGAGTCGGCGTTCGAGCTGATAGTCGAGTACGTGCGCAGGCTCTACCGGAGGGCCAGGCTCGTGCACGCAGACCTATCGGAGTACAACATCCTGAACAGAGAGCCAGAGCTCGTCATAATAGACTGGGGGTCAGCTGTCCTGACCTCGCACCCAAACGCCGAGGAGTTCCTGCTGAGGGACCTGTCGAACGTGGTTGGGTACTTCAGGAGGCTCGGGGTCGACGCGCCGAGCCCCCTGGAGCTCATGCAGGAGGTTGTCGGGGCGGAGTGGGCGCGAAACGCATATTAATGCATCTAGCACGGTAAGGCTGAGGGGTTGGGCATGGCCAGCAAGGAGGAGATTCTCGAGCGCATCAAGAACCTACTCATCGACATCAAGATAGACGAGGTCGAGGAGGCCGTCAAGGAGGCCTTGGACGCTGGGCTGTCGCCCCTCGAGATCATAGAGGGCGGGCTGGCGCCAGCGATGAGGGTGATAGGGGACAAGTTCGAGAGGGGCGAGTACTTCCTCGCCGAGCTCGTCGCGGCCGGCGAGACGTTCAAGGAGATCCTGAACAACTTGCTGAGGCCGAGGATGATGGAGAGGGGCGAGACCGCCAAGAAGCTCGGCAGGGTCGTGATAGGCACGGTGCGCGGAGACCTCCACGACATAGGCAAGAACATAGTGGCCACGATGCTCGAGAGCGCTGGCTTCGAGGTCTACGACTTAGGAGTCGACGTACCCCCCGAGGAGTTCGTGAGGAAGGCTAAGGAGGTGGGGGCCGACATAGTCGCCATGTCCGCGCTCCTGACCACGACCATGATGGAGATGAAGAACGTCATCGAGGAGCTCAAGAGGGCCGGGATTCGCGACAAGGTCAAGGTCATCATCGGCGGGGCTCCGATAACGGAGGAGTTCGCTAAAGAGATAGGGGCTGACGCCTACGGGGAGGACGCGGTTAAAGCCGTAAAGGTATGCAAGCAGCTGCTGGGCATAGAGGACTGAGTCACCATATCCTCTCCTTCACCACTATGCCCACCCTCGGGACTATCTCGAACCTGTAGACGGACGGGTGCACTGGCAGCCACCTCATCTTTCTTATGAACATCGTCCTCACGTACCTGTTGATCTCCCTCCTTATCCCCAGCACTATTATGCCTGAGGCGAGGAACTCCTCCACCCCGAACCTGCTCAGGGCCGCCGTGCCAGTCGGCACCTCGGATGTCACGACGGTCGTGGTGCCCACCTCCTGCTCTATCCTGAACATCAGCTCCCTCACGTACTCCCTGACCCTGACCATGTCCTTCTCACCTGACACGAGGGGGGCTATGGGGTCTATCACCAACCTCTTGGCCCCGATCCTCCTGACCTCAGCGCCTATGTCCCTCGCTATGGACCTGGCCGTCGCCTCTATGGTCTTCTCCTTGAACTTCTCGGAGAACTCTGGGAGCAGCGTCATTACGCTTAGCATGTCCTGGTCTATCAGCCTCTCCAGGTCCCAGCCGAAGGCCTTGGCCCCAGCCAGCAGGTCCTCGACCCTCTCGTCTATCAGCACGTAGACTCCTGGCTCGCCCCTCCGCACGCCGCCGATGAGGAAGTTGAGGGAGAATATCGTCTTGCCAGTGCCGGTCTCGCCAGCGACTAGGTAAGTCCTGCCCTTTATGAAACCCCTTATCACCTTGTCCAGGCCCGTGATGCCGGTGGGCACTACCTCGAGCGCCCCCGCCTTGACCTCGATTGCCGCCCTCTCGCCCACCGCGATCACCTCACCGCCGAGTACCTAGAGCGCATCCTCCTCAGCAGCAGCTCTATCGCCAGCCTCACCACCTGCGACTTCGACGAGAACTCGCCAGCCTCGACGAGGGCCTCCATCGCCCTGACGTAGGACGCAGGAACCCTCACGCTCACCTTGCGCAATGGCAGCACCCCAGGGAGTTTAGCCCAGCCGCTATATTAATCTGTGGGTAGTGGGCGGCTGAGGTATTACGCCCCCGGGGCCGCGGGCTGAGGCTTATAACCTGGCAGCGCTACCATAGCTCTGATGATAGAGGGCTACAGCTTCGGCAGGATAGTCATAGGCGGCAGGGAGTACAGGAGCGACGTCATCGTGACCCCCGACGGCGTACTGCCCAACTGGCGGAGGAGGGAGGGGCACAGGCTACGCGTCGAGGACCTGGAGGGAGTCCTCGACCTCAGCAGCCTCGACGCCCTGGTGATAGGCACTGGGTACTACGGCGTCATGAGAGTGCCTGAGGAGGTCGTCGAGGAGCTTAGGAGGAGGGGCGTCAAGGAGGTGATAGTGAGGCCCACGAGAGAGGCCTGCGAGACCTTCAACGAGCTGCTGAGGAGGGGGCTGAGGGTAGCGGCTGCGCTGCACCTGACATGCTAGCGGTCATCGAGGCCGGCGTCAACCTAGAGGCGACGCTGCGCCCGTCATTCACCTTAGCCTTATTCGAGAGAGCTGGCCCCAGCGAGTGGAGGAAGGTGGCCGGGGCCCACAGGGGGTGCGTCCTGGGGCAGAGGGGCTCGCAGGTCTACTCGGACGCGGGCGAGGAGCCGCTAGCCCACTGGTCCGGCGCCTGGTTCAGCCCTGAGAGCGAATTCGAGACCGTCAGAGGCGGCCTGTCGCCGAGGGAGAGGAGCATCGTCGAAGCCCTGCTCTCAGCGCACGCGGGTCTCAGCCTCTCAGTCAACCCGCACGACATGGAGCTCATGCTGATCCCTGTGGCCCTCTCGAGGAGGACCGACTACGAGAGGAACGTCCTGGGGTGGTGCAGGGCCATGTGGCGCAGGGCCTCGACCCTCAGCGAGGTCCTCAGGCTCGACTTCAGGCTCGTGGGCACTAGCTACCAACTTGAGCAGCTGAGGGCCACGCTCCAAGACTTCACTGCCAAGGTGGCCCCCAGGCTCCCCGACCTCAAGGACCCCTGGGAGCTGAGGATGGCCCTCATGGAGTGCAGGTACGTGGGGCCTAAGGTCGCAGACGCTTACATCCTCTTCACCAAGGTGGACGTGAGCGCCGCCCCGGTGGACGTGCACATGGTCAGGATGGCCTTGAGGCTCGGGCTGGCGGACTTCGATGCACTGCCCAGCAAGGCGCTTTGCAGCAGGTTCGCGTGCCACGAGTGCCCGGCGTCCGACGGCTGCCTCAGAGCTGCGCTCAGCCGCAAGTATGACAGGCTGGCGGGCTGGCTCCAGACGGCCCTCTACGCACACGACAAGCTGTACTGCCAGGCTCGGAGGTGCTCCTCGTGCCCCCTCAGGAGCTACTGCTCTGCCGCGAGCTCACTCAGCCGCAAGTCTGTGCATGGAGCTCCGCCTCACGAGCGGCGCGCCGACCCTTAGGCTTTTAAGCTCCCGCGCGCCCTAGTCCACGAGGAGGTGGGCTTGGCCTACGACCCCCTCAAGCTCTCCGAGGCCATTGAACGGGTCGTCGTCAGAGGGCTGGAGAGGAAGTACTACAGGGTCGCTAGGGGCGGCAGGTGGTACGGCGGCATAGCCACCTGCGACTGCGTTGGTTGCAATCTGAGGTGCGTGTTCTGCTGGAGCAACTACCCGCGCGACAACCCGAGCAGGTGCGGCAGGTTTTACTCGCCTGAGAGGATCTTCTCGGCGCTGGACAGGGTCGCTAGGCGGAGGGGCTACAGGCTGCTGAGGATAAGCGGGAACGAGCCGACGATCGGCAGGGATCACCTCCTCAAGGTTCTAGAGCTGGTCGAGGGGACAAGTTATACGTTCATCCTGGAGACGAACGGCATACTCATAGGCGCCGACAGGAGCTACGCGAGGGACCTCTCTAAGTTCTCCAGGGTCCACGTCAGGGTGTCGCTCAAGGGGACCGCGCCGGAGGAGTTCTCCAGGCTGACCGGCGCCGTCCCGGAGGCCTTCGAGCTCCAACTGAGGTCGCTCGCGAACCTCCTCGACTACGGGGTGAGCTGCCACCCCGCCGTCATGCTCTCGTTCAGCACTGAGGATGGCTTACGCTCGCTCGAATCGAGGCTGGCCGAGATAGACCCCAGGCTGCCAGACGAGTTGGAGGAGGAGTACGTCTTCCTCTACCCCCACGTCGTCGAGAGGCTGAGGAGGGCCGGGCTCAGGCCGAGGGTCGCCTACAGCCCCGGCAGGATACCTGAGGAGCTGATTTAAGGGGCGGCCATGCGCCGCTCACAGCGCAGGCGCCCTCAGCCCGCGAGTGGGGAGCGCGTCCTCGCGGCGATGGAGGAAGGCCTGGACTCGGCTCCCCAGTAGCGCTGCCCTACCTTAACACACTGCTCAGAGACCGCTGGGGCGAGCTGACCGACCAGCCCTGGTGGGCCCTAGGCTAGGCGGCCCGGAGGGGGGCAGCGCGGAGACCATCGAGCGCAGCTTAGGAGGCAGGTCGAGGTCAGGAGGAGCGGTAAGTTCATGGTGTCGGTGGGGAGCCCGTGCGCCCGGCACGAGCGTCGTCAAGCTGAGGCTGTTCGTCGAGCTCGCCAGGAAGGTGACTAGCGTCAATAGTTCTTATATTTGGAAATACGCTATTTTCCGAAAAGCTTATTAGTGAATTTTAGAATAAACTTTGTAGGTGAGGGGATGTCGAGCCCTGTGGGGAGGTACGCGCGTAGGGTGTACTCGCTATGGGGCTCCGGCGAGTTTCGCCCTGACAAGCCTAACCCGAGCGCAGTGCTTAGCAGCCGCCAACCCGAGGCCCCGACCAGGCTCGCCATAGTGGCCCTGCTGGCGCTCAAGGGCCCCATGACCGTTAAGCAGATCTCAGAGGAGCTTGACCTCTCGCCCAGCACCGTGCTGGGTCACGTCAGGAGGCTGGTGGAGGCTGGCGTGCTAAGGGAGGTGGAGGTGCCTGAGAAGAGGTACAAGCGCGAGAGGTACTACGACGTAGCCGTCGTGGTGTACACCGACGAGGACGAGAAGCTCATCTGGGGCGTCGTCAGGAAGTACGCTGACATCCTCGGCGAGACCGCTGGGGCGGTGCTGGAGAAGTGCCTAGAGGAACTGAAGGGCAGGTTCGGTGAGACCTTGATGGCCAGGCACGGGCTGACTCTTGAAGATCACGAGGTGAGGCACTACGTCTGGGTGAGACTTTACGAGGGCGCCTGTGAGGTTTTAGAGGCTAAGGGCGTCCTGAAGAGCCCCCTGAGCACGCCGAGGCGGTGGTACTACTACATTGGACTCAGGGGCAAGGGCTGAGGGCTCGGCGCTCACCGCAGCGGCCGCTTGAGCTTGAACGGCTTCCAGCCCATCTCCCCTCTAAACTTATTTATCATCTCGATGGACTTCAGCTTGTCCTCCCTCGACATCTTGCTGGTCCTAAGCACCGCTAAGAACAGGATGTACGTCCTCCTGTGTATGGTCGCCCTTGATATGCCGTGCTCTAGGTCCTCCCTAAGCTGCTCCAGTATGCCAGCCACCTCCTCGGGGCTGCTCAGGCCCCTCTCGCCTATGTCTCTAACCTGGGTCCCCAGGTATAGCGGGTGCCCCTTCGGCACGGTGAAGTACCTACCCCTCTCGTACGTCACCCTGCCCTTGACCAGGAGGTCGTAGAGCTCGTAGTTGGCGCTCCACTCTGGGTTCCTCTTCTCCAATTCCTCCAGCACCATCTTGGCTATCTCCTCAGTCGTCGTCCCCTCCTTGACTCTCGAGCTTATTGAGTCCGCTATCTCCCTGGCGACCTCGATAGGCGCGCCAGCCTTGAAGCAGCTCACGACTATCTTCTCCTTGACGAACTCCTCCTCCCTCCCGTCCCTCTTGACGACCTTGACCATGGTAGCTTGCTTGGACGGCGGCCTTTTATGCTTTTGGGCGGCCAGCTCCCAGGACTACGGCGTCAGTAAGCTCACCCTGACATCACAGGTCAGCCAGCCATCAGCACATCATCCTTAGCTTGCTTAAGTCAAGCTGATATTTAAGGGGTCTCGCGTGCCGGCAACCTGGAGCAGCCTAGGTGCCCGCTGCTAGGTGGTTAGTGTTAATAGTCACAAGACCCCGCACTCTGTCGTGAAGATAAGGAAGATGGCCTGGGTGTCAACCGTCAGCGCGCACAGGGTAGGCTGCGAGAAGGCGATCAGCGAGCTGCGCCGGATGGGCGTTGAGGAGCTGGTTCTGCTCACCGTGGACGGCGGCGGTCCGCTGTACCCGAGCGACATCAGGCCCCAGCCCGCCAAGCTGAGGGGGAAGGACCTAGTGAGCCCCCTCATTAAGCTAGCCCGCAGGGAGGGGATGAGGACACACGCGTGGATCGTCACGCTGAACTTCCACAACGTGGAGTTCGCCAGGGAGCACAAGGACCTGTACGTCGTGAACAAGCTCGGCGTCTCGTGCGTCGACGACCCGCCCTACGTCAGCCACTACCTGTGGCTGTGCCCCTCGAGCGAGGAGGTCGTGAGCAACGTAGTCGAGCTGTTCCTGGAGGTGGCCTCGCGCTTCGACGTGGACGGGCTCCACTTCGACTACATAAGGTACCCCGACGTCGTCCTGCCGGAGGGCATTAGGGGCAGGTACGAGGGCGTGCCACGCGAGGAGGTGTTACTGCCGCGCTTCGACTACTGCTACTGCGAGCGGTGCAGGGAGCTCTTCGAGAGTGAGCACGGCGTCGACCCAGTCGAGCTGAGGTACATCGAGCCCGACTACGGCGTCTGGTTTAGGTGGAGGGCCCAGAGGGTCACGGAGCTCGTCAGGCGGGTGTACTCAGCGGTCAAGAGGTACGACAGCAGCTTGGAGGTCAGCGCCGCCGTGTTCGCGACGCCCGAGCTCGCGTACAGGTACGTCCTGCAGGACTGGCCCTCGTGGGGCCTGGACTTCTACAACCCCATGATATACCACGAGTACTACGCCCGCCCCTCCGGCTGGATAGGGCAGGCCGTCCGGGAGGGGGTGCTTAGGGGAGCTAGGACATGCGCTGGCATCCTCGTGGGCTTCATGAGGAGCGAGGAGGAGCTGGCGAGGAGCTTCGCCGACGCCGTCAGCAACGGTGCCTCTGGGATATGCGTGTTCGCCTACCCCCCGCCCCGCCCCGAGCTAGTTGAGTGGGTCGGCAAGGCATTCAGGGGGCTGAGCGGCGGCTGACAGCAGCCAGACGTTAGACGTTAAGCCTGCCGAGTTTATTAAGTGGGGCGCTGAGTAACCACCTAAGGTACCTGAATGAGACGCATTGGTAGGGCGTTCAGGGTGTCGCGCAGGCGCGTCGGCAGGGCGTTCAGGGCGACCGCCAGAGGCGTCGATCGTGACCGTGAGAGTGAGGGTGAAGAGGCTCGAGGGCCCGAGGCAGGGCTCAGCAGTTGAGGGCGCTGTCCTGCTGAACGGGGCTGCACTGGGCTCTCGCTGGAGGTCATGCTCCCGATAGGCTGGCGGAGAGGCTGGGCCTGTGGCCCTCCGAGGAGGTGGCTAGCGCGGTTTACGAGACCGTCGGTGGCCCAGTCAGGCTGTGCTACATGAGGGAGGGGGCGCTGCTGTCCATAGTGGCTGAGGGAGCCCCCACAGAGGAGATCGTAGTCGACGTCGTCTCGCCGATGAGCGCGAGATCCTGATTAGCGACTGCGTGATAAGCGAGCTCGAGATGGTGATTCTCACGCCTACAGGGGGAGTGGAGTTCAGGCGCGACTCAGTCGATGTGGCGAGGAGCAGCTGCAGGCCTGAGCCGTGGTGAGGACGGCTAGGCTCCAGTCAGGCTGCTGGCCCACGCCCCGAGGACGTCTAATATTGGCGATGGCCAGAGGCCGAGGGCGAAGCTAACGGCGGCTAGGAAGCCCATCGGCACCAGCATCGTGAGCGGAGCTTCCTTGACGCCCTCCAGGCCCTCCCTCAGGGGGCCGAAGAAGATCCTCTTCAGGGCCCACAGGCCGTAGGCCGTGGTCAGGGCCGCGCACATGACTGCCAGCACGACCACCGCCACCTCAGCACCCCTCGCCACGGTGAAGCCGCCTAGGAATATCATGAACTCGCTCACGAAGCCGGCGAGCGTGGGCACTCCGGCCAGCGAGAACACGCCCACCGTGAAGAGCACGGCGGTGCACGGCATCCTCTTGGCCAGGCCGCCGAGCTCCCTCATGTCTCTCCTGCCGCCCGTCTGGTGCATGATGGCGCCAGCGCAGGCGAAGAGGAGGCCCTTGGCGCACGCATGGGAGAGTATGTGGTAGACGGAGCCAACGACCCCGTAGTAGCTGCCAGTGGACATGCCGAAGAGCATGTAGCCAATCTGGCTGATGCTGGAGTACGCTAGCAACCTCTTGATGTCGAGCTGGGCGAGGGCCATCATGCCGCCGTAGAACATCGTGACGACCGCTAGGGCCATGAGCCACGTGTGTAGGGGCCATATGGCGCTCCAGAAGATCGAGACGATTATCCTGTTGAAGGCGTACACGCCGCACTCTATCATGACGCCGCTCAGCAGGACGCTTATCGGAGTCGGCGCCTCGGCGTGAGCGTCGGGGAGCCACGTGTGGAGGGGCACGACCGCCATCTTGACGAAGAAGCCTATGGCCATCGCCGCCGCTATCCAGGGCACGGCCCCGCCCACTGAGGGGTTGGCAGCGAGCCTGCTGGGCAGCTCGTAGATGTCGAAGGTGCCGAAGAGCACGTACGCCGCCAGGATTCCGGTTAGGAGCGACAGGGCCCCGACGTGCGTGTAGATGAAGTACTTGAAGCTGACCCTCTCCCTGTCCCCATAGCCCCACTCGGCTATGAGGAAGTACGAGGGGACGAGCATCAGCTCCCAGAACAGGTAGAACTGGATGAGGTTCGTGGCCAGCACCGTCCCGACCATGCCGCTGGCGTACAGCAGGTACAGGGCAAAGTAGGCCCCCAAGCCGCCCCTGTGCTCCATGTAGGCCACCGAGTATACCGACGTCGCGGCAGACAGCGCCAGTATCATCAGGGCTACCGGGATGCTCAAGCCATCAGCTCTAAAGCCGAAGCTAAGGCCCGCTGAGGGGGCCCACGCGTACTCCTCCACTATGGGGCAGTGGGAGGCAGAGTACTCAGCTAGAACTATCAACGCCAGCAGGGTCGAGTAGAGCAAGGCGGCAAACGTCGCAGCGCCCCCGAGCTGCCTGCTCCTCTTGCCAGCTAGGTACGCCAGGGGGGAGCACGCCAGTGGCACCGCGACCATCTGAGTTAGCGGTAGCGGGACCGTCATGATCCCACGCCTGCGCCGATCATTAGCGAGACTACAATCAGCAGGAGCAGACCTATAATTATTTCCAGGACGTTGTAGTTCAGGTACCCCGTCTGGACCCTCCTCGCAGCGCTGAAGGCCGCCTTGAAGAGCCTCGAGACTAGCAGGTTCCAGCCCTCAAAGACGAAGATCTCAGCGAACTTAAACAGGCCCAGGGCCACTGAGCAGGCCCCCCTCGCCAGTAGCCTGTTCGCGGCCTCTAGCGAGCCCTCGATCGCGCTGCTCATCAACGCTGAGGCCCTCAGCGTCCCGCCGACGACGACCTTGTAGTAGAGCGGGTTCACGTACCACCGGTTCACGAGGAATGAGTAAAGCGCTGAGAGGAGGCGGTGCCCCTCAATTAGGCGCCCAGCGTCGAGCCTCCTGGACACGTATATCGGGTAGGAGGTGGCGATGCCGAGGGCCACCATGGCCAGCGACAGCGCTGTCACGAGGACTCGCGCTAGCCCCTCGGCTCCACCGTCACTTACGCTCAGGTGGGCTGGCGCTAAGGCGTGGTGGGCCACCCCCTCGAGCCAGGGCGCTAGCGCGCTGAAGGCTATCGTTAGGGCCGTTAGCGCCAGGTACGGCGCGTAAAGGCAGAAGCTGACCTCCCGCACCTCGTGACCCTCCTCCTCGAGCCTCCTCAAGTGCTCGCTCTTCGGGCCCAGGAAGACGAGGCCCACCATCCTCACCGAGTAGAAGGCGGTGAGGGCAGACGCAGCGACCGCCATCGCGAAGGGCGCCACCTGGCCCGAGGCGAGCGACGCGGAGAGGACTGCCTCCTTCGTCCAGAACCCGCTCAGGGGCGGGACGCCAGCCAGGGAGAGGGCGCTGATGAGCATGCAGGCAAACGTCACCCTCATGCTCCTCCCCACGCCGCCCATCTGGAAGACGTCCTTGGTCTCGCACGCGTGAATCACTGCGCCCGACGCCAGGAAGAGCGTCGCCTTGAAGAGGGCGTGGCTGATCAGGTGGAGGACGGACGCGACCAGCCCGAGCACGTAGTCCCTAAGCAGGCCCGCCGCGCCGAGCCCCAGCATCATGTACCCTATCTGGGAGATCGTGGAGTACGCGAGTATGCGCTTGAGCTCCCTGGCGACCATGGCCTGGCTGGCAGCCATCAGGGCGGTGAAGGCCCCCACCGTGGCCAGGACCTGGAAGAAGACCACGGCGTCTTGGCAGCCCAGCCCCCAGGCAGCCCAGTGTATCACTGGGAGCATCCTGGCCATTAGGTACACGCCAGCCTTAACCATCGTTGCGGCGTGTATCAGAGCGCTGACGGGAGTGGGGCCAGCCATAGCCTCGGGGAGCCACTCGTGCAGCGGGAACTGGGCCGACTTGCCGAGCGGCCCCATCATGACCAGCAGCAGGGCTGGCAGTAGGAGACCCCTGCTCGACATCTCAGAGATCCAAGAGGGGTCCTCCATGAGCTCGACGAAGCTGAAGGTCCCCGAGTGAATGTATATCAGCATGAAGCCAACTAGCATCAGCAGGTCGCCGACCTTCGTCATCACGAAGGCCTTCATCGAGCAGTGGCTGGGGGGGTAGTTGAGGACCCAGTACTCCCTCTCGTCGGTGTAGTAGTGGCCTATGAGCGCGTAAGACGTCACGCCGACCATCTCCCAGCCCACGAACATCTGAACGAAGTTGTCTGACAGAACCAGCAGCATCATGCCTCCGACGAACAGGTTCATCATGGCCCAGAAGCGCGCCAGCCCGGGCTCGCGCTCCATGTACTTGACGCTGTAGACCATTATGAGGAAGGCCACCCAGGAGACCACGTTCATCATCACGGCCGCGAGGGCGTCGACGTAGAAGCCCAGGCTAACCCCCAGCTGAGGCACCCAGGGGTAGGTCAGGTGGAGGGGGCCGCGCTGGAGCACGTGGTGGAGCACGGCGACTGAGCACAGGGCAGACACCAACGTGTAGGCTGGCTGAACGATTACCCCAGCCCTGCGCCCCCCACCGACGAGAGCCGGAGCCGCTACGAAGCCCAGAACTGGAGCCGCCCAGCTCAGCCAGACCATGAGCTCAAGCAAGGCAGTGCACCTCTATTCAAGGGTGGGGCCGCAGAGATATAAGGTTTTACAATTGTCAAATAATCACCCCACTGTTACGTATGCGCACACTACAGGGTGAGGGCGCCCTCTGCTAGCCAAGGCCCATCACGACAATGTAGAGCCACAGCCTTGTCGCGCATAAACTGAACGCCGTCAGCAACGCTTTTCTCTCTGCTCGCTAGAATCTCTCCGAGGCTGAGCGCCTTGCGGGAGCTGCTAGTCGTGGTGATGCCCCTAGTGCTCGTGATCGTACTGTACGCGCTGGGCAAGCGAGCGGCACCCAGGCCTAGGAGGTCGAGCGAGAGGGACGCCCCCTACGCCTGCGGTGAGGACTTCCCGCCCGTGAGGCCCCACATGGTGGTCAACTTCTTCTGGTACATCGCCATATTCTTGATATTCGACATGGTCGACTTCATAGTCGCGCTGTCCTACGGCGTCGACCCCCTGTGGCCGCTCGTCTACACGTGCATCGCCATGCTGGCGCTGCTGGTGGCGCTCACATACAGAACACGGGAAGGATCGCCGTGAACCAGTGTGTACGCCTTCATGGCGTTAGTGGTCCGTGGACCTTGAGCCCACGACAGGCTAGCTCGCCGTTATCAACGCCTTCAGTGACAGAGGGCCAGAGAAAGGCTTTTCTTAAAAGCTAGGCCTTAATCGGGTAGGCGAGGTGCATGGGCATAGCCTCGTGGGCGCTGAGGTCGTCGCCCTGGATACTGCACTTCAACTCGGGGGGCTGCAACGGGTGCGACATAGAGGTCGTCGCCGCCCTCATGCCTCACTACGACCTCGAGCGCTTTGGCATACTCCTCAAGGGGAGCCCCAGGCACGCTGATATACTGGTGGTCACGGGCCCCATAACTAGGCAGGTCGCTAAGAGGCTCATCAGGATCTACGAGCAGATGCCTGAGCCCAGGTTCGTCATGGCCGTTGGCACCTGCGCCATATCCGGCGGGGTGTTTCGGGGGGCGTACAACGTGTACGAGGGGGTGGACAAGGTCATTCCAGTCGACGTGTACGTCCCCGGCTGCCCCCCAAGACCTGAGGCCATAATAGACGGTGTGATTAAGCTCCTCGAGAGGCTGAGGGAGGCGAGGGGGCGTGGCGAGGCGAGAGCTGGAGGCCCTGCGCGAGAGGCTTAAGGGGACCATAGGCGACAGGTTAATCAGCGCCAGGGCCGAGGGGGATAGGAGGGTCACCATCGAGCTGGCCCGGGACGGCTTCAAGGATAGCTTCGCGAGGGTCCTCGAGGCTATAGGCGAGCACTACGTATCGGCCATCACTGGCGTCGACTGTGGGGACTCCATAGAGGTGATATACCACTTGTGGAGCTTCGACCTCCGCGCGGAGGTGTCAGTGAAGGTGAGGGTGCCCATGGACGAGCCTAGGCTGCCGACGGTCTGCGACGTGCTGCCAGGCGCCGTCCTCTACGAGAGGGAGGTGCACGACCTACTGGGTGTAACATTCGAGGGCCACCCTAATCTCAAGCGCCTCGTGCTCCCCGAGGACTGGCCCGAGGGCGTGTATCCCCTTAGGAAGAACGTTTCACTGAGCAAGGTTAGGAAGCTCATGCTGGGCGAAGGGCGCTCCGCCTGAGGCTTGCCGCGACTCTGAAGCGCAGCCCCCCGAACGCAGTCTCAGCGTGCCCTTGGCATCCCCCCTAGCAACTCACATCAACTGACCGGTCAGCGTTGGAAAGATGCGATCGCGCTGCTACTCTAACTCAACCCCACCCAACTCAATGCTTTGACAGATACTCACAGATAGCCTTGGCAAAGTCGCCTGCGGTCTCAGGGCCCACAGACGTTATGACGTTCCCGTCCCTGACGACGCGCTCGCTCACGTACTCGGCCCCGCCCTCCTTCAACAGAGATATGAGCCTGCTGTCGGGGTAGCAAGTCGCCCTGCGGCCCTCCAACACGCCAGCCCTAGCCAGCACGCCGGGGGCTGCGCATATCGCAGCAACCAACTTCCCCCTCTTGTCGAACTCCCTGCACAGCTGCTCCAGCACGTCGAGGCCGGGGTCCCGCACCTCCCCGACGACCCTCACGTAGACGCCCGGCCCCCCTATGATGACTATGCCGTCGTAGGACTCAGCCAGCTCTCCCAGCCTGCCCTTTACGTCGAGTATATAGTAGTCGTACCCTATCCCGACAGTCCTGTTCACGGCCAGTATGCTAACCTTGGCCTTGCACTTAGTCAGCGCATTCCTAACTGGCCCCAGCTCCATCGGCTGGTAGTTCTCGAAGACCACTACGAGTACTCTCTTGCCGCTCAAGTCGTACTGAACCTCCCCGCCTCCAGGGCTGATCAGCATGATGGCCGCGCCCGCTAGCGCTAGCGCTACCGCCACGCCTATAATCGCCAGCAGCAAGCGCCTCGTCAAGCTTGGCCCCCTGACCTCTTACGGCCCGTAGCCATATATCTCTTTGGATGCTGCTGGGCTAGCGCGACAATGGTAGCGCGCCTGTTAGAGGTGGGACAGCTCAGCTTTACTTACGTACATGCTGACGATCCCCACTTGGCCAGGTCTCGCCCCAGACATGGACAATACATAAGGATATAGCGGGGGGTCGCTTAATTGAAGTGAGGCCGTGGAGAGGCGCGTGGCGCCATGTGTAGCGAGTACATCGAGATACCAGTCGGTCCGCAGCACCCAGCCCTCAAGGAGCCGATAAGGTTCGTGTTCCGGATCGACGGCGAGATCGTCGTCGGGGTCGAGCCGAGGCTGGGGTACGCCCACAGGGGGATAGAGAAGCTCGCCGAGAGCAGGAACTACGTCCAGAATATATACTTGTTCGAGAGGGTGTGCGGCATCTGTAGCGCCGCCCACACGACGTGCTACGTCGAGGCCGTCGAGAGGCTGCTGGGCCTCGATGCGCCCCCCAGGGCCCGCTACCTCAGGACGATAGTGCACGAGCTGAACAGGATACACAGCCACCTCCTCTGGTTCGGGATACTCGCCCACGAGATAGGGTTCGACACGCTCTTCATGTACGCCTGGCGGGACAGGGAGCTCCTGCTGGACGTCGTGGAGGCGCTCACTGGGAACAGGGTGCTCTACGCCTACAACCTGATCGGCGGGGTGAGACACGACCTAACCCCTCATGTCGAGGAGTCGCTCAGGAAGGTTCTGAGGTACCTGCGTGAGAGGGCGGAGTACTACAAGAGGGTCGTTGAGGAGGACAAGCTAATCAGGGCCAGGACGGTCGGAGTCGGCGTGCTGAGCAAGAGGGACGCAATCGCGCTGGGGGCCGTCGGCCCTACAGCCAGGGGCTCCGGCGTCGACACCGACGTGAGGAGGGACGATCCCTACGCGGCATTCGACGAGGTAGACTTCAACGTCGTCGTGCGCGATGAGGGGGACGCCTACGCTAAGACCATGGTCAGGATCTGCGAGATCGTAGAGAGCATAAACGCGATCGAGGACGCTCTCAGCAAGATGCCCGGCGGCGAGATCCGCGTGAAAGCGCCGCTCAGGGTGCCAGAGGGGGAGGTCGTGGCTCGGGTCGAGGCTCCCAGGGGCGAGTTGCTCTACTACGTCAAGTCTAACGGCACGGACAGGCCCGAGAGGGTCAAGGTCAGGACGCCGACTCTTGCAAACATACCAGCCGTCTGCAAGATGCTGAGCCAGGCGTACGTGGCCGACATCCCAGTTATAGTGGCTAGCATAGACCCCTGCATAGCCTGCATGGACAGGGTCGTGCTGGTCGACGTGAGGAGCGGGGAGACTCACGTGGTCTCGGGCAGGGAGCTCCGCAGGTACGCCATTGAGTGGTACGAGAGGCGGGGGGTCGGGAGCTGATGAGCGCAGAGATAGTCAAGCCCCTGGTCGAGGTGCTGGTGTACCCCGGCCTCGCATTCACCATCGTCATATCCCTCCTGCTCGAGTGGGTGGACAGAAAGGTGTACGCCAGGGCCCAGAACAGGATAGGGCCGTACCACGTGGGCCCCCACGGCATACTGCAGCCCTTTGCTGACCTCATAAAGCTGCTCTCGAAGGAGGACATAACTCCAGGGCACGTCGAGAGGTTGGAGTACGTCGTCTCCCCCCTCCTGGTACTGTACTTCAGCCTCGTGGGAATCTTCATGGTACCCACCGGCGCCTGGGGCGATGGGCGCTCCGTGGTGCACTTCGAGGGCGACTACCTCCTTGTGCTTACGCTAGCCACGCTCACCACCGTGTTCACGTTCTTAGCTGGCTGGAGCTCGCTGAACAGGTTCGGCGCCCTCGGCTCCATGAGGGCCCTGCTCCTGATAGCTGGCTACGAGATACCCCTCTTCATATGCGCCGCGGCCGTCGTGCTAGACGCTGGGTCCATGTCGCTGACGAGGATAGCGGAGGCCCAGGCTGGCGGCGTGTGGCTCATCCTAAGACAGCCCATCGGCTTCGTCGCCTCCATAATCGCGATACAGGCTGAGCTCGAGAGGATACCCTTCGACATACCGGAGGCAGAGACCGAGATAGTGGCTGGCTGGCTCACCGAGATCAGCGGGCGCAAGCTGGCCCTCCTCAGGCTGGCCAGAGACGTCAAGCTCTTCCTGTTCTCCTCCCTGATCGCCACGCTGTACCTGGGTGGCCCTTGGGCGCTGGGCCAGGCCAACATCGCGGCCTTCCTAGCCAAGGTACTGCTGGTCGTCGTCATAACCTCGATTGTGAGGGCGCTCTTCGCGAGGTTCAGGATAGACCAGGCGCTCTCCGCCTTCTGGAGGTTCGTGATACCGCTCTCCCTGGCTCAGCTGGTGCTCACACTGGCTCTCAGGTGGTGGCTGCCATGTCCCTCTCGATGGTGAGGGAGCTCCTGAGAACCCTGGTCAGGCGCCCAGTCACTAGGAAGTACCCCTACGAGGTGAGGGAGCCCCCCGAGAGGTTCAGGGGCAGGATAGCCATCGACTACAGCAAGTGCGTCGGCTGCGGCCTCTGCGCCAGGTTCTGCCCAGCCGCGGCGATAAGGATGGTCATGGTGGATGTCGGGGGCAGGAAGGTCAGGAGGCCAGAGGTGCACATATACAGGTGCGTGTTCTGCGGGCAGTGCGAGCTGGCGTGCCCCAGGGGCGCCATAAGCTACAGCCGCGAGTTCAGGCTGGCAACGTATAATAAAGGCGAGCTTGTACTAAGACCGGAGCCGCCCGGGGGTGGCTGAGGTGCTCATCATCGAGGCAGTCTTGTGCGCCTCCTCAGTGGTCCTCGCCATACTGGCGATAGAGCTCAGAAACACGATACACGCCATCCTAGCCCTGCTATTCTTCACGGTAGCCCTAGGGCTGCTGTACCTGGTCCTGGGCGCGACGTACGTCGCGGTGTTCCAAATCTCGATATACTCAGCCGCCATGACGGCGCTCTTCCTGGTGGCTGAGTACGTCACGAGGAGGTGAGGTGGGTGAGGGCCTGTGGCGCCGCGCTGGGCGTGGCCGTCGCCGCCCTAGTGTGGCTGGCCGTCGCGTGGTCTGAGCCCCCAGTGCTCGAGGGCCTGAGGGCCCCGCTGCCAGTCACCCTGTGGAGGGAGCTACGCTGGCCCGTGCTGATCCAGGGCCTGGTCATATTCGCGACGGTCACCGCCATAGTGGCTCTGGTCCGAGAGAGAATAATGAGGTGATGGGCGTGGGCGCGCCCTTCGAGCTGCTGTTCGGCACCTCGCTGGCGCTCCTGGCCGTGGGCCTCTACGGCATAGTGAGCAGGAGGAGCCTGTTCAGGATGATAATATCGCTCGAGGTGGCGTTCAACGCGGGGAACCTGAGCATAATGTCCTTCGTGGCCAGGTCTAGGAGCCTCGACCCCCTAGGCAGATCCGCCGTGCTAGTGCTGATAGCCACTGAGGCCTGCGCGCTCGCCGTGATGCTGGCTTACCTCATCAACGCCTACAGGACGTTCAAGACCATAGACCCCTCTAAGCTGAGGAGGCTGAGGTGGTAGCTGTGCCCAGCGTGCTAGCCCCCCTCGCCCCGCTGCTAGCCTCCGCCATCCTGTCGCCGTTCCTGAGCAGAGTCGACGGCTTCAGCAGGAGGCTCAGGGCTGGGTGCCTGGCCTCTGCGCTCGCGTGCGCGGCATCCCTAGCGCTCATGCTAGCGCCCGGTGGGCTGCTGTGGCTAGCCGTCGACGGCCAACCCGCTAGGGAGGGGCCCTGGTTCTACGTAGACGGCCTGTCCGCCTTCTTCGCCACATTGGCGCTCACTGTGCTACTGGCTGTGGACCTGTACTCCTACAGAGTGCTGCGGGCCGAGGACCTCCCGAGCGCCTACTTCTCGCTCCTGCACCTCATGGCCTGCGGCCTCTACCTCATATTCGTGGCCGGCGACCTAGTGACGCTGTTCGTCGCCTGGGAGCTCATGAGCGTATCAACCTACGCCCTTATCTGCATAAGGAGGTCGAACGACCTAGCGCTAGAGGCTGGCGTGAAGTACCTAGTGATGAGCGCAGTGGCGAGCTCCCTAATACTTTACTCGATATCGCTCCTCTACGGGTACACGGGGACCTTCTCGTACACCGCCATTAGGGAGGCGGTCGCGAGGATGTGCGACCCGAGGGCCGTGTGGGTGGCCGTCGCCCTCATGACGGCCGGCTTTGGCTTCAAGTCGGGCCTCGTCCCGTTCCACACGTGGGTCCCGGACGTGTACCAGGAGTCCCTCGACCCCGTGACGGCGATGTTGTCCGGCGCTGCCAGCAAGGCTGGCATCTACGTCCTAATCAGGGTGTACTACACCCTAGTGCCCGACCCGAGGCTCAGGGTCGCGCTGGCCCTCCTCTCAGCGGCGACGATGACGCTCGGAAACGTAGCCGCCCTGCTCCAGTCGGACATCAAGAGGCTGCTCTCCTACTCCAGCATAGCCCACATGGGCTACACGCTCATGGGCGTCGCCTCAGGCACCGCGCTGGGTATAGTGGCCGCGCTATTCCACGCGCTGAGCCACGCACTGGCCAAGCCCCTCGTCTTCATCTGCGCTGGCTGCTACGCCCAGGCCGCCGGCTCCAGGCGCCTCGAGTCCCTGAGGGGCGTGGGGAGGGGGGGCGGCCCGCTAACGCTCAGCATGGTCCTCGGGCTGCTGTCGCTGGCGAGCATACCTGGGCTGAGCGGGTTCATGAGCAAGTACATGCTGATAGCGTCCGCCTTCCAAGCTGGCCTCATGTGGCTAGCCCTGCTGGGGATCGCTAATAGCGCGGTGGGGGTGGCCTACTACGTGAGGGTCATACAGTGCCTCCTAAGCAGGCGCGGCTCGGCCGGGGCTGGCCCCGCCGTCAAGCTACCCCCGGACCTGGTGGCGCTGCCGCTCGCCCTCGCCAGCCTCTGCGTCCTCTTCGGCCTGAGCCCTGAGCCCTTGGTCAGGTACCTCGCCCTCGCCGCCGCCCAGCTCTCCGGCTGAACGCCCAGCTAGCGCCAGTATAGCTGCTGCTAGCTCCCGCCCAGCCCTAGCCACCTCCTCACTGATTTCCGAGCCGACCTCAGTCGACCTGACCTGAATCCCCGCGAGGTAGGCCTTGAGTGAGGGCGCTAGCGCGCGCAGGTAGGCGACGACCAGGCTTAGAGGGACGTTGTGCGTAGTGACGAGCGCCGGGGGCTCCTCGAGCTCCTCGACCTCCCCCACTATCAGCGAGCCGGGGCTCAAGCCAGCCTCCACCGCGTCGACGAAGAGCAGCCTGTCGTAGCCGCCCCTCTCCACGAGCCGAGCCACGTCCTCAGGCCTGGTCCCTAGGTACACCACCCTGCCCCCTAGGCCGCCGTCGCGGAGCGCGTCGGCGACTAGCTTCCCCACCGCGTCATCCCCCCTTAGCTCGTTGCCGAGGCAGACGACTAGGAAGTTGCCGCTCAGGGCCTCCCTCAGCTCCCTCAGGGCCTCCCTCATCTCGACCCACAACCGAAATATGTGCGAGTTGGATAAAGTTTAGCTAGCATGTGCCTGGGCGTGCCAGCGAGGGTCGTCGAGGTGAGGGGCGAGACCGCCCTAGTGGACTGCGGGGGGTACGTGAGGGAGGTGGACGCCATCCTCCTGCCCGACGTGAGGGTCGGAGACTACGTGATAATCCACGCGGGGGCGATTATAGCCAGGATTGATGAGAAAGAGGCCGTAGAGCTAATCAAGCTGTGGAGCGAGGTCGCGAGGGCTGCCAGCTCTCCTGATTAGCTCGTAAGCCCTCTTGTACAGCTCCGTCGGGCTAGTGGCCCGCCTAGCCTCCTCTAGCACCCTGAGCGCCTCGCGGGCCTCTCCGCAGACCGCCCGGCTCTTGCGGAGGGCGCTTATGGCGTTGTGGACGTGGTGGTGGGCGTCGTCTAGCAGGAGCGGCAGGCTCACCAGCCCGGAGCTAATGGCCTCAGCCACCGCAGGGTCTGCTGACTCCCCGTAGGCCACCTCCCGAAGCAGCCTGCACGCCACGTTGAGCTCGCTGACCGCCCTCGCCACGTGCTCGTCGCCCTCGAGCCGCTCTAGCGCGTTCCTGGCCCCCAGCACTCTGGGCAGCACCTCCCTGGCTATGAGGATCGCAGCCGCCCTATTCTCCTCGACCGCCCTGTCGTGGAGGCCTATGACTAGGCACGTCACCACCAGCTCCCTGACAGCCCTTGCGACCTTGGCCTTCAGGGCCTCGCTCAGCATATCCTGGGCACGGCCTCCCCCACGGGCGGCTCGAGAATCCTAAGGCCGCCGACTGCTGACTTGACGAGGACGAGGCCTGGCTCCACGTCCCTGACCTCCCCTATCACTGCGGCGTCGGGGCACCCCGCCTCGCGCAGGGCTGACACCACCTCGTCGGCCATGCTGCCCTCGACGCCCAGCACCACCCTGCCCTCGCAGGCCAGGGAGAGCGGGTCGACGCCCAGCATCTCGCAGCAGGCCCTGACCTCCTCGCGCACGGGAACCTCAGTCTCGTCGATCACCACCGTGACGCCAGACTTCTCCGCCATCTCGTGGAGGGCCATGGAGAGACCGCCCCTCGTCGGGTCCTTGGCCGCGTGGACTCCACCGACCCTCAGCGCGCTCTCAACGGCCCTCGTGACCGTGGAGCAGTCCGACCTCAGGTCGCCGACGTCGATCCCCAGCTGGAGCGCCAGTATGACAGCCCCGTGGTCGCCGACGGTCCCAGAGACGACTATCCTGTCCCCCGGCCTCAGGCTAGAGTCCGTCAGGAGCCTGTCCTTAGTCACGACGCCGATCCCCACGGTGGATATGACTATGCCGTCGAGCGAGCCCTTGGGCATCACCTTGAAGTCGCCCCCTATCAGGGCCACGCCCTCCTCGTCCAAGACGGCCTTGAACGAGGCCATCACCCTATCCAGGTCCGACCTCGGGAAGCCCTCCTCGACCACTACTGCGTCGAGGGCGGCGATGGGCTTAGCCCCCATCACGGCCACGTCGTTTATCGTGCCCGACGCAGCCAGCTTCCCTATGTCGCCCCCCGGGAAGAATATGGGGCTCACGGTGTAGCTGTCCACGGTGACGGCCAGGAAGCGGCCGCCGCCTATCGGTATCAGGGCTGAGTCGTCAAGCTCGTCCAGCCCCGTGCCGCCGCTCACCCTCCTCAGCCTGACGTCCCTCACTAGCTCCCTTACGAGGGCTAGGGTCTCGAGCCCCCCGGACCCGTGAGCCAGCTTGACGAGGTCCTGCATAGGGTCACCGCGCCTCTCAAATTATATTATCGAGCGCGCGGATATAGCTACTCGCATGGCCAACCTCGTCTCGTTCATCGCCAAGGCCTACAGGGACAGGGGCGTTGCAGCTAGAATAGTTAGGAGGATACATGAGCTGGCCCTAGGGCTCGGGGACGTCAGGATCATGGGGTTCTGCGGCACGCACGAGTACACGATCACCTACTACGGGATAAGGAGCCTGATGCCGGAGAACGTGGAGCTGGTGGCTGGCCCGGGGTGCCCCGTGTGCATCGTGCCAGCTGGCTACATAGACGCGGCCGTGAGGCTTGCCCTCGACGGCATCGAGGTGTACACGTACGGGGACATGTACAGGGTTCCTGGCTCCGAGATGAGCTTAGCCGACGCCAGGGCTAAGGGCGGGAGGGTCAGCGTGGTGTACGGATTCGCGGACGCCGTGGAGAGGGCTAGGCGGAGCGGTCGCGAGTCGGTGTTCTTCGCCGTCGGGTTCGAGACCACGCAGCCCACTGTAGCCTCTAGGCTGGCACGCGGGGACGTGCCCCCAAACCTATCACTGCTAGTGGCGTACCGGCTGACCCCGCCAGTCATGAGGCACGCGCTCGAGGGGGGAGGCGTGGAGCTTAGCGGCGTCATAGCGCCAGGCCACGTGTCAGCCGTCATCGGCTCGCGAGCCTGGAGCTTCCTCCCCATGGCCTACGGCGTCCCAGCCGTCGTCGCTGGGTTCGAGCCCGTCGACGTCCTCCTAGCCGTGATGGAGATCGTGAGGCAGGTCAGGGAGGGCAGGGCTGAGCTCGTGAATGAGTACTCGAGGGTCGTGAGGCCTGAGGGGAACGTGCTGGCCAAGAGGCTCACCCATGCCTGCTTCGAGGTCGTCGACTCGCACTGGAGGGGGCTGGGCGCGATCGAGAGGAGCGGGCTCTCGCTCAGACGCAAGTTTAGGCGGTATGATGCCATAGAGGAGTACGGGCTCGACGTCACGAGGGGCCTGGACGTGAGGCCCGGGTGTAGGTGCCACGAGGTGATAGTCGGCAAGCTGAAGCCAACCGACTGCCCCCTGTTCCTCAGGGCGTGCACCCCCAGCAAGCCCCAGGGCCCCTGCATGGTGTCGAGCGAGGGGACGTGCTCCATCTGGGCTAGGTTCGGCGGCTACAGGCGGCTCAGGGGGCTGGCGTGAGGCCTAGAGCCCGAGGAAGTCCACCAGCCGATACACGACCAGCTCGTCACCGTCCCTCAGCCTCTCGCTCTCAACGAGGGGCCTCCCGCCTCGAGTCACGAGCGCTCCGGTCGGGGGGAGGCCTAGCTCTCGCAGGGCGTCCTCCACCGTCACGTCGCGCCTCTCGAAGGCCAGCGTCACGACGTTGCCGCCGTAGATCTTAACCCTCACCCTCACGGCTCAGCGCCCTCCTTATCCTGCAGAACGAGCACAGCCTGGACGTCGTGGGCATGCCGCAGGCCTCGCACCTCCTCAGGCGCGGGCCCCCAGACAGGTAGCGCTCAGCGAGGATTGGCTGGAGCCTCTTGAAGAAGTTCCTCACCATGCTCACCTTTATCCCGGGGTGCCTAGCGTCTAGCTCGGCTATGAGCCTCTTCAGCTCGAGGCCGCTGGCCTCGGCTGAGTAGGGGCACCTGGACCTGAGGAAGTCTATGCTGTTGAGCTCAGCGTACGCCAGCACGTCCTCCTCCGGGGTCTCTGCCAGCGGCTTGACCCTCGTCACGAGCCCCTCGACCTCAGACGTCGACACCGGGTAGATCCGTGCCAGCTGCTCGTAGTCGCCTGAGAGGACGCCAGTCAGCACGTACTGGGCCACGTCGTCGAGGTTGTGGCCGGTGGCCACCTTGGAGGCCCCGAGCTTGAGGGCCACGTCGTTGAGCACGTACCTCTTGACCACGCCGCACACCGAGCACACGCTCCTCCTCAGCCTCCTCTCCGCCCTGCGAGCGTCGTCGAGGCTGAAGCCGTACTCGCGCTTTAGGTCAACGACGACGTACTCGACCCCCCTCTCCTCAAACCCCCTGACGGCGCGCCTCACCGCGTCGCTGGAGTAGCCGCGTATCCCGAGGTCTATCACCGCGCCAACTAGGGACACCTCCGCGTCGCTGGCCAGCTTAGATAGCACGTCCAGCAGCACCATGCTGTCCTTGCCCCCCGACACGGCCACCAGCACCCTGTCGCCGCGCCTAAGCATCCGGTACCTCTTGATGGTCCTCGCGACTCGCCTCACGAAGAACTCGCTGAAGTGAGCTGGGCACAGCCTCAGGTTGGCGTACCTCAGCTCAACGGCGGCTGGGGAGCCGCACTTCGAGCAGCGCGCCATCCCACTACCCTTGACTTACACGGCTCCAGTGGTTGCTGAGGTGGATATTAGCGTTGCGCTTGGTGGCGGTGAGCGGGCCCCCTTTAAAAATGGCACACTTGAAGAACCTAAGGGGCTAAATTTTATTAGCTCCGTCTCTTTTAAGTGAGAGCCGTGCAAAGGTCGAAGGCCATGGAGCTGTCGTTTTTAATAGGCGGAGAGGCCGGCATGGGCGTCATGGTCTCCGGCAGGACGCTCTCGCGCGCCTTCGTTAGGGGCGGCTACCACGTCTTCGCGACTAACGAGTACCCCTCGCTGATAAGGGGCGGGCACAACTTCTACCTCGCTAGGGTCAGCGACAGGAGGGTGTGGTCGCAGGTCTGGAGGGTGGACCTGCTCATAGCCCTCGACAGGCTCACGGTGGAGAGGCACAAGTGCCGGCTGCACGAGGGCAGCGCCACGATACTCGACTCAGGCTACGCGGACGTGAGCGTGAGGGGCATCAAGGTCATCGTCCCCATGACTGAGATGGTGGAGGAGGCTGGGGCCCCGAGGGTCCTCAGGAACGCAGCCGCCCTGGGCGCTGCTGTCGCATTGGTGGGCTACGACCTCGACCTGCTAGCCGCGGTCATGAGGGACACGCTCCGGGGGCGGTTAGTCGAGGAGAACGTTAAGGTCGCCAGGGCTGGCTACGAGTACGTGGTCAGCAACTACGACGTCGAGTCCTTCGGGGTCAAGCTGAAGGTCGCGTCGAGGGGGCGGGAGGCTCTGTTCCTCTCAGGGAATGACGCAGTTGCCCTCGGCGCGATAAGAGCCGGCATGAAGGTCTTCGCCGCTTACCCCATGACGCCAGCCTCGCCCATCCTCCACCTGCTGGCCGAGCTGCAGAGGGACTTCGACATAGTGGTCCTCCAGCCGGAGAGCGAGCTCGCCGCCATAAATATAGTGATCGGCGCGTGGTTCGCTGGGGCTAGGGCGATGACCGCCACCTCTGGCGGTGGCTTCGCCCTGATGTCTGAGGCGCTGGGCCAGGCGGGCATGATGGAGGTGCCGGTGGTCATCGTCCTGGCCCAGAGGCAGGGGCCCAGCACGGGGCTGCCGACCTACACGTCCCAGGCCGACCTCAGGTTCGCGCTCCACGCCTCTCAGGGCGAGTTCCCTAGGGCCGTGATAGCGCCGGGCGACGTTGAGGAGGCGTTCTACCTGACCGTAGAGGCGTTCAACATAGCCGAGAGGTACCAGATGCCCGTCATAGTCCTCACGGACAAGTACCTAGCCGAGAGCCACTCCAGCGTCGAGCCCTTCGACCTCAGCAGGGCCAGGGTCGTGAGGGGCGAGCTGATAGCGGGCACCTACGAGGGGCCTGAGTACAGGAGGTACGCCATCACCGACACTGGGGTGTCCCCCATGGCCATCCCAGGCACCAAGAACGCGCTCGTCAAGCTGAACTCGTCTGAGCACGACGAGTACGGGTTCACCTGCGAGGACCCGCAGGTCGTCACCGCGATGAACGACAAGAGGTTCAGGAAGCTCGAGCTCCTAGCCAAGGAGGTGGACAGGGAGGGCGTCGGCGTGAAGACGTACGGGGAGGGCGGCGTGGCCGTCGTCGTGTGGGGCTCCACCAAGGGTCCGGTCCTCGAGGGGCTCGCCGAGCTAGCTGAGGAGGGCGTAGAGGCCAAGTGCGTCCAGGTGGTCTTCCTGAGCCCATTCCCAGCAAGGTCCCTCAGGGCCGCCCTTGAAGGCTCCGAGAGGGTGGTGGTAGTGGAGAGCAACAGGACCGGGCAGCTCGCTGGCCTTATGGCCGAGGTGGCCGGCGTCAGGCCGGACCACGTGATCGTCAAGTACGACGGCAGGCCGTTCTACCCAGAGGAGGTGCGTGAGAGGCTGGCGGGGGTGATCGCCCGTGGTCACGCTTGAGGACCTAGCCACGAAGGCCAAGTTCAGGTGGTGCCCGGGCTGCGGCAACTTCGCCATCCTCACGGCCTTCAAACAGGCCCTAGTCGAGCTGCAGGTAGAGCCGGAGAAGGTCGTCGTCATAGCTGGCATAGGGTGCCACGGCAGGATAGTCGACTACATCAACGTCAACACAATACACACGATTCACGGCAGGGTGCTCCCGATCGCCACTGGGGTGAAGCTGGCCAACAAGGACTTAGTGGTCGTCGGGTTCGCTGGAGATGGAGACGCCTACGCCATAGGGCTCGGGCACCTGCCGCACGCCGCCCGTAGGAACCTCGACATAAAGTACATAGTCCACGACAACATGGTGTTCGCTCTGACCACTGGCCAGGCTGCCCCGACGACGCCCAAGGGCATGAAGACAAGGTCGACGCCCTACGGAACCGTGGAGGAGCCCATAAACCCGGTGGCCTTCGCCCTGATGTGCGGCTGCAGCTTCGTGGCCAGGGGCTTCAGCGGCGACGTGGCGCACCTCAAGGAGCTGTTCAAGAGGGCGCTGACCCACAGGGGCTTCGCGTTCATCGACGTCCTGCAGCCATGCGTGACCTTCTACAACACCTACGGGTACTTCCGCCGCAGGGTGTACAAGTTGGAGGAGGCGGGCCACGACCCGACGGACATCAAGCTGGCGCTCGAGAGAGCGCTTGAGTGGGGGGACAGGATACCGATAGGGGTCTTCTACTCCGTCGAGAGACCCACGCTCGAGGAGCAGCTACCCCAGCTGCGGGGCCCTCCCTTAGCCCACAGAGATATAAGCGACATAGACGTGAGCCGCGCTTACCCCAGGTTTAGGTGACGGGGCATTAAGGTGGGCGCTCTAAGCAGCTAGCGGCGCCCGTTTACTAAGTTAAATGTTAACTAGCCAAACTCTAGAGATGTTCGGCTAGCCTCCTCAAAGAATTTTGAGCCGTTACGTTGTTCTTGGATAAAAATTCTAAATTGATCAAAGTTTACTAATAAAAAATTTTTAATACTGGCAGCCCCCTTGCTAGCTGGGGGTGGCGATGCCCAAGAAGGTGCTGGCGCTGGTGATAGTGGCCGTGGCCGCCATTGCCGGACTAGCGCTATACTACTTCGTCCTAAGGGAGAAGGGCATCGTTGAAAAGATAAAAGAGAGAGGATACATCGTGGTGGGAACCTCCGCCGACTTCCCGCCGTTCGAGATGGTGAATGAGAAGGGGGAGATCGTCGGGCTAGACATAGACATTGCCAAGAAGATAGCGGAGAAGCTGGGCGTGAAGCTAGTCATCAAGGACATGGCCTTCGAGGGCCTAATCCCAGCCCTGCTGTCAGGCGACGTCGACATGGTGATAGCTGGGATGACCATAACCGAGGAGAGGGCTAAGGCCGTCGACTTCTCGATGCCCTACTTCGAGGCCGACCAGGCCGTCCTAGTGCTGAAGGGCAGGGAGGACATCAAGTCGGTCGACGACCTGGCGGGGAAGAAGGTAGGGGTGCAGGAGGGCACCACTGGCGACCTCTGGGTCACCGACAACCTGGTGAAGAAGGGCAAGGTGAGGGAGGAGGACGTCAAGAGGTACCCCAAGCTGACCGTCGCCCTGCTGGAGCTGAAGAGCGGGGGCATCGACGCGGTGGTCATCGACAAGCCAGCGGCCGAGATGTACGCCAAGCTGGACGAGTCGCTGAAGGTCGCCTTCGTGATAAAGACGGGCGAGAAGTACGGGATAGCCGTCAAGAAGGGCAACAAGGACCTACTGCAGGTGATAAACCAGGTCATCAAGGAGCTGATCGAGAGCGGGGAGCTGGAGAAGCTGGTCAAGAAGTGGTTCGGGTAGGGGGTGGCCACCGTGATTTTTTCAGACCTACTCCCCGAGGTAGTCAGGTTCATGATCTCGATAGCCCCCTTCCTCCTCAGGGGGCTCATCAACACCCTCAGGATAGGGCTTCTCTCGTTCGCCATGGGCCTCGGGCTCGGGGTGGTGACAGGCGTCTTAAGAGTCTCTAAGAGCAGGGCGGCCTCAGCCGTGGCCGCTACCTATGTGGAGGTGATTAGGGGGACGCCGCTGCTAGTCCAGCTCCTATTCGCCTACTTCGGCCTCCCGTTCATAGGGATAAGGCTGCCGCCGTCCATCGTCAGCGTCCTAGTGATAGGGCTCAACAGCGGGGCCTACCAGGCTGAGATAGTGAGGTCGGGCATCCAGTCGATACCCCAGGAGCAGCTCGACGTCGCCAGGTCCCTCGGCATGAGGGAGTCCCAGGTGATGAGGCACGTCGTCCTCCCCCAGGCCCTGAGGAACATAATACCGGCGCTAGTCAATGAGTTCGTCGCTCTGATCAAGGAGAGCTCGCTGGCCTCAGTGATCGGCGAGGTCGAGCTGACGCGATGCGGCGAGTACATAATAAGCAGGACCTTCAGGCCCTTCGAGGTCTTCTTCCTCGTAGCGCTGTTCTACTTCGCCGTGTGCTACGCCCTCTCCAGGCTGTCGGGCCTGCTTGAGAGGCGCGTTAGGATCCCCGGCTACTTCCGCGCCTACAGGTGATGGGCCATGAGCTCCGTGAGCGTCGTCGACCTGCACAAGAGCTACGGAGACCTGGAGGTGCTCAGGGGGCTGAGCCTCCACGTGAGGGGCGGCGAGAGGGTCGTGATCATAGGGCCCAGCGGCTCCGGCAAGAGCACGCTGCTGAAGTGCATCATCGGGCTCGTCAAGCCGGACCGAGGCGACATCTACATCGACGACGTCAGGGTCACGGACCCCAAGACGAACTTGATAGAGTTGAGGAAGAGGGTGGGCTTCGTGTTCCAGAGCAACAACCTCTTCTACCACCTCACGGTGCTCAGGAACATAACTCTCCCGCTGGTCAAGGTGCACGGCGTGCCCGAGGAGGAGGCCGTCGAGGTGGCGATGAAGGCCCTCAGGGAGGTCGGGCTAGAGGACAAGGCCGACTCGTACCCAGCTGAGCTCTCCGGGGGGCAGCAGCAGAGGGCAGCGATAGCTAGGGCGCTGGCCATAAATCCCAGGCTGCTGCTGATGGACGAGCCCACCTCGGCGCTAGACCCGGAGCTGATAGACGAGGTCCTGGAGGTCATGAGGAGGGTCTCCAGGAGGGGGATAACGATGATAATCGTGACCCACGAGATAGACTTCGCCGAGGACGTCGCCGACAGGGTAGTCTTCATCGACGGTGGCGTCGTGGTGGAGGAGGGGCCCCCTCACGAGGTGATCTCCAGCCCCAGGGAGAGGAGGACCAGGGAGTTCCTGAGGAGGATCCTGAGGAAGAGGGCCGCCGCGCCCCGCTGCTGGGCCGTGGCGCCCGACTAAGCCTTTAATTCTGAGCCCCTCCTATGATTTCGGTGGTACCTTGTCCCACGTGCTCAGGTGCCGCCCTAGCGACGTGGGAGGCTACGTGCTCCTCTGCGGCGACCCAGACAGGGTGCCCAGGATCGCGAGCAGGTTCGCTAACGCCCGCGTGGTGTCCCAGGTCAGGGAGTTCCGCGTGATGACGGGGCTCGTCGACGGCGTAGCCGTGTCGGCGGCGTCCACGGGGATAGGCTGCCCCTCGGCCGTCATGATAGTCGAGGCCCTGATGGAGGCTGGCGCCCACACGTTCGTAAGGGTGGGCACGTCCGGGGCGCTCCAGAGGCGCGTCAGGGTGGGGGACGTCGTCATCGCCACTGCGGCGGTGAGGGACGAGGGGACCACGAGGTTCTACGTGCCGCCCGAGTACCCGGCGGTGGCGAGCCACGAAGTCGTGTCAGCGCTCGTCGAGGCGGCCGAGCGCCTGGGCGTGCGCTACCACGTCGGCGTGGTGCACACGAAGGACGCCTTCTACGTCGAGGAGCCCGACAGGCTCCCGAGTCGCGCATCGGCTCAGGAGAGGATGGAGGTCTGGGAGAGGGCTGGGGTGCTGGCGACGGAGATGGAGTGCTCCGGCATCTTCGTGGTCTCAGCCCTCAGGGGGGCCAGGGCTGGCGCGGTGCTGGCGGTGGTTGGCAGCACCGTCGAGGGGCGCCCGATAGTGGACGAGTCAGCTGGCGTTGACGACGCCATAGACGTGGCGGTCGAGGCCGTGAGGATCCTAGCGAGGCGGGAGCGTTGAGGCTGCTGGAGGCCCTCGAGCGGGTGAGGGGGAGAATAGTCGACGTGCACTCGCACGTGGGCTCCGACCAGAGGTTCCTGCTCGACGGCTCCCCGGGCCGCATAGTCCAGGTCATGGACAGGTACGGCATCAGGGTGTCCCTGGTGTCCAGCACCCACTCGCTGCTCGCCGACTTCAGGGAGGGGAACAGGCTGGCGCTGGAGGCCGTTAGAGAACACCCCGGGAGGCTCCTGGGGCTGGTGGCCGTCAACCCGCACTACGGGGGGGAGGCGCTCGAGGAGCTCCGCAGGTACGTTGGCGCGGGCTTCGTCGGGGTCAAGCTGCACCCAAACTACTTCAGGATATCAATGCTGGACGAGCTCACGCTGAGGGTCCTCGAGGAGGCCGAGAGGGTCGGGATCCCAGCGATGATACACTCTTACGACGGCGGCGTGGAGGTCTCCAGGCTCGCAGAGCTCTTCCCAGACCTGACGATAGTGATGTACCACATGGGCGGGGCCAGGTGGAGGGAGGGCATCGAGAGGGTTAGGAGGTTCGACAATGTGTACGCTGAGGTGTCCTCGTCGGTGGCCGACGCTGGGATGGTGGAGGCCGCCGTGGAGGCGCTGGGCTACGAGAGGGTGCTCCTCGGAACGGACATGCCCTACCTAGACCCAGCTGTGTCCCTGGGCAAGGTGCTGGGAGCAGATATAAGCTGGGAGGCGAAGGAGGCCATCCTGTGCTACAACGCTGAGGAGGTGATCGGGCCACGGCTGAGGGGGCTGTAGACATCACCGTGTTCCACGGCTCCGAGAAGCCCATCACGAGCGAGGACCTGCAGAGGCTCCGCTCGCTCGGTATAGCCACGGTGGCTCTCTCACCGGTGCCGCCTCCCAGCTCTGAGTGGGGCCCCGTCAACGAGCTCGTGCTCAGGGCGTCGAGGTCCCTGGGCGCGGTGCCCGTGGCCGGCACCTCCCCTCAAGGCCTGCAGCGCGGGGGCCTCAAGCTAAGCGGCTTTGGGGCCCTCAGGCTCTACGCGAGCGGTGGCAAGGTGGCGAGGGAGGCGCTCAATTGCGCGCTATCGCTGGCAGAGGAGGCAGGCCTCCCCCTGATAGTGCAGGTCAGGCTCAGGTGGGGCGACCCGATTGGCGTCGACCTCGGTGAGCTGTGCTCTGCCGCCAGCGAGTTCAGAGGGGTTACGGTGGTGCTCTCGGGGGTCAACTACTCAGAGAACGTGGAGCTGGCGACGGTGGTGAGGCGCACCCCCAACGTCTGCGTCGACATCGCGTACCACCAGGGGCTCCTGGGCGTGGAGTTCCTAGTGAGGCGCTTGGGCTCCAAGAGGGTGCTCTTCGGCACTGCCTACCCGCTGATGTACCCTGAGTGCTCAGTGCTCAAGGCGCTGATGGCCAAGCTCTCAGATAGCGAGAGGTACGACGTGCTCCGCGGTAACGCTGAGCGCATGCTGGGACTCGGCTGAGGAACGCTTATTAGAGCGCCCCCGCCAATCAAGCCACGGTGATGAGGGGTACCAAAGTAGTCAGTTTGCCGTGGGGGGAACCCCCTCTGGATGCTAGCTCCCCCCACGCTGAGCCCCCTAGGCAGCGCCCAGTCACTGCCCCTGACTAGTCAATCACGCTGATGCACCACGGCCTAGCATTGCATTAGGGCTACTCAAACCAACATTTTGATATGACCGCGGGTGCTCAAGCGCAGGCTAGCTAATTACTCAATATCTCGCAGCAGGAGGGTGCCGGATCTGAGTGCTCATCGGCGATCTCCTGACGCCCTTAGGTCTAGCCTGACAGGTTTGATGCTGCCGTCCCTACCCACCTCGAGTGCCGTTGGTGGTACTCCATAGTACCTGCACGTGAAGACCGTGTACAGCCTGCCGCCGAACATCGCCCGGAAGCCCTCTGGGACTGGCTCGTGCGCCCTCACCACTGCGCTGATCCCATTATCACGCAAGAACCTCTCCAGCACGCGGAACCCGAAGTAAAATATCCCCTCGCCCCTCATGCTCGGGGCGTAGTCAGCCAGCTCCTCCCTCGGGTCGTTCCACAGCAGCTGCGTGAGCGTCGGGTGCCCGACGACCTCCTCCCTCGGGAGCTCGCGCACGTCGTCTAGCGTGAGCCGGTCTATGGGGAGGCCGCCGTGGACAGCGAACAGCCTCAGCCCCCCAGCCTCTATCAGGGCCGCCACCGGGAGGCTCAGGTAGACTGGCCTCACGAAGTGCCGGTAGAAGAGCCTCCACCTCGCCCCGTACCTCTCCCTCAGCTCAGCTAGGAACCCGTAGTAGGCGTTAATCGATGGATCCTCGTGGTTGCCCCTGAGGAGGACGACCCTGTCCTTAAACTTGGCCTTGAAGGCTAGAGCTCCAATCAGCGTGAGGAGCTGCCGCGGGCCCCGGTCGACGTAGTCGCCCAAGAAGACTGTAAGGCAGTCCTCGTCGCGCGCGCACCTCGAGATCACGCTGAGTAGCGAGTCCAAGTCGCCGTGGAGGTCCCCGACGAGCACCACCCTGCCGTCCCACTCGACCTCGACGAGCATGCCGTCGCGCAGGAGCGACTTCACGAGCGCCCACTTGAACGCGAGGAAGTCCGTGGA
>CAZCFI010000002.1:0-57520 GCA_964497915.1 uncultured Thermoproteales archaeon
CCCTCCCGCCTGACCCCTCGGCGACCAGGCGCATCCAGCACCAGCGTCACCGGGTACTCAACGCAAGCGCCCTCCCCGCCAGTGACCGTGCAGTACCTGAGGACTAGCTGTATGGTCGACTGAGCCTTCGAGGGGTCGGATGCCACCAACCTGATGTAGCCTGAGAGATAGCCGCTCGGGGGCGCTGGGAGCTCGACCTCTGAGGTGCGGCGCGCCTCGACCCTGCCGTCCCTGATCACTATGTGGCTGGACTCCTCTAGGCGGACGTTGACTAGGTATATGTCGCAGTCTAGCGTGGGGGAGAGCGATGCGCTGTCAACGACGAGCACAGCGTAGTAGCTCTTGGAGTCCCTGTCTAGGAGTCCTAGCACGTTCCCGCCAAAGGAGTACTCGCTAGTCTCTACGTGCAAGTACGCGCTATCCAGCCTGAAGTCCTCAACGCCCCCGAGTGGCGCCAACACGACATAGACCCCGACCACCAGCCAGTAGCTAGCTCCCGGGCTGACGCCGGTCACTGAGAATGTGAACACTTGGTAGCTGTTTGTGGGGCTGAACTGCACGGGCCCCCACGCCCACGCGCCCGCATCCGGGTCGTAGAGCCCGACGAGGTAGAGGATGACGGCCCCGCTTGGCTGCGAGGCGTACCTAGCCCTGAGCTCCACAGTGGCGCTGAGTATCGTGATATTCGGGAACGTGACCTCAGTGACTAGGAACGCTGAGTCGGAGGCTAGCCTAGGCAGCGCTCCGTAGATCTGCGCGACCCCGCCCGAGGAGCCGATGTCGCCACTGAGCCAGTAGCACGACATGTACCGCCCGGAGACGCAGTACCAGAAGTCGGGGCCGCTGTACAGGTCCGGGTTGTGGACGAGCTGTTCCACGTTAGACATTGCGACGCTGACTGACGCAGAGGTGCGCGTTGGGTCCAGCGTCACTGAGACTCCCTCTGTGGCGGGGTCCTCGAGGGTGACTGGCGGCGGGGCCGGCCCCAGTCCCATTCTTACTGGGTAGTAAGCAAACACCGACGCTAGTACAACGCTAGCCGAGATTACCACCTGGAGAAGGGCGTGAAGTAACCACCCCCTCATGACTCAGCGCCCACCTAGGGCGGAGTCTCGGAGGTTGGGCTGTATATCAGCTTGAGGGCCGCCGACGTGTCGCTGAGGGTGGGGGCTGCGTCATAGCTACCCCCGGCAGCGTCTATGACCACCTCGATGTCGATCCTCCACTGGGCCCCAGCCCCTATGGCTGTCGTGGCTGGCCCATAGTCGCCTGTGCTCTTGAGATCGACCGTGAGCACTGTCGTGCCAGATGAGTCGATGACGTACAACGTGGCGCTAGTGATCTTGTCGTCGTTTAGCGCGTCCTCCACTCTTATCGTAACGTAGTACGCCTTGCTGTCCTGGTTCACTACGAGCGCTAGGTTCCTGTAGTAATTCCTCCTGTAGGTTGGGTGCACCGTTATGCTCAGGCTCGTGCTAGCATCTCCGACGGTCACCGATATCACGTTGGCCCCCCACAGGTCGTCCTTCCCGGCGTTGTTGCCCTCGGCGAAGTATATCGGTGGCTGAGCTGGCGACAGCGCCAGGGATACTGGGTAGTAGACGAAGACCGAGGCGTTCACCACGGCCAGCGCCACCGTTAGGCAAAGGAGGACATATACTTTCTTCATGCTCTCACAGGAGGAAATTATTTAGAGTTTATAAGCTTTGTCTCGCTCTAGAAAGCGGAGGGCTCCCATCACGGGCCAGCTCAGCGGGCGTGCCTTGCCCCAGCTCCCAACGCTGGGCCCATCAGCGGACTGAGCACGCCTGCTAGCGCCCCTCTAGGTGTAGCTGTCCCCACATAAGCAAAGGCTCGCAGGGGCTCAGGCCCGGCTGAGCCTTAGGGGCGTGGAGCGCGACTTTTAATACTGTCTCGCAAAGCGTATAACTCCGATGGGCAGAGCGAGATACGTCGTGCTGCTCGACACGAACTTCCTCATGCTTCCGTCCCACGAGAGGGTCAACGTGTTCGCTAGTGTGGAGGAGTGCCTCCAGCTGAGGCCGAGGTTCATCGTCCTCAGGTCGACGGTCGAGGAGCTGAGGAAGATAGCCTCCGAGGGCGGGCCCAAGGAGAGGAGGGCCGCCCTGCTCGGCCTGGAGCTGGTGGATAGGTGCGAGGTGGAGCTGGTGGATGACAGCGCCGTCCCAGGCGGCTCGGCAGACGACAAGATAGTGGAGTACGCGCGGAGCGCCCTGAGGCGCGGCGACAAGCTAGTCGTGGCGACGAACGACAGGGAGCTGAGGAGGAGGCTCAGGGAGCTGGGCGTCCCCGTCATCTTGTACAGAGAGAGAGACCACAGGGTCTGGCTTGACGGGGAGGTCTAATGAGGCTAATATCCTGCGGGGATCTCGTGCCGTCCCGCCAAGGCTGCGGGGGCATGGCAGATCGGCCCCACAGCGCGAGGGGCGCAGGCCGATAGTTTAATTAGTGCCCCCAAACATCCTCTTCCTGCGGCGGGGTCAGCTCACATGTACAAGGTCATCACGTTTCAAGACGTTGTGAGGATACCGCCCTCAAAGTTCGGAAAGGACCTGAGGGAGGCCGCTAAGGAGGTGCTTGAAGAGCTGTACGAGGGCCAACTCGTCGAGAACGCCGGGCTGGTGATAAGCATCCTCGGCGTGGACGTCTCGAGCGTTGGCAGGATAGTCCCCGGCGACGGCGGCTCCTACCACAGGGCGACGTTCGATGCCCTGGTGTTCAGGCCGACGCTGCACGAGGTCGTGGAGGGGGAGGTAGTGACCGTCGAGGACTTCGGCCTATTCGTCAGGCTCGGCCCCCTGGAGGGCCTCATCCACAAGTCCCAGATATACGACGACAGGTTCTCCTACGACCGAGCCCAGGGCGCCATGATAGGCGAGAGCACGAGGTACGTGGTCAGGAAGGGCGACGTGGTCAGGGCGAGGATAGTCGCGGTCAGCTCCATGGCTGGCAGCATAAGGGGGCTGAGGGTAAGCCTCACCATGAGGCAGCCCTTCCTGGGCAAGGTGGAGTGGATTAAGAAGGAGCTCGAGAGGCTGAGGAGGGGGGCAAGTAGGGGGTGAGCGGGCCTGCCCAGGAGGATCGGGGCGCCGCTTAAGGCCTGCAGGAAGTGCAAGATGCTAGTGCCGCTGAACGTCGGGATGTGCCCGAACTGCGGCTCCAGGGACTTCTCAGACGACTGGAGCGGGATGGTGATCATTCTCGACGAGAGCTCGGTTCTCGCTGAGAAGCTGGGGATAAAGGCGCCCGGCAGGTACGCCCTCAAGGTAAGGTAGCGCCCATGGCGCGGAGCTACAGGCTGAGCGACGTACGCTTTGACGAGGGAGCTAAGCGAGTAGTGCGCAGGCCCCTGGGCCTTCCCATCTTCAGGGAGGCGGACGAGGCGGTCCAGCTCCTGAGCGCCATGGTGGAGGACTTCGAGCCGCCGCTGCTAGCGGCCGTCGGCGACTCAGTCGCGCTAAACCTGGTGAGGAGCGGCCGAGTCCCAGACGTTGCAGTGGTGGACTTCAAGACCAAGCGCAGGCCTGTGGGCAGCGCGCTCGCGAACGAGATTATGGCTGCATTTAGCGCGAGGCTCAGGCTGAGGAACCCGAGGTCGACGATAGCGCGGGAGTCGTGGCCGATCCTCGAGGAGTGCGTCAGCAGGGTGCTCGAGCTGGGCGAGAGGGTGCTCGTCGTGGTGGAGGGCGAGGAGGACCTGCTCACGATACCCATGTCCATCGTCGCGCCCAACAGGTCATTCGTCGTGTACGGGCAGCCTGACGAGGCGCTTGTGGTCGTGATAGTAAACGACTACACCCGCTCCTCGTTCGAGCGCTTGCTGGAGCGCTTAGTAAAGTAATTATACTGGCCCCTGGATATAGTGTAGGAGCCGCTGGTGAGCCCATGAGCGACCTCGACGTCAAGGTGGTTGAGGAGCGGCAGAACCCGCTGATAGGGAGGAGGGAGCTGAAGGTCGTCGTGACGCACGTCGGGAGGGGGACGCCGAGCAAGCATGAGCTGAGGCAGAGGATCTCTGAGCTGTACAAGGCGCCCCTTGAGTGCGTCTACGTCATAAACGTCAGCACCAG
This sequence comes from uncultured Thermoproteales archaeon, assembly GCA_964497915.1. Classification (GTDB taxonomy): domain Archaea; phylum Thermoproteota; class Thermoprotei; order Thermofilales; family CAYSTQ01; genus CAZCFI01. The sequence goes on from CAZCFI010000002.1 coordinate 4,092, forward strand.
GTACGGGCAGGGTCTCAGCACGGCTAGGGTTCACGTCTATGATGACCCAGCGCGAGCCGAGGAGATAGAGGACGAGCACATCAAGAGGAGGAACGCGCCGCCTGATGAGCGCGGCGAGGAGGGGGGTGAGTGACGTGGCTCACGTGCACAGGATGTACGAGTACGACTACGAGATGGGGACCATAAGGCTGAAGAACAAGAAGTGCCCGCGCTGCGGCTCCATAATGGCGCACCACAAGTCCCCCGTCGAGAGGTGGCACTGCGGCAAGTGCGGGTACACGGAGTTCGTCCACAGGCGCGGCAAGCTGGCGTGAGGCGTCAGCCTTGGGCGCCGTCACTGTGCTCGGCATCGAGAGCACTGCCCACACATATGGGGTCGGCGTAGCGACCTCAGACGGCAGCATACTCGCCAACGCTAGCTCAACGTACGTCCCAGCCCGGGGCGGGATACACCCGAGGGAGGCGGCCGAGCACCACAGCAAGGTGGCGGCTGAGGTGCTGAGGAGGGCCCTCGATGAGAGCGGGGTGAGCCTTGAGGAGGTAGATGGCATCGCCGTCGCGCTAGGCCCCGGCATGGGCCCGTGCCTCAGGGTCGGCTGCAGCGTGGCCAGGGCGCTGGCCTCCTACTTCGACAAGCCCTTGGTGCCCGTGAACCACGCCGTCGCCCACGTCGAGATAGCCAGGCTGACGACGGGGGCCAGGGACCCGCTGGCGGTCTTCGTGTCCGGGGGCAACACCGTCATAATAGCCTACGTTGAGGGGAGGTATAGGGTCTTCGGCGAGACCTTAGACATAGCGCTGGGCAACTGCATGGACGCCTTCGCTAGGGAGTTGGGACTAGGGTTCCCGGGCACGCCCATCGTTGAGAGGCTCGCGGCGAGGGGGCGCGAGTTCATCGAGCTACCATACAGCGTGAAGGGGCAGGACGTGTCGTTCTCAGGCCTGCTGACCGCCGCCTTGAGGCTGGCGCGGGAGGGCAAGTACAGGCTGGAGGACATCTGCTACAGCCTGGTCGAGGTGGCGTATGGCATGGTCGTGGAGGTGGCTGAGAGGGCTCTAGCGCACACCGAGAAGCGGGAGCTGATCCTGACGGGGGGCGTCGCTAGGAGCAGGCTCCTCCGGGAGAAGCTGAGGAGGATGTGCGAGCTCCACGGGGCGAGGTTTGCCGCGGTGCCCGACGAGTACGCTGGCGACAACGGGGCCATGATAGCCTACACGGGGGCGTTGGCCCTCGAGCACGGCGTGACGATACCCGTTGAGGAGAGCTACATAAGGCAGAGGTGGCGGGTGGAGGAGGTGGACGTGCCGTGGGTGGAGAGCTCATAGGCATCGGCGCTGAGGCCGTGCTGACGCTGGGCGAGCTATACGGCTTCAAGGTCGTTAGGAAGGCTAGGCTGCCCAAGCCCTACAGAGACCCCAGGCTCGACGAGGCCTTGAGGCGGGAGAGAACGGCTACTGAGGCCAAGATAATGATAGAGGCTAAGTCCCTGGGCATTCCGTGCCCCACGGTGCTCGACGTCGACCTAGAGGAGGCCGTCATCGTGATGGACTATGTAGAGGGGCCGAGGCTCTCCAGGGTGCTCGGCGAGCTGCCGAAGGGCGAGCTGGCCAGGATATTCGTGGAGTTGGGGAGGTACGTTGGCCTGCTCCACGCTCACGGCGTAGTCCACGGCGACCTCACGACCTCTAACGTGATCCTGCACCGGGGGAGGCCGTACCTCATAGACTTCGGCCTTAGCCAGTACTCTCGGCAACTAGAGGACAGAGGCGTAGATGTCCACCTATTTCTGAGGGCGCTGGAGAGCACTCACTTCTCACTCTCTAAGTTCCTGTTTGAGAAATTCATGGAGGGGTACGCTGGCGTGGTGGGGGAGGATGAGGCGAATAGAGTGCTGGAGAAGGTGCGGGAGATAAGGAGGCGAGGCAGGTATGTCCGCGAGAGGAGGCTTAAGAGTGCTCTTCGTCACGGGGAACAGGCACAAGTTTGAGGAGGCTAAGGCTGTGGCTGAGTCCCTGGGAGTCAGCCTAGTCCAGGCGAGGCTGAGGAAGCTTGAGATACAGTCAGACGACCTCCGGGAGATAGCGGTCTTCTCGTCGAGATCCGTCAGGAGCCACCTGAGCGGCGAGACCTACATCGTGGAGGACGCCGGGCTGTTCATCCACTCACTGGGCGGATTTCCAGGGCCATACAGCTCGTACGTATACAGGACTATAGGATGCGAGGGCGTGCTAAAGCTCCTAGCTGGGGTTGAGGACAGACGGGCCACCTTCAGGTCTGTAGTCGTGCTGCACGACCCGCGGCTTGGCGAGCATGTATTCGTGGGCGAGACCCGCGGCGCGATATCACGTGAGGCGAGGGGCTCGGGGGGCTTCGGCTTCGACCCGATATTCGTGCCTGAGGGCGAGAGCAGGACGTACGCTGAGATGACGCTGAGCGAGAAGAACGCTCTCTCCCACAGGGCAAAGGCCGTAAGAGGCGCACTCTCGTTCCTGGTCAGCGAGGCGAGATAAGTTAATATATTCAGGTATGCTTTACTCAGGGGCGAGGTGCCCAGATGCGCAAGAGCAAGGAGAAGGGCAAGTCGCACTCGACTAGGCCCTTAAGGACAGCGCCGCCGGCCTGGCTGAAGTACACCCCTGAGCAGGTCGAGAGCCTGGTAGTGGAGCTGGCGAGGAAGGGCTATCCGCCGTCGATGATAGGCGTCATCCTGAGGGACCAATACGGCATCCCCCTGGTCAAGCAGGTCACCGGCAAGAAGATAATCCAGATCCTGAGAGAGCACGGGCTGGAGCCGGAGATACCCGAGGACCTCGCGAACCTCATAAGGAGGGCCATCAGGGTCAGGAGGCACCTCGAGGAGCACCCGAAGGACTACCACTCCAAGAGGGGCCTGCAGCTCATAGAGTCGAAGATCAGGAGGCTGGAGAAGTACTATAAGCGGGAGGGCGTACTACCTCCTGACTGGCGCTATGAGCCAGAGAAGATCAAGGTCTAGCGATGGCCAGGGGGCTGAGGGCGCGTCACGCGACTTCTTGCACCACGTGAGGCGGGCAGCTGAGAGCCTGCTCGCTAGCCTCGAGGAGCGCAAGTCGTGCCTCATAGTGACTCACTACGATGCGGACGGCGTGTGCGCCGCGGCGGCGCTTGCGTGCGCCCTCAGCCAACTTGACGTTCCATTTCACATCAGAGTCGTCGACCAACTTGACGAGGCTGCCATCAGTTGGGTGAGGAGGAATCCGCACTACAAGTGCGTCGTCATGACGGACCTCGGTAGTGGGCTCCTCAGCCGCCTGGAGGCCGAGCTCAGCGACAGAGACGTCTTCGTGGTCGACCACCACATACCAGAGCCAGAGGTAGAGGGGGGTGCTGTGATGGAGGTCAACCCCCACAGGTTCGGCATAGACGGCTCGACTCAGGCTAGCTCCTCGACCCTGGCCTACCTCCTCGTGAGGAGCGCCCTCCCGGAGGAGGCCCCCCCTCACTCGCCGCTGGCCGTCGTGGGGGCGCTAGGGGACAGGCAGGACGTGGGAAAGCACTTCAGCCTCACAGGGCTCAACGAGATCGCCGTGAGGGACGGCGTTGAGCACGGCTACATCAAGAGGGAGCTGGGGCTCAGGCTATTCGGCCTGAGGTCGAGGCCGCTGCTAAAGTGCCTGGAGTACACGTTCGACCCATACCTGCCGGGCCTCAGCGGCGACGAGGCGGCGTGCTACAACTTCCTGAAGAGCATAGGCGTGGAGCCCAGCGAGGGGGGCAAGCTCAGGTACTTCAAGTCGCTCAGCAGGGAGGAGGTGAGGAGGCTAGCCACCGAGCTCATAAAGTACTCCATGAGCGTCGGCTTGTCGGTGCGCGAGTCCGAGAGGATATTCGGCACGACGTACCTGCTGCCAAGGGAGGGCGAGGATTCCCCGCTCTACGACGCCAGGGAGTTCGCCGCGATCCTCAACGCGTGCGGCAGGGTGGAGAGGCACGACCTCGCCCTGCTCCTGGCGATGGGGGTCAGGGGGAGGGTCCTGAGCGACGCCATGAGGGAGGTCGAGGGCTACAGGAGGGCTCTCTCCTCAGCGATAAACGAGGTCAGGAGCAGCCGGGAGCGCTACGTGAGCGAGCTCGACCACCTGGTGGTGGTCGACTTGAGCGGCAGGGTCAGCGGCAGGATGCTGGCGGCCGTGGCCTCCATCCTGGCGTCGTCGAGGGTGTGGGGCATAACCAAGCCGCTGATGGCCATGACGAAGGTTGGGGAGGACGCGCTGAAGGTCTCCCTCAGAAAGCCGATATCGATCGACGCCAAGTACAGGGCGGTGAACCTGGGCCAGGTGGTGAGGAGCGTCGCAGACGAGCTCGGGGGCGTCGGAGGGGGGCACGAGAACGCAGCTGGGGGCACCTTCAGCGCGAACCTGAAGTCGGAGCTCGTGAGGGCCGTTGAGGCGGAGATATCGAGGGCCATCAGCGCATGAGGCTGGTCCTCCGCCTAGTGGTGCCCATCATGAACGCGAGGGCTGGGGAGGCGATAGCGAGGGCCCTGGAGCCTGACAACAGGGCAGCACCGCCCGGCGTCTCAGCCAGCGCCGCGCTCCGTGAGGGCGCCCTTGAGGTCACGATCGTGGTCGAGGACGGGCCGGGGGGGTGCCTCCACGCCTTCAATGACCTGATAAGGTGTCTCGCGGCCGTCGATAAGTCTATAAGAGTCCTTTCCGAATAGGGAAAGGCCAGCGTGGGAGCATGCCAGCGCCTAGGTCAGCGAGGGACAGGTGGGCGCTGAAGAAGTGGTTCCCGGTCTACGCGTCGAGCGCCTTCGGGTACGCTGAGATAGGCGAGATACCGGCCAACTCGGAGAAGGGCCTGATGGGGAGGACCATAGAGGTGCGCCTATTCCAGATAACTGGGGACTTCACTCAGGCGCACATCAAGCTAAAGTTTCAGGTCGTAAAGGTCGTGAATGGCAAGGCCTTCACGCAGTTCAAGGGCTTCGAGCTCGCCAGGGACTACCTGAGGAGCTTGGTGAGGAGAGGCACGACCAAGGTCGATGGCATATTTGACGTCGAGACCAAGGACGGCGTCAGGATGAGGGTGGCCATAATGGTGATAACGCAGCACAGAGTCAAGACATCCCAGGAGAAGGCCATAAGGAGGGTAGCTAAGGAGGTTGTCGAGGCCAGGGCCTCAATGCTGACGTTCGACGAGTTCGTCCGCGAGGCAGTGCTGGGCAAGGTCGCCTCAGAGGTGTTCAATAAGGCTAGGAAGATATACCCGCTGAGGAAGGTCGAGGTCAGGAAGATTAAGGTGCTGACGAAGACCTTCGACATCCCGCTCAAGATCCCAGAGGAGCTCCAGGCGCCAGCTCAGGAGGCAGCGCCTAGTCCAGGCTGAGCTGCTTCGCCTTTAGCCCGAGCTTCTCCGAGAGTATCTCGAGGCACTTGGCCACCACGTCCTCCGGAGTGCCCCTCACCAGAGCGCCGCCCGCTAGGTGGTGCCCCCCGCCCGAGCCGCCCATAAGCTCAGCCAGCCTCGGCATGACGTCCTCGCCTAGGCTCAGCCCAGCGCCCTCCCTGAACCTGCTGGTGCACCTGGCACTGACCCTGACTTCGTCATTCCTCTCACTGACGACGAACGCCACATCTGCGCCCAGGCTTAGTATCGCTCGAGCGGCTGAGGCCTCGAAGGAGCCCACGCGAGTGAAGGCTACGAGCCAGTCGCCGAGCCTGTAGAGCCTGAGCCTGCCAGCCGCCTTGAGCCTGGCTATCCTCTCGGGCAGGTCCATCTCCTGCTGCAGGGCCTCCACCACGTCTGAGTAGGAGACGCCACGCCTCAGCACCTCGCTGGCGACGACCAGCGCAGCTGGCGTGGCGTGGGCGAACCGCCTGGTGTCGAAGAGTATTCCGGCGAGCACGAGGAACAGCGCCTCCCTGGGCAGCTCGACCCCGAGCTCCACGCAGATCTCGTAAGCTATGACCGACGCTGCCGCCTCCTCCCTCACCACAGCCCCCCAGCAGAGCTCAAGCAGGTCGCGTGTCGGGACGTGGTGATCGACGAGGAACACGCGCCCCCTCAGCTCGTCGAGCATGGCCCGCGCCGCGCCAAGCTGCCCTGGCGAGGCGAGGTCCACGAGGATGAGCCCGCTGAGCCCCTCAACACCCTCCTCGGCGTAACTCAGCCTCGCGCCGGATCGCTCGATGACCCTCCTCGACGCCCTGCTAACGCCCTCTGGGAATATGAGCTGCAGATCGCGCCCGACGGCCCTCGCCACCCCATCCCTCAGAGCGACGGCGCACCCCACCGCGTCAGGGTCGGCGTTAGCGTGAGTCGCTATGGCCACGGCGCCGGGGGCAGAATCGAGGAACTCCAGCAGCCGCTCAGCTCCCCCCCTCAACCTCCCTCACCCCGAGCCTCCCGAGCTCCCTCCGGGCCACCTCGAAGCCAGCCTCTATTGCCTCGTCTAGCAGCCTGTCAGGGTCAACTCCGCAGAAAGGGTTCACGTCGAGGTACGCGAAGACGTCGAGCACGTAGCCCCCCTCCTCGGAGCGCCTGAGCTCGACGTGGACGTCGATCACGTAGATGTACTTGGGCTGCACCCTCTGCGATATATAGTCGACCACCGCCTCAGCTACCCTGCGGCTTACCTCCCTCACGTCCTCCTCGCTAAGCTTCCTCATGCTCGGCTATCCGCCGACGACCCCCTCCCCCTTGGCTGACAGCTCCTCAGCTATCTTCTTCTCCAGGTCTCCCAGCTGCTTCCTCAGCAGCTTCTCCTGCTTGTCGAGCGTCATTATACTCGCTTCAGCAATCTCCTTCTTCTCCTTAAGCTCGCTAAGCAGGTCCCGCTTGGTGGAGGAGACCATTATGGGCCCGACGATCTTGAACACCGGCGTCTCGTCGCTAGCCTTCTCGAGCTCTCTGATGGCCCCCTCAAGCTCGTTCAACCTCACCTGCCACTGCTGCTTGCGTATGAGGATCGCCTGGAGCTGGTCGCGGAGCTGCTGGAGCCTCTGCAGCTGGCCCCTCAGGCGCGGTGGCAACTGCTCCCCCATCCGGAACACCTTGAGCGGGGAATTGCTAGTAGATAGTCCTAGCCGCGCTTTTTACCTTTTGCCCCAGCTGAGCCCAGAGCAGCCCTCAGCGATGAGTCCACGGAGTGCATGAGCCTGAGGTAGCTATTAACGGCTGCCCTCAGGCCCGACAGGTCAGAGGTCTCGATCTCCAGCACTAAGGCATTGCCCTCTGCGCGCAGGGAGGCTCTCACCCTAGGCGAGGCCGGGGTCGCTATGTCCGGGAGGAGGGCTCGGAGCAGCGCCTCTCTCGCTCTCTCGTCCTCAACATGCACCTCTAGCCTGGCCGCTAAGCGGGGCTCGGGCACCTGTAGACCACCCTCCTGACCCTCATTAGGGGGCCGACCACGTCTAGCTTGCGCAGCGATAGAAACTTGAGAATGAAGCTCAAGTCCGGCTTGCCCACGCGCTCAACGAGTAGGGCTGCCTGGGAGACCCCCCTGAGGTCATCTATCGAGCTAGCCTTTATTGTCAGCAGCCCGAGCGCCTCTCCCAGCGCTAGCGCCAGCGCCTCCGCCTCGCCGCCCTCGAAGTACCCCACGACCTCGCTCTTCACCCTGACTGGTCTCGCGTCCGGCATCTCCCTCACGAGCTTCACACCCCTGAGTTGGATTATGAGGGGGTAGAACTCGAACTCGTCCTCGTAGACCTTCATGAAGACTATGCGGCCGGGGTTGCCGTGCTGCCCCCGGCAGACTATCACCACGGTATCCGACCCCCGCCTGTAGGCCTCAGCCGCCAGCTCGTCTATGTTCATCTTGCCCCTGTTTACATGAGAAGCTCTCGGCAAGGCCCTCGCGAGGTCCTTGACAAACGACCTCAGCCTGGGGTTCGGGTGCCGGCTGGTCGTGATGAGTATCCTCGCCCTCAAGACTACCTCAGACCCATTTGCTTAAGCTCCTCCGGGGCGAAGGTCTTGCCCATGACGGTCCTCGGCACCCACGCGCCGCCAGCGAAGGTGTAGCCACACTTGCGGCAGTGCCACACGCCAATGCTAATCCTCCTCAGCGTCCCTAGCGTCCTGCACCTGGGGCATCTGTGTGGCCCTCGCATCCTCCTCTCTATGAGGGCCACCTTCTTCCTCAGCGTGGAGCCGTACCTGGCCCCGAACCTCCCAGCGGGGCCAACGATCTTCGTCCTCCCCATCGCTGATCCCACCCACACTCCCAGCTTACCCGTAATAAGCCTTTCGCGCTAGGCCTTCAGCTTGACGACGGCCTCCCTGAGCGACATTGACAGCTTGCGGGCCAGGGAAGCCGCCCTCACGACCTCCTCGCACGTGAAGGTCCCCCTGAGCCCCTTCTGGATGGCGCACAGGTTGCCCTTGCCATCTATGCCGAAGGTTATCCTGGCGTCCATGACCAGCTCCTCCTCGTAGCACGGGTCGACGACGATTTCGCCGCCAATCTTTGCGAAGGTGACTGTGACTGGCACGTCCCTCATTGGCAGCCCCCTCCTCTCCTCCTTGACCCTAACCTCTGTCCCCCTAACCTCGACCTCAGGGATCTTGGCCGTGTAGAGGGCGGCCACAGCGGCAAGCGCTGACGCGTCGATCAGGTTGCCGTCGTGGTTGAGGGCGTAGATGTCGATGTAAATGCACCACGCCCTCCTACCAGGCACTATGGCCAGCTCGCGCAGGTCTATGGCCCCAGCGCTCCTGAGTGCCCTGTCCACGACCCTTGAGAGCTCGACATCCTCCTCACCTGGGGGGCCCGGCTCGAAGACGGGGGAGGCGAGCGGTATCAGCTCAGCGTTCACTATCTGTGCCCCCTCGTTCGGGCTGTCTGGGTACGGCGTCCCTAGCACGGCCTTAACGCCAGCTATCACCATCGTGTTGCCCAGCGACACTAAGGCCGACCCGTCAGCCCTCTCTATCACGTTCGCCTCTATCTTCAGCTCCCTGAACTCGTCGGGCCTCCTGTTGTCGAGCCTCCTGCCCTGGCTGAGCAGGGATATTATCGTGTCCTTCCTCAGCTTGGGGATTATCTCCTCCGGCCTGCTCATCTCCTACCCTCCCTCAGCTCCACGGCTAGCGACGAGTACCTCTCCCTCAGTGCCCTCTTCTGGATCTCGTAGAGCTCCCTTATGCCCTTCATCGCCAGCTTGAGCCCCTTCTCGAGCTCCTCCAGAGTGAACGTGCCATCGGCCTGGAGGAGCGTTATCTCCTCCAGTGACGGCATCATGGCTACTGGCATGTCGCCCCCGCCGTACTGGTCCTCTAAGTGGTTCAGGTCGAGCACCAGGACGCCGTCCACCTTGCCCACGGCCACGGCTGCGACTAGGTCCCTCATCGGTATGCCAGCGTCCGCTAGGGCCACTGCCGCTGCGGTTATGGAAGCGGTCCTGGTGCCGCCGTCGGCCTGGAGCACCTCTATGAATATGTCGATGGTGGTCCTCGGGAAGGCCTCCAGGATTATCGCCGGCTCGAGTGCCTCCCTTATGACCTTAGATAGCTCTATCTCCCTCCTCGTCGGGGCTGGCGACTTCCTCTCCGGGACCGAGAAGGGGGCCATGTGGTACCTGCACCTCACTATAGCTCTGTCCGGGAGCGCCAGGTGCCTGGGATGAAGCTCCCTGGGGCCGTAGACAGCCACCATTATCCTGTTCTTGCCCTGGCGTATCAGGGCTGAGCCGTCAGCGTTCTTGAGGATCCCGACCTCTATCTCAGTGGGTCTCAGCTCGTCGGGCCTCCTGCCGTCCACCCTGCGCCCGTCCTCGGTCATGAGCTTGGGTTTCTCCTCACCCATCCTCACCGCCTCCCGAGCCTCGACACCCGGGCCCTTATCCTGCTAGTCGAGCCTGGCGAGAAGTCCTCGAATATCATTGTGAGTAAGTCAACAACCTCCAGCAGCCTGTTCCTAGCCCCCGTAACGACCACCCTGCCGTTCTTCCCAACGTATATGTCGCACTTAAGCTTGCTCTTGACCTCATCGATCAACCTTAGCCTGCTCTCTATCACCTTGTAGACTAGGGAGGGCTGGAACTCGAGGAGCAGCCCCTCAGTCACCTTGCCTAACCTCGACTCCTTAATCGTCAGCATGGGATCCCTGAGGTAGTCGAACTCTATGACCTTGGCCACTATCACGTCGCCTATGTCAAGGTACCTCCTCAAGTCTATCTTAGTCACGTCGATTGGCCTTGACAGGGCCTCCGAGACCTGCAGGACGGCGGGGTAGGGGGAGTTTATGTCAACGAGCCAGTTAGTGACGCCCACATCCCTGATCTTGCCCACGACGATGTCGCCGACCCTCGGGATGTATATGTGCTTGAAGGGCGTGACCGATATGCCCTCTCTGGCCACCCTGGCTATGCCTAGGTAGAGCGAGACGAGCCTGCCGTTAGTGCGCATCACTCCCTCACCAGCCCTGTAGTTGCCCTCGGCTACCACGTCGCCCGGCAGCACTATGGCGCCGCTCCTAACGAAGACGGGCATCGGTCACCTTACCTCCTCGAGTATCCTCACCTCCCCGCTCCCCCTGGTCAGCTCGCTCACCTTCTCGACGAAGGAGGTCCTCAGGCCAGCCGGTATCTCCACCTCAGCGATCCAGGTGCCGTCGGACTGGTACTCACTCCTGAGTATCCTGCCGGTCCTAGCGATGTAGCCGTAGGCCCTGCCTATGTGCGCTGGAGGTATCTTCACCCCGACTCGCAGCCTGGCTATCTTCAGGGGCAGTATGGGCCTCAGGGCCTTGATGACGTTCTCTATCTGGGCCTCGACGGGCAAGAACGGGTCTATCCCCACCTTGGCCTGCTCGAGGGCAAGCTCTATCCTCTTGGGCGGGTGCGGGAGCCCGGTCTTGGGGTCGACGCAGTTCCGCGATATGAACTCCACTACCTGCCTCCTCTTGGCCTCTATCAGCTTCCTCCTCTGCTCCGCTGTCAGCTGAAGCTCGCCCCGCGTTATTATCTTCTTGGCCACCTCATAGACGTCGTCGGTGCCGAAGACCCGCCTCAGGTCCTCTGGGGACGCCTTAAGCCCTCGCCTCACGTCGTAGTACACTGTGTCGCCAACTAGGACCTCCCTGATGTCGACGTCCTCGCCTCCCCTCAACCTCCATGCCTTGTCCGCGTAGACGAGTATCTCAAACCTCTTGCCCCGGGCCTGGTACCTGGCTACGACCTCTCGGGAGTTCAACCTCTCCCTCCCATGGCGCTTATGTACTCAGCGAGCCTCTCCTTCGGGAGCTTCCTGAAGATCTTGGTCTCCACGTCGACCACGGCCACCTCCACGTTGTCCACAGTCGCCTTCCCCTCGCCCATGCCTCTGCTCAGGGCCCTGAGGGAGGTGACTATCGCGTCGTCCAGGCTCATGTCAGCGCTGTACTCCTTCTCGAGGAGCTCTATGGCCGCCTGGGCGCCGGAGCCTATGGCGTGAGCGTAGTACGACGCATAGATCCCGCCGGGATCTGTTCCGACGAGTCTCGGCCCTGAGGCGTCGACGCCAGCTATGAGGAAGGCCACGCCGAATGGCCTAAGCCCGCCGTGCTGGGTGTACATCTGCTTAATGTCGCACAACTTCCTGGCCAGCGCCTCGACCGAGATGGGCTCGTCGTATAGCAGCCTGTTCATCTGTGCATAAATGCGGGCTTTGTCAATGAGTATCCTGGCGTCTGACGACAGGCCAGCAAATGCCAGGCCTATGTGCTCGTCTACCTTCTGGATCTTCTCTATGGACTCGACAAGTCTAGAGACCCTGTATATCTCCACAGCGAGCACGACGCCGTCCTTGGCTCGAACTCCTACGGCCGTCCTCCCCCTCTTCACAGCCTCTCTAGCGTACTCGACCTGGAAGAGCTTACCGTCGGGGGACCATATCGTGATAGCTCTGTCGTACCCCATGCCTGACGGAGTAAACAAGGGGAGCCACCCACATCTATAAGCTGTGAGCCCTATTATTATTTTGCTCCTTTTTAAGCTCTCCCCTACGGCTGAAGACGCGGGCTAGCTCTGCAGCCCCTCCATGAGCTTAGCTGGGCTGTCGCGCGCTGGCTCGAGCGAGGCCACCACCCTGGCGGCCTTCCTCAGGGTGCCAGCGACCCTCAGGGTCGTCAGGGCCACGGAGAGCCCCCTCACCGACGTGGTCATGGCCAAGGCAGCCCTAGCCGCGTCCACGTGGGTGTGGTGGCAGCGAACGACGCCCAGGCCCTTGGCGGCGTCGTAGAGCATGAGCTCGAAGCCCGACAGGGCCAATGCTCTCTCGCCAAACAGCGACCTCATGGTCTCCCTCAGGGCCTCCCTGAGCTCCTCGGCCGAGAGGGGGACTGGCGACCTAGCCGAGAAAATTAAGTAGCGTCTCCGAGCCCTCATACGCCTCGCCCCTGCCAACCACTCTGAGCCCTGGGAGGACGTCTTCCCTCAGCTCCTTCGACCTGCGCACTACTGACAGGGGGTTGTCGCTCACCATCTTGAGTGCTACGTCCCTCCCGACCCCGAAGAGGGCGCTGATGGCGGCAGCCATGTCTCGGGGAGCGCGGACCTCGTACACGCTACGGGCACCGCTCGAGAGCACCACAGCGACTCCGCACTCGAGCGCTAGCGCTAAGGTTCTCCCCACGCTCCTGATAGCGGCCACCCTGTCGCTGCTCGCGAGCAGGTCCCTGAAGGCGAGCTCGACGGCCTTCCCGCGCTCCCCCATCATTCTGGCCTGGACCGCGTCAAACCTCGGTGAGAGCTCGTCGAAGCACACCATGTCAACTCTGCCGTCTCTAGCCGCGAACCTGGCGGCGCTCAGGCTCCTGGGCCGCGCCACGATGATGTCGGCCCCCCTCCTGTACCTCCTCAGCAGCCTCTTGGCCTCGCTCAGCGACCTCACCTCTAGGTCGACGCGGACGACGTACTCCAAGCCGTGGTCCTCGACTTCCCTCCTGTACCACCTGGCGAGCCTGCGGTCGAGCCTGTTCAGCATCACGAACGACACGAGCTTAAAGCCGAGGGGGCTGAGGGCCTGAGCGTACTCGCAGGGCGTGCAGAGGCCCCCCGCCTCGGTCGTGTAGAGCTGGAGGTCCGCGAACCTCCTCATGGCTCACTCAACTAAGCCGAGCTGAGCGAGCGCCTCCCTCACAGCGACGAGCCCCCTGATTCTTGAGGACAGGCTTATCCTTATCTTTATCACGTCGTCGTGGTCGGCTACCCTGGCCTCGCCTCGGTACGCCCACTGCTTGTCGACCCTCACGTAGAAGTTGTTCGAGTCGTCGACCCGCAGGGCCAGGGTGTCGCTCAGCTCCCTCCTGTCGTACACGGACATCAGGTTGGACAGGTACTCAACGACTTCCTCAGCTCCATCACCAACGGCGGCCCTCATCACGACTATGGGGTTGCCGTAGTAGCCCTCGACCCTCTCCTGCGTGATCTTGATGGAGCCCCTCAGGGAGGGCGGGATCAGGTTCAGCATGGCAGCCCTGACCTTGCCTACGTCCTCAGTGGCGTGGCAGTGCGCCTCAAAGTAGACGGACGTCACGAGCCCCCTCATGCCACCCCTCACATCACCCGGACGGCGTACCTCTTCCTCCTCTCGTACCCGCATATCCAGTTGATCTTGGGGTCGCTCCTTATGACTGGGTGGTGGGGGTCGACCATTATGACCTCGAACCACTTGTACTCCCCGTCCTCACCGACGTAGTAGGACCCGAGCACCTCCAGGTTCGGGTACTTCCTGGCCGCCCTCTCCTCAGCTATGAGCTGCAGGCTCTTCCTCGGGGTGTGGCCCAGCACGCCCATCCTCTTCGGCCTCCTGCCGCTCCTAGGCCTCGGCTTATTGAGCCCGCCCTTCCTGACGCGAACCCTGACCACGACGAAGCCCTGCTTGGCTCTGTAGCCGAGCGTCCTAGCTCGGTTTATCCTGGTAGGCCTCTCCACCCTGACTACCGATGGCTCCCTGCGCCACCTCATCAGCCTCTGCTTCATTAGCTCTCCCAGCGGCCCCTCCCTAGGCCTCTTCCACATCTGGGCCACGTACTTGTAGAACCCCATCGCTGGGCCACCCAGGGTGCGATAGGCGCAGGGGTATATTACCTTTTCCGCTCGAGCAGCCCGAGGCTCTCGAGCCGCTCTATCAGCTTGCTGGCTATGATGACTCCGGCCCTCCTCTGAGCCTCCCTCGTCATGGAGCCTATGTGGGGCGTGGGGAGCACCCTGGGGTGCCTTATCAGCCTCCACTCCCACTCCTCAGTTGGCGGCTCGTGCTCGTGGACGTCCAGTGCAGCGCCAGCGACTACGCCCTCATCGAGCGCCCTCAACAGCGCCCTCCCGTCCATCACGGCACCGCGTGCCGTGTTCACTATAAAGACCCCCCTCTTGACCAGGCCGAGCTCCCTCTCCCCGATCATGTGCCTAGTCTCCCTAGTGAGCGGGACGTGGATTGAGATTACGTCGCTCCTCGACAGCAGGTCGTCCAGGCTCTCCGCTGGCTCCACCCCCAGTTGCCGCGCGACCTCCTCCAGCCTGTGCCTCCTGTACCCGATGACCCTCATCCCGAAGGCCTTGGCCCTCTTGGCCACCTCGCTGCCTATCCTCCCCAGCCCCACGATGCCGAGGACCTTCCCGTAGAGCTCGGCGCCTAGGAACTCGTGCTTCAGCCACCTGCCCTCCTTCAGAGACCTGCTCGCGTCGCACACCCTCCTCATGAGGCATACCATGAGCCCCATAGTTAGCTCAGCAACGGCTACGCTGAGGGCCTCTGGCGACGAGATGACCTCTATCCCCTTGCTCCTAGCGTACTCGACGTCGATGTTGTCGAGCCCAGCGCCAGCCCTGGCTATGACCTTCAGGTTCTCAGCGGCGTCTATGACCTCCCTAGTGACCTTGGTCGCGCTCCTCACCACTATCGCGTCATAGGGGCCTACTAGGCTTCTCAGTACGCTGGGTGGCGGCGACCTGACGAAGTCGACCCTGATGCCAGCCCCCCTAAGCATGATGACTGCCTCGTCGGCTATCGGGTCGCACACCAGGACGCGCGCCACTTTCCCAGCCACAGACTCTGACTGGCGTTTGATCCATAAAAGCGTAGTCGCGCTGGGACAGCGGCTAGCGCGGGGCGCCGAGGCGTGCGGACTTGTACCACGCTGACCTCAGGGCCTCGAGAAGCCCCTCCCTCAGCAGGGGCCTGCCCAGCAGCGTCGGCTGGGGGCACGCAGCCAGGTTCTCAACCCTCAGGGGAACGTGCGCGGTGAGGCAAGCGTAAGCTGCGCACGCCAGGTCGACCTCGCCCGTGGCCACGACGTGCACCCCAACGACGACCCCCGAGCGCCTATCGACCACGACCTTTACCACGGCCTCTCCGCCGTCGACCTTCCTGCGCAGCCTGACGCTAATAGCGTCGAGCCCCCTGCGCCTCGCCTCCGCCGCCGTCGAGCCGACGGACACCACGTAGCCGCCCTCTAGCTCGAAGCAAAGGCACCCAGCCACCCTGGGCAGCCTCAGGCCGAGCTCGGGCCTCAGCGCGCTAGCGGCCGCGACTAGGCACTCAGCGTCGTGGACCCCCTCTGACACCGGGATGTAGGGGTCGCCGTACGACTCGACGTGTTCGGCGCAGCCGCCCACGGCGAGCACGCCCTCGACGCTCGTCACCCCCCTGCCGTCCACTAACGCCCCAAACCTGCCGGTCCTGACGCCAAGCTCGCTTAGGCGCCTGGGCGCCCTCCACAGCCCGCTGCACAGCACCAGCTCAGCCTCCCTAGCGTCGGCGACTTCCTCGGACAGGCAGACGCCGCTGCACGCCCTAGCGGCCTCCTCGATTATGTCGCGATCCCCACTCGCAGCCTCATCAACGACCACGACGCAGTCGTAGCCGCGGTCGGCCAGGTGGCGAGCCAGCGCTAGGGACATCAGCGCGTCCCCCACTAGGGCCACCCTAGACGCGGCGCTAAGCTCTTCCCTCACACGGTGAGCCTCAGCTAGGCGCCAGGGGCACGCGACCCTCGACTCCGGGAGCCCGCGAGGCGCCGAGCACTCGGGCTCGACCGCTACGATTAGGTAGTCGAACCTCACCGCCTCACCCTCGATCCTAACAACCCTCTCCCTTAGGTTGAGCTCGTAACCGGAGGTGACCACCTTAGCCCTGACGACGTCGCTCACGTAGCTCTGCGGGACGGGGTACAGCTCCTCCCTCCTGAGGACCCCGAGGGCGTAGAGCGGCACGAGGGGGGCCGAGTGGCCGAGCGCCCCCTCCCCAGACAGCAGCGTGATGTCGACGGTGCTGCTCAGCTTCCTGAGCCACATGGCCGCCAGCACTGGAGCCAACCCCTCGCCCAGCACGACCACGTGCATGAGTGAGGGTAGCGCCCCTCTTGAGAAAACTGTTGCTGTCGCGCGGCCTGAGCCTCTTCTCCACCGCCAGCTTCAGCAGCTCTATTAGGTAGCCCTCCTCGCCCGGAACTCCCTCGAACGCCAACTCCCCGCCGACATAGACCCTCGGCAGCTCGCAGTCCTCGTCTCTCTCACAGACCTTAATCCTGACTCCGTACTCGCCCTCTAGCAGCTCGCGCACCTGGCGGCACCACTCGGCCACAGTCCAGCGCCAGTAGTCCCCCCTCCTGCCAGCGACGGTGACCTCTAGAACCCCCTCACTCCCTCCTAGCCCAGATCGTCCTCTTGGGGATCGCGAAGCGCCTGCCCCAGAGGTGGAGCAGGAGGTCGACATCCCTAAGCCTCCACCCCCTGTCGAAGGCTGAGCTGCTGGCGTAGGCCTCAAGCACCTCCCCCACGAAGAGCGTGCACTCGCCGACGGCGACCTCCTCAACGACCTTACACTCTAGGTGGCCGACGCACTCCTCAATTATGGGTGGCCTTACCCTCCGTGCGGGCCTCAGCGTCAGGCCAGTCGCCGAGGCCTTGTCGACCTCCCTCCCGCTCGCCGTGCCAGCCACCATGACGGCGCGGAGCAGCTGGGCTGTCGGGACGTTGACGGTGAACTCTGGCACCTCCTTGAGGAGCTGGTGAGTGTAGGACTCGCGCCAGATGCTGATGGCGACGGTGGGTGGCTCCTCTGACACCGGCGTGTTCCACGAGCATGCCATGACATTGGCCCTGCCGTCGCGGCTCACCGTGACGACCAGCACCGTGGGCCTGGGGTGCAGCAGCTGGTGGAAGTAGTCGCCGACGTCGACCTTGGCGGCCAAGCCGCTCACCACCCGGTCACTGGTACAGCTTGCTTATTAGCCTTGAGTATACGTCCGGGTACTCGTCTCTGAGCCACCTAAGGTAGCCCTCGCTGGCATCCCTGCTGGTCAGCACGTAGCCCCATAGGAAGTCTGCGTGCTCCCTCAGGAGCTCTAGGGCCTCGTCTGGGCCGACGCCCCTCGCGGCGTGGAGCCTGATTAGCCTCTCAAGGGGCGTGAACACATAGGGGGCGGCGTACACCACCCTGACCGGCCCAAGCCGCCTCAGGGCGCTGAGCATCGAGCGACCGCCCAGGCCAGCCACCACGATCCACGGCCCCCTAACGCTCGCCACAATCCTGAGCACTCGTCCCATCTCTCTCCTGCCCTCACCACCAATCGCGCGGGCGTACTCTGAGAGTGCGTGCATCACCCTCTCAGCTCCAACCCTGCCGTGCGCCCTGAGTGCGGCCACTAGCGACAGGAGGCTGACGAGTGCCCTGACCCTGCGGCTCTCCGCGCTGAGGCTGCCATAGCACCTTATGCTGGCCCCCAGCCTAGCGACCCCCCTCAGCGAGGCGAGGATGGGCTCCATGCTGGCGTACGCTGACGAGGCTGGGCCCGCGGCGCGCAGCGCGGCCACCAGGTCGCTGAGGCGCAGGGACCCCCTGAGGTACTCCTCCAGCATCCCCTCGCGCTCAGCAGGCAGGGGGAGGAGGATCGTCGAGGCGCGCAGCGCGTTGGCGAGCTTGACTAGCTCTCTAGCCGCTAGCGAGCAGTAGACCCTCAGCCACGGGGTCAGGACCAAGGCCCCCGCGAGCCGGTGCATGCCGACTGAGTGCCTACTCTTAAATCTCTAACATGAACCTTTTCCTCCTGTGGATTGGTTCGGGTACGTCGGCAGGGTGCTGAGGGTAGACCTGTCCAGGGAGAGGGCGAGTGTGGAGGAGCTAAGTGAGGAGGACGTGGAGCTCTTCATCGGCGGGAGCGGGCTGGCGGCTGCGATAATCTACAGGGAGGTCGACCCTAAAGTCGACCCACTCAGCGAGGCCAACAAGGTAGTGTGCATGACGGGCCCCCTCACGGGGACCATAGTGCCCGGCGGGAACAGGACCACCATAGCCGCTAAGTCCCCGCTGACTGGCGCGTGGGGTGAGGGGCACCTAGGCGGCTTCTGGGGGCCCGAGCTGAAGTTCGCTGGCTACGACGGCGTCATAGTCGAGGGGCGCGCCTCCTCCCCGGTCTACATCCTGATACGCGACGACGAGGTTGAGGTGAGAGGCGCCGAGCGGCTCTGGGGCCTCACCACGTCTAGCGCTGAGAGGGCTATCAGGAGGGAGTGCGGCGACGAGGGAGTGAGAGTGCTCTCGATAGGGCCAGCTGGCGAGCGGCTAGTGCGATACGCCGTAGTGGTCAGCGACGAGAGGGTCGCTGGAAGGACGGGGATGGGCGCGGTCTTTGGCTCGAAGAACCTCAAGGCGATAGCCGTCCGCGGGACGGGGAAGGTGAGGGTGAAGGAGTACGAGAGGCTGAGGGCCTTGATCAGGAGGCTCTACCCGGCCATAATGTCGGACCCGACGAGCCAGGTCAGGGCCCTCTACGGCACGAACGGCGAGATGGAGGTCTTCCACGAGTACGGCGACGTGCCCATCAGGAACTTCACCCTGGGCGAGTGGCCCGGCGTCTCGAAGATCAGCGGCCAGGCCATAGTGGGCCGGATGCTGAGGAGGCACAGGACGTGCTTCAGCTGCCCCATCCACTGCTGGAAGGAGGTGGAGATTGAGGAGGGCCCCCACGCCGGAACGGTAACCAGGGCGCCGGAGTACGAGACCGCTGCCTCGCTAGGCGCGCTCCTCATGATAGACGACCCCAACTACCTAGCCACCGCTGAGTACCTCTGCAACGAGTACGGCATCGACGTCATATCGGCTGGCGTCACGATCGCGTGGGCCACGGAGGCCTTCGAGAGGGGGCTGCTGACGGAGGGGGACACGGACGGCCTCAGGCTGCGGTGGGGCGATCCCGAGGTGGTCCTCGAGCTCATCGAGAGGATATCGAGGAGGGAGGGCTTTGGAGACCTGCTCGCTGAGGGCTGCAGGAGGGCCTCTGAGGCCATAGGGAGGGGGAGCGAGGAGCTCGCAATGCACGTCAAGGGCGTTGAGGTGCCGATGCACGACCCCAGGGCCTTCAAGGGGATGGGCCTCCAGTACGCCACGTCCAACAGGGGGGCCGACCACCTCCAGGGGACGTTCTTCAGGATAGAGCAGGGCGAGAGAGTGCCCGACCTCGGCATCCACGAGAGGGTCGACAGGTTCACCACACGCGGCAAGGCGTGGATGGTGGCGGTCATGCAGGACTGGCACGAGGTCCTCGACTCCGTGGGCCTGTGCAAGTTCGTCGGCATCGCCCCAGGGCACGTCGCGGCCTTCTACACGCTCGTGACGGGCATTGTGAAGAGAGTTCCTGACCTCAGGGAGGCCGGTGAGAGGATATTCAACCTGAAGAGGATGTTCAACGTTGAGGCTGGGATCTCGAGGGAGGACGACACGCTCCCCAAGAGGTTCCTGCGCGAGCCGCTGAAGGAGGGCGGAGCGCGGGGGCAGGTGGTGGAGCTAGACGTCATGCTGGAGGAGTACTACAGGCACAGGGGGTGGGACGAGAGAGGGGTGCCGACCCCCGAGACCCTGGCCAGGCTGAGGCTGGCGGGGATCGTGCGCTCAGCTAGTCGCCCTGGCGCTCACTAGATTTGGCTCGGGCAGCAGCGCCTCGCTCCTAAGAATCTCGATGAGCTTTCTCTTGTCGAAGATCACGTGCCTCCTGTGGTTCTTCACCTTGACCTCGACTATGGCATCCCCGTAGTCGGTGAAGACGATGCTCCATATTACGCTCATGTCCACTGGGTGTATCCTCCTCTTGCCCAGGTAGCTGGAGAAGCGCTTGTGGTTGAAGCCGAACACGCTGCCCCTCTCCTTGGAGGCTGCGTCGATCAGGTAGCTCCTCACGAGCCTCTTGACGTGGCTGTAGCTGAGGACCATGATAGCCCTCTCTTAGGGGGCGCGAGGCCCCATATATGCACCATACCAAGAGAGCTGAGTGAATGTGCCCCCAACCTTTATGTCTCGCCTAGCGCTTGGTGTGGTCGGTGGTCGCTTGGTCGAGTACGGCGAGCTGGCCTTGAAGGAGGCGGCTAGGTACAGGGGCAAGATCCAAGTCCTGCCTAAGGTGCCGATAAGGTCACTCAAGGACTTCGCGGTGTGGTACACGCCTGGCGTCGCAGCCCTGTCGAGGGCCGTCCACGAGGACAGCGACCTGTCCTTCGAGTACACGTGGAGGTGGAACGCGGTAGCGATAGTGACCGACGGCAGCCGAGTCCTCGGGCTGGGCAACATAGGGCCCGAGGCCGCTCTGCCCGTGATGGAGGGCAAGGCCCTCCTCTTCAAGTACCTAGGAGGGGTCGACGCAGTCCCCCTCCCCGTGGCGACTCAGAACCCCGAGGAGCTAGTAAGGGTGGTGAGGCTCGTGGAGCCAGCCTTCGGCGGCGTCAACCTGGAGGACATAGCGTCCCCCAAGTGCTTCTACGTCCTCGAGAGGCTCAGGGCGGAGGCCAGCATACCAGTGTGGCACGACGACCAGCAGGGGACAGCGGGAGCTGTCCTAGCGGCGCTACTCAACGCCCTGAAGGTGGTGGGTAAGAGGCTGAGCGACGTGACTATAGCACTGGTCGGCGCGGGCGCGGCAAACGTCGCCGTGGCTAATGTGCTCATGAGGGCTGGGGCCAGGGCTGGCCAGATGATCGTGGTTGACAGCAAGGGCATACTGCACCCTGAGAGGCCGGACATCGAGGACCTCAAGCGCCGGAACCCATGGAAGTACAGGCTAGCGGTGGCGACGAACGAGGAGGGCAGGAGGGGCGGCATAAGGGAGGCCCTCAGGGGGGCTGACGCGGTCATAGCCGCCTCAAGGCCAGGCCCTGGCGTGATAAGGAAGGAGTGGGTTCGGGAGATGAGCGACGATCCCGTGGTATTCGCGCTTGCTAACCCAGTCCCCGAGATCTGGCCCTGGGAGGCCAAGGAGGCTGGAGCTAGGGTGGTGGCAACCGGCCGCTCCGACTTCCCCAATCAGGTTAACAACAGCCTTGTGTTCCCCTCCGTGTTCCGAGGGGCGCTCGACGTCAGGAGCAGGGCCATCACGGACGGCATGATAATCGCGGCGGCTGAGGAGCTGGCGAGGTTCGCCGAGGAGAGGGGGCTAAGCGAGGACTACGTGATCCCGAGGATGACCGAGTGGGAGGTCTACCCGAGGGTAGCGGCGGCCGTGGCGGTCAAGGCGTGCGAGGAGGGCGTCGCCCGCAAGCCCACGACGTGGAGCGGGGAGCTGCGCAGGGCTCAGGAGGTGATAGGAGCGACGCGGAGAGCCCTGGACGCGCTAATGCGACAAGGGTTAATAGGGTAATGGGGGGCTACACTCCCGGGTGACTGGATGCACATCGCCGTGGTGGGAGTCGGCAGGGTCGGCAAGGCGGTGGCTTACACGCTGCTCCACGAGGAGTACGTGACCGAGATGTCCCTGGCCGACGTGATACCTGGGATGACGAAGGCCTTCGCTGAGGAGCTCAGGCACGCGGCGGCTAGCCTAAGCAAGGACGTGGAGATCCACGCGTACGAGAGCGCGTCCGACGTGTCGGGGGCCGACATAGTCATAGTCACGGCTGGCAGGCCTAGGACCCCTGACATCAGCAGGAGGGACCTCGTCGACACGAACGCCAAGATCATGAGGTCGGTGGCCGAAGAGGTGTACCCGGGCAACAAGTCGGCGAGGTTCGTCATAGTGGCCAACCCAGTCGACGCGATGGCGACGCTGTTCAAGCGCGCGACCGGGGCCGAATTCGTGATAAGCACCGGCACCCACCTGGACACGCTGAGGTTCAGGGCCGAGCTCGCCAAGGTCCTCCAAGTCCCCGTGTCGAGCGTCGAGGCGTACGTGGCCGGGGAGCACGGCCCGAATGCAGTGTTCCTGTGGTCGCTAGTCAGGGTGGACGGCGTGCCGTTTGACGAGTTCGTCGAGGAGAGGGGGGCGAGCGTGAGCAAGGAGCAAGTGGAGAAGAGCGTCAAGGAGATCGCCCGGAGGATTATAGCTGTCCTGGGCGGGACGTGCTACGGGCCAGCGGCAGCGTTCAGGGACATCGTGAGGGCCATAGCCCTCAACACGGGCAGGGTGCTAAGCATAGCCGCGCCCCTCAAGGCGCCGTCCGTGCCAGTCGAGGTCATGGTGAGCGTGCCCCAGAGGGTCGGCAGGACCCTGGGCTACACGCTATTCGATTACCTGGCAGACTCGGAGAAGGAGGCCATATACAAGGCAGCCCGGGCCATCTACGAGACGTACGCGCTCGCCCTGAGGATCGCCGGGCTGGAGGCCGAGTAAAGCTTTTACCGAATCCCCCGGTATTAAGGAGGAAGGCCGCTGACGTGACGACGTATGAAGATGCCCCAGGCTGGCTTGGTTGGCAAGCCAAACGTGGGAAAGTCGACGTTCTTCTCGGCAGCCACGCTAGTCGACGTCAAGATAGCCCCGTACCCCTTCACGACGATAGACTCGAACAGGGGGGTGGGCTACGTGAGGGTCCCCTGCGTGTGCAGGGAGCTGGGCATTAGGGACAACCCGCGGAACTCCATGTGCATAGACGGCAACAGGTTCATCCCGGTAGAGCTGATAGACGTGGCGGGCCTAGTGCCGGACGCGTGGAGGGGTAGGGGCCTCGGCAACAGATTCCTGGACGAGCTGAGGAGGGCTGACGTGCTCATACACGTCGTCGACGCGTCTGGCTCCACGGACTTCGAGGGCAGGCCCGTGAAGCCGGGCGAGCACGACCCCATCGAGGACGTGAAGTTTCTCGAGAGGGAGATCGACATGTGGCTATTCGCCGTCGTGGAGAGGAACTGGAGGCGCATAGCCCGCCCCGCGTCGCCCGACGTGGCGGGTCATGTGGCTAGCGCCCTCAGCGGACTCGGGGTGGGGAGGGACCACGTGGAGGCGGCCATGAAGAGGGCCGACCTGGAGGGCAAGAGGCTGAGCTCGTGGAGCGACGACGACATACTGAGCTTCGTCAGGGAGCTGAGGAGGCTCTCCAAGCCCATGGTCATAGCCGCAAACAAGGCCGACATCGAGGAGTCGAGGGACAACATAAGGAGGATGCAGAGGGAGCTCGAGGGCTACGTCGTCGTGCCAACCTCAGCTGAGGCCGAGCTCGCTCTGAGGAGGGCAGCCAGGGCTGGCCTGATAAGGTACCTGCCCGGCGACAGCGACTTCGAGGTCGTGGAGGGCTCCAAGCTGACCAGGAGGCAGGAGAGGGCGCTGGAGTACATCAGGGAGAGGGTTCTGAGGGTCTGGGGCTCGACCGGAGTGCAGCAGGTGATAAACGAGGCCTTCCTCGGCGTGCTCGGGATGGTCGTGGTGTTCCCAGTGGAGGACGAGAACAGGTTCACCGACCACGAGGGCAATGTCCTGCCTGACGCGCTCCTGGTCCCACCTGGCACCAAGCCCAGGGACCTGGCCTACATGATACACACGGAGCTAGGCGAGGGCTTCATAGCGGCACTGGACGCTAGGACGAAGATGAGAATACCCTCCGACCAGCCGCTCAAGCACAGGTCTGTCGTCAAGATCTACGCCAGGAAGTGAGCCTCATGAGGGAGCGCCTCGCCACAATAGACTCGGTGAGCTTCTGGTACGCTGGCTCCGAGAGGCCGGCCCTGCGCAACGTCACCCTAAGGGTGCATAGGGGGGACTTCATCCTAATCACCGGCCCCTCCGGCTGCGGCAAGAGCACGCTGTGCCGCCTGCTCAACGGCCTCATCCCGCACTTCTTCCGGGGCAGGCTCGAGGGTGAGGTAGTCGTGATGGGCTACGACGTGAGGGAGACCCCCACCCACGTGCTCGCGAGGCACGTCGGCATGGTCTTCCAGAACCCGGAGAACCAGCTCTTTCTGTCCTCCGTCGAGAAGGAGATAGTGTTTGGTCTCGAGAACCTGGGGCTCCCGAGGGGGGAGATAAGGAGGAGGCTCGAGGAGGTGATCGAGCTATTCGACCTGAGCGAAATAAGGGACAGGCCGCCCTACGAGCTCAGCGGGGGCCAGCAGCAGAGGGTCGCGATAGCTGCAGTCGTGGCAATGGGCCCTGAGATCCTGGTGCTCGACGAGCCGACGGCGCACCTCGACCCAGCCAGCTCCAAGGAGGTGATAGACCTAGTGCTCAAGCTGAACAGGGAGCTGGGGACGACGGTCATCCTGGTGGAGCACAGGCTAGAGCTGGTGGCGCCCCACGCCAGCAGGGTCGTGGTGATGAGCGGGGGCGCCATAGCCATCGAGGGTCCCCCGAGGGAGGTGCTCCCCTCCCCCGCGGCTAAGGGGGCGGGCGTTAACCTGCCCAAGGTGGTCAGACTCTACTCGTCCTTGAGGTCCAGGGGGCTAGCCCTGCCCTTAGTCCCCCTGACCCCGGAGGAGCTCGCTGACGCCGTTAGGCTGGCCCGAGTGGGTGTCGCGCGTGGCAGCCGCAGTTGAGGTCGAGGACCTGTACTTCTACTACACGATGGGCGAATACGTGCTCAGGGGCGTCACGTTCACTGTGGAGCTAGGAGAGAGCGTCGCCATAATGGGGAGCAATGGCGCTGGCAAAACCACGCTGGTGAAGCACCTCAACGGCCTGCTTAAGCCGGTCAGGGGCGTGGTCCGAGTGCTCGGGATGGACACCAGGGAGCACAGCGTCGCCGAGCTGGCGAGGCACGTCGGCGTGGTCTTCCAGAACCCAGACCACCAGCTCTTCGCCGAGACTGTCGAGGAGGAGGTCAGGTTCGCCCTGGAGAACTTCGGCTTCCCCGAGGACGAGATAGAGGAGAGGGTCGAGTGGGCACTCGCGGAGTTCGGCCTCGAGAGGTACAGGAAGGCCTCGCCCTTCAGCCTCAGCGAGGGCGAGAAGAAGAGGCTGGCCATAGCCTCGGTGGTCGTCTACGAGCCTGACGTTCTCGTGCTCGACGAGCCGACCGTCGGGCAGGACGCGATCCAGAGGGAGAGGATAGCCGAGATGCTCAGGGGCTTCATGAAGAGGGGCAGGACTGTCATCGTGGTGAGCCACGACGTGGAGTTCGTAGCTGAGCTGTTCGACAGGGTCATAGTGATGTCGAGGGGCAGGGTCGTGGCCGACGGCAGCGCCAGGTCCGTCCTGACGGACCTGGCCGTCCTGAGCGAGGCTAGGCTGGAGCTGCCGCAGGTCGCTGAGTGCGCGCGCAGGCTGGGCGACCTGGGCGTGCCGAGGGACCTCGTGAGGCTCGAGGAGCTAGAGGAGCACTTACTCAGGGTAGTGGGGGTGTGAGGGTGGCCTGCTACAGGGTGACCGTCCTGAGGGGCTTCGAGTTCAGGAGGAAGGACACCCCAGTCCACAGGCTAGACCCCAGGGCGAAGGCCGTCTACGTGGCGTGCGCCACCGCCGTGACCCTGATGTTCGCGACGCCGGTGCCGCCCCTCATCGTGCTGCTGACGTCCGTGGCCCTAGTGGCCGTGGCCAGGGTGCTGAGGGAGTGGGGCAGCACCATGAGGGGAGTCGCCTTCCTCTCAGCCTTCGTGTTCGCGGTAAACTACCTGATGGCGCCCGAGGCCAAGCTGAACTACGCGGTGTCGATGACACTCAGGCTCGTGGCGCTGACGTCGGTGTTCTCCGTATTCTTCCTAACAACGAGCCCCGAGGACTTCGCCCTAGCCCTGCTGAAGCTCGGGGTGCCCTACGAGTACACCTTGGTCTTCACGATGGCTCTCCGCTTTGTGCCCACACTCGCCCGCGACCTGCGGACGATAATAGACGCGCAGCGGAGCAGGGGCCTCGAGCTAGAGAGGGGGGGCTTGCTGCAGAGGGTTAAGAGGTTCCTACCCATACTGATACCGCTGATAGTCTACGAGATAAAGAGGAGCTACATGATAGCTGAGGCGCTCGAGGCCAGGGCGTTCGGGGCCGTGGAGACCCGGACCTTCTTCTACGAGTTGAGAATGCGCTCCTCAGACTGGGCGGCTTGCGCCCTTAGCCTAGCAGCCCTAGGCGTCGTGGTGGCCTGCTACCTAACCGGAACCCTGCCCAGCTGGCTCCTGTGGGAGGTGCCCGGCTAGCCTACTCCCTGCCACGCATCCTCAGAACCTCGACCCACGGATTGTCCAGCAGGTAGGACGGGACTTCAGCGCTGCGCTCAGCTCTGGCGCCGCTCTCGGGGGGCGCGCTGGCACTAGTCAGGCACCCCCTCAGCATCGCTATCTCCTCGCTGAGCTTAGCCACGGCCCCCCTCAGCATCACTATGTTCTCATTCAGCTCCCTCAGCAGCGTGCACAGCTCCCTCCCGTCGAGCCCGCCCTCCCCGTGGGAGCGCGCGCTCAGGTAGCCACTCAGAGCCTCCAGCAGCACCTTGGCAAGGGCGCCCTCTAGCGAGCCACCTCTGCCTGAGCAGCCCTCGGGAGCGGCGCTGTTGGCCTTGGCCCGGCTCAGCATTCTCCTGCTCCTGACCTTCAGCCTCTCCGCCACATCCTCTAGCCCCATCTCGCGCAGGTTCCTCCTGTACTTGTAAAGCGCCTTGTAGACCGTCCTGACGGAGACCCCCAGCCTCTCAGAGATCTCCTTGGGTTCGCTGCCCTGGAGGTACTCTTGGACTATCCTGCGCTCAGTGGCCGTGAGCCCGGCCAGCGCTCTCTCCAACTCAAACACCTTGCGATAGAAGTAACGGCGCTGCCCTTTTATCCCTTCCCACGAGCTCACGAGGGTGTAGATAGAAGGAGCGTGAGGCGGGCAGAACGGCGGCTACGGCTTGATGAAGTCCTCGGGCCTCGGTATCACGGGCTTGAGTCCCTTCCTCTCCCTTATCTTCAGTATCAGGTCCTTGAGCATGCTCTCTGGCACCGGGGCCCACTTCTCGAACTGGGTGCTCCAGAAGGCCTTGCCCATGGTGGAGCTCCTCATCGCGTCAGCGAGGTCGAAGGTCTCGGAGACTGGGATCTCGCCCCTGATGTGCATGAGCATGCCGCTCTGAGTTATGTTCACTATCCTGCCCCTCCTCTTGGTGAGGACGCTCAGGGCGCCGCTTAGCTGCTCCTGAGGCACCTTTATGTCTATCTTGAGTATGGGCTCCAGGAGCGTTGGCCTGGCCGACAGGAAGGCGGCGAAGATTGCGTTCTTCGTGGCTGGCATGATCTGAGCTGGCCCCCTGTGAGCTGGGTCCTCGTGTATTGTGGCGTCGTGGAGCACCACCTTGACCCCCCTGACCGGCTCTTGGGCCAGGGGGCCAGCCTCGAAGGCCCACCTGAAGCCCATGATGATGGTGTCCCTGATCTCTCGGAGGTGCTGGACTCCGCTCGTCACGTTGACCAGCATGTTCAGGTTGTCGTCTATGGCCCACACGCCTCTAGCCTCGTCGCTGTCCCAGCCGGCTTGCTCCCTCAGGATCTTAGCTCTCTCCCTCCAGTCCTGTCCATCATATATGACGCCCCTCTGGAGCAGGTCTAGCGTCTCCTCGTTTAGCGGCTCAACGCTGAAGTAGAGCTTGTTGTGCTTGTTGGGGCTCTTGCCCTCGAAGACTGGGCTCTCCTCTCTGACGGTCTCCCTGTACCTGACTATGGGCGGGCTCGTCACGACGTCGAGGCCCGTGCGCTGCTTAAGCTGCCACAGCACTATCTCCAGGTGCAGCGTGCCCATGCCGCTTATCAAGTACTCGCCAGTCTCCTCGTTTATGAAGACGTGGAGCGTCGGGTCCTCTATGGCCAGCTTCCTAAGGGCGTCGACCAGCCTCGGCAGGTCGCTACTCCTCTTGGGCTCGATCGCTATGGTCACCACGGGCTCGCTGATGTAGAAGAGCCTCTCGAACGGGCTCATTACGTCCTTGTACCTCACGTCGACTATGGTCTCGCCAGCCCTGGCCTTCTCGAGCCCGAGCATGGCCACTATGTTGCCGGCCGTTACCTCGTCCGCGACCTCTCGGTACGGCCCCATGTAGAGGCCGACCTGGAGTATTCGCTCGCCGGTCCTCGCGTTGACGAGGTAGACCTCGCTGCCAGGCTTGGCGGTGCCGCTGAAGACCCTGCCGGTGGCCACGAAGCCGGCGTGCGGGTCGACGACGACCTTGCTGACGCCTATCACTAGCGGGCCATCGGGGTCGGCCTCCAGCATCGCCTTGCCTATCTCGCTGTCTAGGTCGCCGTGCCACAGCTTGGGTATCCTGTACCTCTGGGCCTCCCTCGGGTTAGGGACGTGCTCCACGATCATGTCCAGGATGGCCACGTAGAGCGGCATCTCCTTGGCCAGCTCGTCCACGTACCCGTGCTCGTAGGCATCGACGACGTCGCTGAACTTGAAGCCCTTGCTCTTGGCTATCGGCACTGTGAAGCCCCACTTGTGCAGGGCGCTGCCGAAGGCCACCTGCCCCTTGGCTGGGTCGACCTTCCACTTCTCCTTGAAGCCCTTCTCGCCGTAGAGCTCAATGAGGTTGTTGAAGTCCCTGATTATCTCCACGAACCTCCTCTGGATCTCGCTCGGGGAGAGCTTAAGCTCCTTTATCAGCCTGTCCACCTTGTTTATGAAGAGGAGCGGCCTGACTCTCTCGGCCAGAGCCTGCCTGACCACAGTCTCAGTCTGCGTCATCACGCCTTCCACCGCGTCGACCACCACTAGGGCGCCATCCATCACCCTAAGCGACCTGGTGACGTGGCCGGTGAAGTCGACGTGGCCAGGGGTGTCAACCAGGTTTATGACGTAGGGCTTCCCGTGCCACTCGTGGTACAGAGATATGTTGGCCGCCTTGACGGTCATCTGCCTCAGCTGCTCTATCTCGACGTAGTCGAGGGCCAGCGCCTTGCCTGCCACCTTGGGGCTCAGGAGGCCAGCGGCCATCAGCAGGCTGTCCGTGGTGGTCGTCTTGCCGTGGTCGACGTGGGCTAGGGTGCCGATGTTCCTGACCTGCTCAACGCTCCTCATTATCTTGAGGATCTCCGCTGTCTGCTTGAACTTGACCACTCAGCCACACCCCCGCCTAAATACGCAAGCTAATCATCTTTTATTAAGTTTTCCTCGGGGCTCCGACGGCCATCGGCTGGCCTTGGAGGAGCCTGCCCTCACATGAAGTCCTCGAGCGTGACGGGCCTGCGGCTAAGGGCCCTCACCTCGGCCTCGGAGACCTCCTCGCCCAGGAACTCCTTTATGCGCCTCGCCACCTCAACGCCTATCCCGGGGACGGCGACGAGCTGCTCCAGGGTGGCCCTCCTCAAGTCCTCCAGGCTCCTGAAGCCGTGCCTGTAGAGCAGCCTGGCCCTAACCCTCCCGACGCCCTTGATCCTGACGAGCTCCAGCAGCTCCTCCCTGACGCCGTGCCTCACCCTCTCCCTGAGGATCGCGAGCCTCCTGAAGTGCTCCAGCATGCCCTCGACCTTGGCCAGCTCAGAGGCGGCGTAGAGGAGCCACTCGGCGGTCTGCGTCAGGCTGTATATGTCACCGGGCCCCACGTCGTAGGCGTCGACCAGCCTCTCCTCAGGCACCTCCTCTATCCAGTCGTGGAGCAGCTTCACCGTCTTGAGCTCGGCTAGGAGGTACTCGCGCTCGTAGTAGTCGTCCAACCTGCCCTCGTCCACCACCAGCTCGCCGCGCAGCTCCTCGAGGAGCTCCTCGTAGGCCTCCTCCTCCCTCCTCCTGACGTAGAGCTTCGGCATGTCGGGCGTCATGACTATGAGGTGGAGGTAGCCGAGCACGCCCAGCTCCCCCTCCTCCCTAAGCTTGGACACGATTATCGTGGCCGACAGGGGGTCGACGTACAGCTGGGAGACCCTCCTGCCCAGCGGGGTCGCCTCGAGCTCGCCCCCACCCCCCTCGCACACCATCCCAACCTCCCTCAGGAAGCTGAGCACGGCGCGGAGCTTGTCGCTGATCCCGTAGCCCTTGAACTGATGCCCGTAGAACGTGGAGCTCATGAGCCCCTCGAGGTCGCTGGGGCTGGACGCGTAGCCGGAGGCTATGGCGGCGAGCGCGTGCGACCTGAGGCTCCTCTCCGAGGCCAGCTTGGAGACTATCCTCTCGGGCTCAGCCCTGACGTACTCCTCCATCAGCATGTCGAGCTCCTCGGAGCTCCTCGCCACCAGGACGCTCTCGCCCCACTCGTCGTACTTGGGCCTGCCAGCCCTGCCAGCCATCTGCTTGTACTCCAGCACTGGGATCGGCTCGAAGTAGCCCAGCTCCGCGTTGAACCTCCTGTAGTGGCTTATCACGACCCTCCTGGCTGGCAGGTTGACGCCAGCTGCGAGCGTGGGAGTCGCGACGACGACCTGCACGACGTTGCCCCTGAACTCTCGCTCCACCAGCCTGCGGACCGGGTGGGGCAGCCCGGCGTGGTGGAAGGCGACGCCGCACCTCATGCACTCGGAGAGCTCCTCGGCTATCCTGTCCCTCTCGAGGCTCAGGACCTGGCGGGACAGCTCGCTCAGCTCCCTCCTCAGCTCGGCTGAGAGCGTGCGCCTGACGTGCTTGGCGAGCCTCCTTGCTAGCGAGACGGCGTTGTGCCTGGTGTTAGCGAACACCAGCACCTGCCCGCCCTCGCTGAGCGAGCTCAGCGTCAGGTCGACGACGGGGCCGTGTGCCTTGCCCACGTACCTCACGCCCCCGTCGCCGTAAAATACGTCTCCGTCGTAGTAGACCCCCTCCCTGAGCGGCACGGGCCTCCACCTGCTCTCGACGAGCTTGGCGCCGAGCCACTCAGCTATCTCGCGGCAGTTGCTTATCGTGGCGCTGAGCCCTAGGAGCTGAAGGTCCGGGTTTAGCCTCCTGAGCCTGGCCACCACCATCTCGAGAGTGGGCCCCCTCTTGCCGTCGTGGAGCAGGTGTATCTCGTCCAGCACCACCAATGAGACGTGCTCCAGCCACGAGGCCCTGTGCCTGAGGAGGCTGTCCATCTTCTCGTACGTCGCAACCACTATGTCGTACTCGCCGAGCCACGGGTCTGACGAGTCGTAGTCGCCGGTGCTTATGGCCACCTTGAGGCCCAGCTCAGCGTACTTGCTGAAGTCCTCGTACTTCTCAGAGGCCAGGGCCCTGAGGGGGGTGAGGTAAACAGCCTTGCCGCCGCGCTCCATGGCCGTCCTGAGCATGGCGAGCTCGGCGACCAGAGTCTTGCCGGAGGCCGTCGGGGCGCTTATGACGAGGCTCTCCCCCTCGAGGACGCCAGCCCTCACGGCCTCCTCCTGGGGCGGGTAGAGCTCGCGGTACCCGAGCCTAGCCAGTAGCTCCTTGGCCTCCCGGGGGAGTGGGAGCTCCGAGATCAGCGTGGCGACGGCACCCTCCTGAGGCTAGAGCTAACACCCCCCTACTATTCCCCGCGGCCCTATTAAGGCGTTCCCCGAGAGCTGGGGGGAGAATTCGCGGCTATAGCCCTAGCGCCTGGAGACGTAGGGGCTGTCGCGGACGTAGAAGCGCCAGGGCGCCTCGCGAGCCTTGGTGACGCCGACCCTCGTGGACGTGACAACCCTGCTGTCGGGCACGTCAGCTCCCCGCGCGATGTAGAGGACCCTGCCCTCCGTCAGGTCCCAGCCGTTGAAGGACAGGTCGATCCCGTAGGCCTCCGTCAGCCTGGCGGGGCCGCTGGTGAGCAGCCTAGGGTCATCGACGCCCCTCCTCGCCCTCATCACCTCCACCCCCTCGACGGGCTCGACAGCCCTTATCAGGACGGCTGAGCCCAGCCCCCTCCTCTCCGCGGCCACGACGTTCAGGCAGAAGTGGACGCCGTAGATCCTGTACACGTAAGCCAGCCCCGGCTCGCGCCAGAGGGGCCAGTTGTACTTAGTCCTGCCCCTCGCGGCGTGGCTCGCCGGGTCCTCGGGGCCGCCGTAGGCCTCAGTCTCAACTATCGCGCCGACAAGGAGCGTCTCCCCCTCCTCCTTCACGAGCAGCTTCCCTAGCAGCTCGCGCGCGACTATCACCGACGGCCTCTCGTAGAAGGCCCTCGGGAGGGCTCTGTACCTGCCCAAGTCCCTCCCCGCCGCTAGGTCCTCTTGATGTACCCGGCTTTAGGCTCGTAGATCTCCCCCTCCCTGCGCAGGTGGTCCAGAGCTCTCTCGACGAACTCCTTGTCGAGGCCCTGGCTCGTCGCCTCGTCTATCAGCTCGCCCACCCTGACCAGCCCGTCTCTGCTGCGCTCCTCAAGCTCCCTCAGGATCTCCATCAGCTTCACTAGCTTCTCGCGCTGGGACATGGGCTTGCCCGTCATCACTATGTCTATGTCTATGGCCTCGGTCTCGACGTCGAGGCCGACGCTCTGGAGGAAGTACATCATGAGCTCTATCGCTGCCTCCGCGTCCCTCTCGGTGACCACGCTGCTGAGGGCCATCTTCGCGTGGGCCTCCGCTAGCCTTATGAGGGCCTCGAGCTGCCTGGGCGTTATCGTGATGGGGGAGTTGGGGTTCTCGCTCTTGCTCCTCATCTCAGTGTAGAACTCTATGATCTTCTGCTTGGCCTCTTCGGTCAGCCTCGGGTGGACGTACTTCCTGGCGTAGGCTACGTACTTCCTTAAGAGCTGGGGTGGTATCACGCCCTTGAACGCCACCTCGTAGTCGCCGCTGTGGAGCCCGACCACGTGAGCTGCCAGCTTCCTGTCCTCCTCCGCGTTGGGCACGTCGGTTATCACGAAGATCAGGTCAAACCTGGATAGTATGGTGGCTGGCAGGTCTATGTTCTCGGCTATGGTCCTGTAGCGCAGGTACCTGCCAAAGGCTGGGTTGGCGGCCGCCAGGATGGAGGCCCTGGCGTTGAGCGTGGCCACGATGCCAGCCTTGGCGATGCTCACCGTGTTGTGCAGCACCAAGCCGTGGGAGATGAAGTTGTGGTACGGCTCGACCGTGACGTCGTAGACCCATTTGGTTCTGCGCTCTCCGTCGTTGGGCACCACCCTGACGCCCACTACCCTCAGGGGTATCAGCCTCGACCCCTCCCTCGAGCGCCCAGCCCCGGCCCCTGTCTCGCTAAGCGCCGTAGCTGCAGCGCTAGGCGCCCTCACGCCCCCTCCGCGCTCCGGGTCCTGCGCCCCGAGCACCTCCTCGCAGAACCTATCCAGGGACTCGTCAGCTACGCGGACTTCATACCCCTCAGCGCGCCTCCTTATGTTGGAGAGTACGCCGAGCCTCAGGAGCAGGTCCTGGTAATCTTCAGCCAGCCCCCTGGACGGAGCGGTGAGGGCCGCGCCATCACGCCGAACCTCGCCGTGCTTCGCGAAGGCTGCCCTCAAGAACTCCCTGACCACCTCCCTGGGGCCCCCCAGCACCTCCCGGGGCACCCTCCCCTCGCCGGGGCGCGGCGCGGGCACTGGGGGATCCTCGCCGCGGCGCTCGAGCGGCAGCTCCCCCACGCCTGGGACCATGTCGCCCACCTTGACCTCGATCGCCGGGACTGTGGCCAGCCTGCCCTCCCTGAGGACGAAGACTGGGTGCTCTGGCGTGACCAGCACCCGCCTGCCGTTCGAGAACTCTATCTCAACGAACTCGTCAGGCGCCACGTGCCTGCTCACTCTGTCGACCCTGACCCTCCTCAGCTCCAGGCTATCGAGGTCCAGCGCCAGCACCTCTATGGGCTCCCTAAGCGGCAGTATCTGGCACCTGATGCCGTTTACGACATTAGACCGGTGCCTCTCCATGAGCTCGTCGACGAGCCTCCCCATCTCGACCTTGGTCCCGTCGGCTAGCAGCACCTCCACCGAGGGGTGGTAGGACTGCTGCTCCATCGCCTCGTGTATGCTGACTCTGTCTCTAGGGTCCATCTTGTCGAACTCGTCTATGCACGCCACTCCGCCGTCGGCCAGGACCAGCGCGCCAGCCTCGAGGTAGAAGTCGCCAGTGCTCTTCTCCCTCACGACAGCGGCCGTCAGGCCGGCGGCCGTCGAGCCCTTGCCCGTCGTGTATATCCCGCGGGGGGCTATGGAGGCCACGTACCTGAGTATCTGGGACTTGCCCACTCCCGGGTCGCCCACCAGGAGTATGTGTATGTCCCCGCGCACCCTGACGCCGTCTGGGAACACCTTGGGCTCGCCGCCGAACAGCAGGCACGCTATCGCCTCCTTTATCTTCTCATAGCCGTGGATGGAGGGGGCTATGGAGGCCACGATCTTCTCCCTTATGTACGGATCCTTGCTGAGCTCCAGGATGACCTTCTCGTCCTCCGGCGTTATCTCGACGTCGTAGGCCTCCTTGCTGGACACGTCCACGTAGTTGGCGTCGATGTAAACCTTGAAGAGTGGCGCCGCCTCCCTCCTCGCCCCCTCCCTCTTGACGCACAGGATGCCCGTCACAGCAGCCCTGTCGCCTGGCCTGACGACGTCAACCAGGTCCTCCTTAAGGACGACCTCTATCGACCTCGGGAGCTGCCCCGGCGGCAGCTCCTCAGGCCTCTCCTGGAGGACGAGCTTCTGCCAGTCTATGAACTTGCTCTTCTCTGGCACGAGCCTGAAGGAGGGCTTCCTCTTCTCCTTAGAGCAGTTGGGGCACGCCGGGGGCATCGCGAGTCCCTCCTCGCTCTGGGGGACTCGGACCTCCTCGCCGCACCTAGTGCACTTGAAGACCGCCTCGACTAGCTGCTGCTTGACGGGGGACATCCTGGTCACTATCCCCTCCACTACTATCAGCTTCCCTATGTGAGCTGACCTGACCCCCCTGAGCGGTATCGCGTTCGGCACGCCCCTGAACCTGGCGGTGAACCTCTCGTAGAGCTCGGCGTACTCCCTGTTCTCGACCATCATGACCTCCCTGACGGCCATCGAGGCCTCCTCTATGACGCGCCTAGGCTCGTCGACCAGCATCGACGCGACCTCCCTGCTGTAGGAGAGGAGGTCGTCGAAGTCCACGACGAGGGACCTCTGCTTATAGATCGGCATCTGGGCGATCCTAGCCCTGTACTTGTACTCGCCGTCGGACGTCTGGAAGGTCTTGAAGAACTCCACGAAGAAGTCCTTGAGCGTGGGGCCGGGCGCCACCTCACCCATAGGCCACGCCCTCCACCACCCTCCTCATGTGCTCCAGCCAGGAGCCCACGACCTCGCACACCGCGAGGTAGAGCGCCTCCTCCTCTAGGGCTAGGTTGCTCAGCAGCTCTTTAGAGGGCTTGGGGTCGGAGACCGCCGCCCTCACGATCTTCTGGAGCCTGCTCCTGACTATGTCCATGAGGACGGCCTTCACGAACCTAAGCCTCCTCTCGGCCTCCTCGCCCTCTGAGCTCAGGCTGCGCACGAGCAGGTAGGCGCGGACGTAGAACTCCTTGTCCACGCGCTGGAGCTCGTCGCTCTTGGTCTCGAGCCACGCCAGCCTGTTTATCTCCGAGAGCGTCGGCAGCGCTGAGGCGTCAGGCCTGGCCGCGCCAGACTCCATCAGGGACAGTGCGAGCTTGAGGGGTACCCTAGCCCGGCCGCCCTTCGGCACCCGCCCTATCCTGCGACCCAAGTACTCGAGCTCGCCTATGTCAGCTAGCGCCTCTAGGGAGACCTGGGACGAGTACGGCACGCTCCTGAGCCTAGAGATCATAGTCGACATGCTCGCCCCCGACTGGTCGAGCCGGCCCGACCCGGCCATCACATCCGACGCCTTAGATACTTCAATATCACTCAGCGGGCGGTCGATATTGCGACGTGATACACTGAAGTTATGCGTGTATAGAAGTTCCCTAAAGAGGGGGGTGAAAGTGTCGACCCGCCAAAAAGCTGCCTGCTACCTGGGAGTGATCTTCCTGGCCTCTCTCTCAGTCTCGCGCAGCATCAGTATGTCGCCTATCCTCACGGGCCCCTTGACGTTCCTCGTCAGTATCCTGCCCTTGTCCTTGCCCTCGAGTATCCTGCACCTGACCTGGATCACCTCGCCGCAGACCCCAGTCCTCCCTATGATCTGGATGACCTCGGCTGGTGTGGCCCCCAGCTCCTCCACTATGGACTTGCCCTCGCCGCTCATGGTCCCACGCTAGGTGAGCGCCCCCGCCTCTTAAGCGTTACGCTACTTGCCGACCCCAGCCTTGACCTTTATCTCCGTGACCTCTTTGATTATCTCCTCGACGAGGTCCTTAGCCTCGCCGGGGTCTATGATGCACGCGGACGCCGCGGCGACCTCTATCCCAGCCGCCTTCCCCAGCTGAGCCTTGGAGGGGACGTAGACGTAGGGTATCTTCTTCTCCTCGCAGAGCAGGGGTAGGTGGGCGACGATCTCGGGTGGGTCCACGTCCTCAGCTATGAGGACGAGCTTCGCCAGCCCCCTCTCCACGGCCTTGGTGGTCTCGTTCGTGCCCTTCTTTATCTTGCCGCCAGTCTCCCTAGCCTTGCTCAGAGCCTCGTACGCCTTCTTAGCCAGCTCCTCGGGGACCTCGAACCTAACGTAAAACGGCTTGCTGCTCGACATGCTCCTCCCTCATCCTTCCGTCGCTCATTAGGCCTCTAGTAATAGTGATAGCCGCAATTTAAATCTTGCCGAGCTTAAAGTGAGCGCAAAGCTTAAAATACCAGACCATCGCTTGTAGACCTGCTAGGGAGGTGCTGGCAGTGCCCCGCAGGTACACCTGCGCGTTCTGCGGCAGGGAGATAGAGCCCGGGACCGGGATGATGTACGTCAAGAACGACGGGACGATTTACAGGTTCTGCTCGAGGAAGTGCATGGTCAGCATGCTAAGGTTCGGCAGGGATCCCAGGAAGCTAAAGTGGACGTTGAAGTACGTGAAGGGCGGCATGAGGAAGTGACCTAGACTTAGGCAAACGCAGTCTTGCCTCTGCTCAGAACATTTATAGGGGCGCCCCCCCGTTACTACTAGGGGCTCGTCATGAAGGAGAGCATTAGGGCCCTCATCACCGTCGTCTTGGGCCACGTAGACGTGGGGAAGACAGCCCTCCTCGACAAGATAAGGGGCACGGCCGTCATGCTCAGGGAGCCGGGGACTATGACCCAGCACATCGGGGCCTCGTTCCTGCCCTGGAGCGCTCTGGAGAAGATGGGCGAGCGCCTGTCCATGAGGATAGCCAGGCGCGTCAAGATACCCGGGATCCTGGTCATAGACACCCCGGGGCACGAGGCCTTCGCCAACCTCAGGAGGAGGGGCGGCAGCATAGCCGACATAGCGATACTCGTGGTCGACATCAACGAGGGATTTGAGGAGCAGACGTACGAGGCCATAGACATCCTCAGGAGCAGGAGGACCCCCTTCCTAGTGGCGGCGAACAAGATTGACAAGATACCGGGCTGGAAGCCCCACGAGGGCGCGCCGTTCGTCGAGACGATAAAGAGGCAGGACCCAGCCGTGGTCGGCAGGCTCGAGGAGCTGCTGTACAACCTGATCTCAGAGTTCCTGAAGCTGGGCTTCAGGGCTGACAGGTACGACAGGGTCTCAGACTTCACCAGGACGGTCGCGATAGTCCCGACTAGCGCCCTGACGGGCGAGGGGATACCAGATCTGCTCCTCGTCCTAGCGGGCCTAGCTCAGCGCTACATGATCGACAGGCTGAAGGTGTCCTCAGGCGCTGGCAGGGGCGTGATTCTGGAGGTCAAGGAGGAGCTAGGGCTGGGAACTACGGTAGACGTCATCCTCTACGACGGCGTCATAAGGAGGGGCGACACGATAGTCGTCGGTGGCGTGGGCGAGCCGATAGTGACCAGGGTCAAGGCCCTACTGATGCCCAAGCCCCTGGACGAGATGCGCTCCCCCGAGGACAGGTTCCTCCAGGTCGAGGAGGTGAGGGCAGCGGCTGGCGTCAAGATAGTGGCGTCTGGCCTTGAGGGTGCCCTAGCGGGCGCGCCGGTAGTGGTGGTGCCGGAGGGCGCTGACGTTGAGCGAGCGAAGAGGGAGGTCAGCGAGGACGTGGCCTCGATAAGGAGGGTCAGGAGGAGCGTCGGCGTGGTGGTGAAGGCCGACACCTTAGGGACGCTCGAGGCGCTCACCGACTACCTGGAGAGGCGCGGGGTGCCAGTCAAGTACGGGGACATAGGCCCCGTCGTCAAGAGGGACGTCGTCGAGGCCTCGATAGTCAAGCAGAGCGACAAGCGGTACGGAGCAATCTTGGCCTTTAACGTCAAGGTGGCGCCGGACGCCGACGACCTGGCCAAGAAGTACGGCATCAGGATCTTCAGGAGCAACGTGATATACAGGCTGGTCGAGGAGTACCAGGACTGGCTGAGGTTCGAGGAGGAGAGGGAGAGGAGGGCCTTGCTCTCGAAGCTGATCATGCCTGGCGTCGTGAGGGTGCTGCCCGGCTACGTCTTCAGGAGGAGCAACCCCGCGATAGTGGGCGTTGAGGTGCTCGTGGGCAGGATAAGGAGCGGCTACCCGCTCGTCACCGCCAAGGGCAAGAGGGTCGGCGAGGTAATGCAGATACAGCAGCATGGGAAGCCGCTCAAGGAGGCGGAGGCGGGCAGAGCCGTCGCCATATCAATAAGGGGCAACGTCATAGTCGGCAGGCACATCAAGGAGGGAGACCTGCTGTACGTGGACGTGCCGTTGGACCACATAAACCTGCTCCTGACCAAGTTCAAGAGCGAGCTGACGGGCGACGAGATCGAGGTTCTCAAGGAGCTGAGGCTCAGGAAGCTCCAGCAGGGCTAGCCCGAAAATCTATTTATTGGGGACGCGTTGACACATAGGGGGTCGCATGCCAGAGTTCAAGGTCGTCATCTCTGACCCCAAGACTGGAACTGCGAGGCAGGTGGAGGTCAGGGGCGCTAAGGCGCAGGCCCTCATAGGGCTTAAGATAGGGGACGTGGTCGACGGGTCCATCGTGGGCATGCCCAACGTCAAGCTGGTGATAACCGGCGGCTCAGGAATCTCGGGGGAGCCCATGAGGCCTGACCTCCCCGGTGGTGCGAAGAGGAGGCTCCTGCTCTCCGGCCCCCCCGGCTACCACCCCCCGAGGAAGGGCATGAGGAAGAGGAAGCTCGTGCGCGGCAACACCATAACTGAGGAGGTCGTGCAGATAAACATGAAGGTACTCTACGAGGAGGGGGGAGGCAGTGGGGGTGGAGGAGGCTAGGAGGCTCCAGCCGCTAATAAACATAGGGACGGCTGGCCACGTAGACCACGGCAAGACGACGCTAGTGGAGGCCCTCACTGGCGTCTGGGCTGCTAGGCACTCTGAGGAGCTGAAGAGGGGCATCACCCTGAAGCTGGGGTACGCTGAGACTGCGGTGTACAAGTGCCCCAACTGCCCGCCCCCGCAGTGCTACTACACCAAGGCCCTGGCTCCGGACGGGAAGTGCAAGTACTGCGGCTCTGAGCTCGAGTTCCAGAGGTACCTGTCGTTCGTCGACGTCCCAGGGCACGAGATGCTGATGGCCATAATGCTGGCCGGAGCCACGATAATGGACGGCGTGGTGATGGTAATTGACGCCACTCAGCCGTGCCCCCAGCCCCAGACCAGGGAGCACTTCATGGCGATAACAATAATCGGCGTAAGGAGGATGGTCGTGGTTCAGAACAAGATAGACGTGGCGACTAGAGAGGAGGTGCTTAGGAACTATGAGGAGATCAAGAACTTCCTAAGGGGCACGTGGGCCGAGGGCTCCCCGATAATCCCGGTCTCGGCGCTGCACAAGGTCAACGTTGACGTGGT
Organism: uncultured Thermoproteales archaeon; assembly: GCA_964497915.1. Taxonomy (GTDB): domain Archaea; phylum Thermoproteota; class Thermoprotei; order Thermofilales; family CAYSTQ01; genus CAZCFI01. The sequence continues at coordinate 43,845 of CAZCFI010000002.1, forward strand.
CATAGAGGCGATAGAGAAGCTCATGCCGAGCCCGCAGAGGGACCCAGCGAAGCCGCCGAGGATGCTGGTTGCCAGATCCTTTGACGTTAACAGGCCCGGCACCCCACCTGACAAGCTGCAGGGCGGCGTCATAGGCGGCACGATAGTGCAGGGGAAGTTCAGGGTGGGGGACGAGATAGAGATCAGGCCCGGCCTCAGGATATCGGAGAGGGGCAAGGTCAAGTGCGTACCGCTGTTCACCGAGATCGCAAGCCTAAAGTCTGGCGATAGGATGCTCGAGGAGGCTTACCCTGGCGGCCTCATAGGCGTGGGCACGCTGCTAGACCCCAGCATAACCAAGGCTGATGGCCTCATGGGCTGCGTCGTTGGCAAGCCAGGCACGCTTCCACCGGTATGGGACGAGTTCGCCCTAGAGGTGCACTTGATGGAGAGGGCCGTGGGGACGCCGGATCTCGTGAGAGTCGAGCCGCTCGAGCGCGGGGAGGTTATAGCGCTCAACGTGGGGACCGCCGCCACCCTGGGGACCGTGACCAGGGCTGGCAGGGACGAGGCTGAGGTTAGGCTGAGCATACCAGTGTGCGCTGAGGAGGGCTCCAGAGTGGCCATAAGCAGGAGGATCCATGGGCGCTGGAGGCTCATAGGCTACGGCCTGATAGAGTGACGCTATCCTCGTCGCAGGGGCTGGTTCCGCGAGCTGCTCCCTGTCGCGCGAGGCTCACTCCCAACCGACGGCCCGGCGGCAAGCCCCCGCATTCTCGCAGGCGATGCCTGCTAGGAGGTAGGCCCAGCGGACGTAGCAGAAGCAGACATCAAGAGGGCAGCGCTGTAGGCGCGGGCCTTAGAGCCCGACAAGCACGGACACCAGCATCGTTATGAGGTACGCGACGAAGCCCGCCACGGCCGCCTTAGGCCACGAGAGCTTGGTAGCGGTGCGCGCTATGACGGCGTAGAGCACCATGGACCACAGGTTGAAGAACCAGTGGTACACCCTCTTCGGGCCGAGCCACTCCCTGTGGAGGTTGAGGAGGAGGTCTAGGCCTAAGCTCGCCTGGAGCTCCCTCTTGAGCTCCCTCATTGGCGTGACCACAACGTTGGGCATGTTGCTCATGACCACGGCGGTGTACGCTAAGTCGACGATCGACAGCATGAGCTGAATCACGAAGACGTACCCTATGGCTGAGAAGAGCGTGTAGCTGTCCACGTCGCCTCCGAGGATCTTAGATAGCACCCATAGCAGGACGAAGAGGAGTACCCACACCATGATCATTGAGAACACCCTCCACGCTAGCAGGACGTGAGCCACATCCATGACAGTCACCATCCTGACGAGCTCGCCGCCCTCGACCTCCACCACGCGCGAGAACACCACGTCATACTGCGCGAGCGATATGAGGGCACAGAGGGCTATCAGGAAGAGGGGGCCTAGGAAGTCGGGGGAGCTGCATATCTCCTCGTACGCCGTGACTGGCAGCACGCATATCTTGAGCGCCCTGACGAGGGCGGCGGCGAGCCTGCGCGCGACGCTAAGTGCGGCTGACACGCACTCTGAGACCGCGCCCACGGGGCACCCCCCTTCGTGTCACACACTCAAATGCGCCGGACTACTTAAAAGTCTTGAGGGGCAGTATAAAGGCGGGACTACCGCATGCGCGCTGACAGCCTGCTGTCCCGCTTGGGCGACTGGCCAGTGCTCTTCGACCCTGAGGGCGGCGCCGCAACCAAGGAGCAACTGGCCCGCCTCAGGGGGCTGGGCGTCAGAGGCGTCATCGTGGGCCCGATCGTCAGCAGCGAGCTGCTGCCCCGCCTCTCCTCCATGTCGCAGACTTACGAGGTCAGATGGAGGGGGGAGCGTGTAAGGCTCGCAGCCCCCCTATCCCCCGCTGAGGAGGCCGAGGGGCTAGTGGAGTTCGCCAGGGGTGAGCTGGGGGTTGAGTTGGTGGGAGCTAGGCTGATGGCCGCCACGTACCCCGAGTGGATGTCGCTGCTTGAGGCCGCGCCAAAGAGCGCTGACTTCCTCGAGCTAGACTTCTCGATCCCCCTGCTGCTATGCGGGAGGAGCGCAGCTGAGAGGGTCATAATCAGCGAGGTGGTGGGGGACGCCGCCTCCATGCTCAGCGCCCCCGTCGCCGTGAGGCTGTCCTTCCTGACGCCAGGGCTGCGGGAGGCTCTCTCCCACCTATCGGGGCTAGGCGTCGAGTTCATAGCCCTGTCCGTGACGTACGTCAGCTACCGGCCAGTGCGCAGAGGAGGCGCGGCGCTGTCAACGCCCTCTCTCTGCAGGGACTCAGCGCTGAACGACCTGCTAGCGTCACTGGTCAAGCCGTGGAGCGCAGAGGGCGTGCCCCTCGTCCTCTCAACGGAGGTCGGCAGCGCTGAGGCGGCGGGCGAGCTGCTGGGCTGCGGCTTCAGGGCGCTCGAGCTGGGCCTCTCCTTGATCCTAGCGGCAGCCTCGGGCGAGCCCCTGAGGGTGGTGGCCCCGCCTCCCGCTAGGGTCGAGGAGGCCGCGCCCCCCCGCCCGCCAGCCGGGGCTGCTCCCATCGTCGGTGACGAGTGCGACAGGTGCGGGGGGCGCTACCTGTGCGTGAAGCTGTGCCCCGAGGGCGCTCTAGCCGTGGGCCCCGACGGCCTGCCGGTGCTAACTAAGACGTGCTCGGGCTGTGGGCTCTGTCTGAGCGTTTGCCCAAGGGGCGCGATCGAGATGGCCTACCAGGTCGAGGTTGAGGAGGTGGAGTGACATCAAGGCGCGGCTAGCAGTCCTATTCACTGCCCTGTCGACCCTGTGGTTGCTCACGCCTCACGGAGCCCGGTGCAGCCTGGCCCAGCTGCTCGGCTAAGCCTACGCGTCAGCTAGGCACCGCGCGCTGCTCGCTGAGGGTGCCGCTGGGGAGATACAGGCAGAGGGCCAGCTACGTAGGCCCCATTCACTGGCTGCTGGTACGTGTTGCGCGGGGGGGCTGACGTCCAAGGACTCGCACGCGTGGGTCCTACCCCACCAGAGGTACGCCTACAACTTCGTGGTCGTAAGGGGCGGCAGGACTCACAGGGGGGAGTGCCTTGAGGCTCGGGGACTACTACACCTACGGCCGCCCGGTGCTAGCGCCAGCCTGCGGCGTGGCCGTCGAGGTGAGGGACGGGTGCCCCGACAACCCGCCCGGGAGGCCGCTTGTGAGGGCGGTGAGGGACATGCGGGGCAACTACGTGGTCGTCCGCCGCGCTGACGGGGAATACTCGCTCCTGGCGCACCTGAGGTGCAGCTCCGTCAGGGTCGGGGGACGCGGTGGCCGAGGGGCAGGTGGTGGCCGAGTGCGGGAACTCGGCGTCCTCAGAGCCCCACCTGCACTTTCAAGTCCAGAACTTGAGGGACTTCTACGCCTGCGTGAGCCTGCCAGTGAAGGTGACGTACATGGCGGGCGGCGAGGTGCGCACGGGGTACCTGAGGAGGGGGATGACCGTGTGCTCCCCCTATACGCGGACGAAGTAGGTGCCGAAGTCCTCCTCGCTGAGGCCCAGGAAGTGGGCCGCCAGCTTCCTCACTATGCTCCTCAGCTCGCTCATCACCTGAGGCGGCGAGACCCTTAGCTGCTGGCAGGTCACCTTCCAGGACTTAGCCTGGAGCACCCTGACTATGAGTATGAGCTCCTCCATCTCTGAGAGCTTAGGCCTGTCGTCGGCCGCCCTGTAGAAGTAGGTCCTGGCCAGCTCGGTCACGGCGTCCATGCAGTTCTCGACAGTCATCTGGCCCCAGGCGTAGGAGAGCACCCTCCCCACCTGGATGTCCGTCAGGTTGGGCTTGTAGCCGTCTATCACCGCATCGGGGACGCAGGTCAGCAGCATCCTGGCCACGTGGACGTCGAGGTCGTGGTAGGGCTCGTGGAGCGAGTTCACCAGCTTTATCCTGAACTCCCTGTTGGCCCGCATGACGTACTCCCTGACCCTATCGTTGAGGGGCTTGACGACTATCACCGTGTACTCGCCGCTGACGGGGTTCCTGTCTGGGCTTATGTGGATGGGCACGTAGCCGTTCTTGAGCCAGAATCTCAGCAGCTCCCTGTTGACCCCAAAGCCAGCGCCGACCCAGTCATACCCCCTCTCCGCCGCCTCCTCCTCCACCTTCCTCAGGGCGTAGGAGCCGAGGCCCCTCCTCATCACGCTCGGGTGCGTCGCGATCCTCACGATCCTCCAGCCCGTGAACTCCCCGAACTCGAGCACCCTGTAGTGCTTTATGAAGCGGTCCGGGATGATGTTGCCAGCTATCCACGCGCCCTTGGCCAGCTCCACCGCCATCTCCCTCGGTATGTCGCCCTCCTCGGCCAGCTCTATTGACGTCACTATCTTGCCGGTTGGGAGCCTGAGCGCCCTCACCGTGTGGTGAGGCGCGTCCATCATCATGCCGAGGTCGTTGCTGTTGTTCCTGTAGTGTGCCATGATGTAGATGCCGACGAACTGCCTCAGCTCGTCCTCCCTCTCCAGGAAGAACTCCTCGAGGTCTGGGGCGTAGTACTCGACTTTCATCTCCTCGATCAGCTTGAGGTCGCGCTCGTCCAGCTGGGCTGGCTCGGCGTCGAGCATCAGGGTGTCGAAGAGCCACTTCTCTATGGGGTCATCGTTCGCGTACCTTATGGGCTCCTCCATCTCGTATTCTATGACGGTCGTGTTCGGGTCCCTCCTCAGGAGCCCCAGGAATCTGACAGAGAACCCCCTGCCAGCGCCCTCGTAGCCGTGTATCGTGGAGGAGAAGACGGCCTTTGAGAAGTTCCTGTGTATCGCGTAGAGCATCGGGACCTGGAGACCAGCTGCCTCGTCGACGGCTATTACGTCGGCGCCCCTCCTCACGCTCTCGAGGGGCGTCAGGTAAGTTATCTCTATGCCCTTGGAGGAGAGGCCCGTGATGAGTCCGCCTCTCTTCTCGACCTCGACGTCGTGCCTGAGCACTCTAAGGGCCTTCGCGGCCAGCTGGAACAGCGACTGGACGTTAGTCTCGCTAGGCGCCGTGACTATTATCCTGGCCCTCCCCTTGCTCCTCCTCAGCTTGTGGGCCAGCGTGGCTATCCCTATGCCGACCGCGCACGACTTGCCGCGCCCCCTATCGGCGGTTATCACTATGTTGAGCTTCCTGTCCCTCTCGACCTTCTCGTAGAGCCTCTCCATTATGCGCAGCACGTTGACCTGGTCCTGGGTGAGGGCCAGCTCGTACACCCTCTTCGGGAAGATGGTCTTCTCCGGGATGACGATCCTCCTGCCCTCGAAGTACCTGACCTCCTCGAGGATCCTGGGGAGCTTTATGACCTTATCCCTGTCGACGTCGTAGATCGCTATTCCGTCGTGCTCCATTAGCTTCCTTATGAACCTCCTCACGAAGATGTGCCTGAGTGACTCGACGCCGTACTTGTGGGTTAGGAGCAGCTCTTGGAACCTGGTGACCACGCCCTCCCACCTGTCAAGGGGCGGCGTCATGAAGATGAGCACGCCCCCGCCTCGCACCACACCGACCAGCTTGCCCAGGTCGTTGGGCTCGAGGTTGTTTATGAGGTCTAGAATGGCCACGTCGTAGGTGGCGCCCATGGCCCTGACGCTCTCGTGGTAGGGCACGAAGTCAACGTATAGCCTGTCCCCCAGCTCCTCGACCGCCTCCTCGAAGAGCTCCCTCCTCCTCACTCCGTCCCCGTAGAAGGCGTGGTAGGCATAGAGCACGCTGACCTCCTTCCTCCGCACGACCTCGCTCAGGTAGGCCTCCAGTATCCGGGCTACCCCGCCGATCAGCTTGTCGTCGCGCGAGCCTGACAGCACCACCAGCCTACGATGATTGCCCGCGACGGCCTGCTTCAGGCTCAGGACCAGGGTGCTGATGAAGCTCTTGAGCATCAGCGTCCGACCCCGACCTAAGGTGGCCCACAGATAGGACGGCGCGGTCGTTTAAAAACCTGCCGCGATGACGTCCCTCGGCTTCATGAACTCCCTGAGGACCATGGTGGCGTAGAGGCCCTTGGCTAGAGTGAACTCGAAGGTCACCTTGAGCGAGCCCGGGCTCAGCTCGTCAGCTGCTGGCCCCCTGACCTCGAGGCCCTCGGGCTTGAAGCAGGCCCGCCTGTAGGTCCCGCGCGTGGCCACCTCCGGCATGTGCTCGGACCTGAAGAGCTCCAGCGACACGCCCTCCTCCCTCAGCACTTCCCTCTCTATATCTCCCTGCGGCCCCTCCTGTATGACCGTACCGTAGCCGAAGACGTTGAGCACGAGGACCATCTCGCCCCTCGCCATCCCCTCGTTCAGGAGGTCCACGTTGCTCTCATTCGCGACAACCACGCTGCCCAGGGAGCCGTCGCTGGCCCTCACGGCCACCAGGTCGCCCACAACGGCTCGGTTTAGGGGCAGCCCCCTCCTGACCCTCCTGCTGAGGCACTTGTTGAATAGGTAGGCCTGGTAGGCCCCCACGAACAGCCTCCTGACGCTGAGCGGCAGCTTCCTCAGCGCGCCTATGTAGTCGCCCTCCCTAACCGAGAGGTGCTTGAGCACGATGCGCTCGTGGCTCAGCGCCCTCGGGAACTTCTTGAGCGCGCCCCTGTAGTCCCTCGTCTCCCTGACGTACTCGCGCAGCTCAGCCACGTGCGGGGCCTCGCCGGGGTAGGGGCGGGCGACGAGCTCCATGACCGCGTCCTCGAACCTGCCCTGCAATATGTACTTACCGATGATGTGGGTGTTGGGCCTTATCGTCCCGAACCTCTGGTAGCCGTAGAACGCCGGGATGCCCCTTTCCTCTATCTCAGCCGCGATCGCCTCCACCCTGCGCCTGACCTCGTCCTCGCTGAGCTCGACATGCCTCACGGTGATGATGAAGTGGTTCCCGTAGAGCATGCCGGGGGCTATCCTGAAGGGCATCCTCACGCAGCGCCTTATTCTGATGTTCCCGTACCTGTCTCGGAACCCCAGCAGGGAGTCAGGGTCGACGTGGAACGCAGAGACGAGCTGCGCCGTCACGGCCCTCGAGTCCTTGAGCCCAGCGGCGCTGAAGGTCTTGTAGCTGAGGCCGAGGGACTTCGCGATGATCTTTATGGCGGTTATGGTGTCTAAGTTCCTCTTCTCCAGTATGAACCACGTGTAGTCGCCCTCCTCAGAGCCCTTGAGGTCCACCTCCTCGCCCGGCTTGAGCGTCAGGGACGTGCGCACCCTGAGCCCGTCCCTGCTTATCTCCTCTACTATGAAGTCCTCTGGGATGACCCGCAGCCTGCCGCCTATGCCGGGCGACTTGGTCGCGTAGACCTCGATGCCCAGCAGCCTGTCTAGCTCAGGTACCTCCTGCATGGCGCCCTTACCTTCAGGAAGGTTTTAATACTGCCGCATTACTAAATTATATCGGGGGGCGGGGGAGAGGAGCGCATCTCCGTGCTGCGCTCAGGGCTCCGGAACGCTGCGCTGGCGCGCTCCCTGGTGCGCTCCTGCGCGCCGATGAGCTAACTGCCACTACGTTCATCACGCTCATTGCCGCAAGTTTTTCCCCCAGACGCCCCCGTCACCTCAGCAGCTTCAGCGACCCAGTTATCTTATCGATCTCACTCGCTGGCGCCGGGCCCACGGCCACGGCCGTCTTCGTCCCGGGCTTAAGCTCGGTAAGGCCCCTGTCCGCCACGAGTGCCGCTGGGAGCCCTGCCTCAGCGGCCCTGCGGTAGACGCTGAGCAGCTCTTCCTCGCTCCCAACCTGCAGCACGACCTTCTTCTGCCCCTCCTCGAGCCACCGGTCGAACCACTGCCTCTTACTCCTCATAGCCTCCAGAGCGGCTGTCAGCGACGCGTGGGCGGCTTGAGCGGCTATCTTGCCCCTGCTCATCCCCAGGTCCGTCCTCACCACTATGACCTGCTTGAGCTCCATGGCGCTCAGAGCTTGTAGCCTATCTTCCTGAGGAACTCGCGCCTCTTCCTGACGTCCTCCTCGCTCTCCACGCCGACGGGCTTGAAGCCGTCCACCACTCCGAGCACGGCCCTCCCCTGATCGGTCTCGGCTACTATGACCTGCACTGGGTTGGCCGTGGCGCAGAACAGCGCGACGACCTCGCTAACCATCTTCAGGGAGTTGAGGACGTTTATCGGCCACGCGCCCTTGATGTAGGCCACGAAGAAGTGCCCAGCTCCCACTCTCATTGCCGCCTCAGCCGCCAGCCCCCTCAGCTCCTCGTCGTTGCCCTCGACCCTGATGAGTCTGTCGCCTGAGGCCTCACAGAACGCCAGACCGAACCTTATGCCTGGGGCGCCGCTCACCAAGGCCTCGTAGATGTCCTCCGCGCTCTTTATGAAGTGGGCCTGGCCGAGTATGACGTTGACGCCCTCAGGGACGTCGACCTTGACGACCTCAAGTCGCACGCTCATGCTCCCTCAGAGTAGTGACCCGCAGCCGTCAATAAAAGCTTTTTATAGCGCCGCGCCTAGAGCTAAGAGGCCATGAGCGACCCCGCGCCGTGCTCCCACGTCAGGTGCAGGGAGAGGGCCGTCGTCTCGATGGTTCATGGAGGGGAAGTGGTGTACCTCTGCGAGGAGCACTTCAGGAAGCTGCAGGAGGCGCTGTTCCTGCTGGCCATGCAGTACGGCGAGTCGAAGCTCAGCGACGCCATTACCAAGACCAAGGGCGGTAAGGTCAGGGTGGAGCCGCAATTAGAGCTACAGCCCAGCGTCGTGCGCAGGTACTCCAAGCCCCTTGAGCAGGAAGCGCGCGAGAAGGCCGCCAAGCGGTCAAAGTCGAGGAGGTCTAGGAGGAGCTCTCGCCGGCGGCGCTCCCCCCGCTCCTCAGGAGGCTCATGAGCGACATCACCTTCCTGTAGAGCCCCTCCCCTATCCTGCCCTCCCTGTAGAGCTCCTCGATCCTGGCGGCCCTCCTAGCGAACTCCTCGGCGTCTGAGATGAGGAACTCCGCCATTAGGCGTCTTACGTGCTCCTCTACCCTGCCCTCCAGCCTGCTGAGCTCGCTGCGGAGCGACTCTAGCGTGGCCGCCGACTCGTCTAGGGTGCGCCTCAGCTCCTCGCAGATCCTAGACGCCTCCTCCTCGCTGATGAGCCCTATCCTCGCCTTCACCTGCACGTCCCTCAGCCTGTCCTGGCAGTAGTCTATGAGCCCCTGGAGCTCGGCTATCCTGCTCTGCACCTCCCTCCTGAGGTCGTGCCACAGCTCCAGTGCCCTCATGACGCTGGCGTGGTAATCACTCCACATAGAGTCGAGGGCGCTGAGCCTCTCGCTGAACTCCCTCACCCTGTCCGCTAGTGCACTCACGCTCATCACCTCACAGGAACCTCTGGAGCCTCTTTATCTGCTCCTCTATCTCGCTCCTCACTCTCTCGTAAGTCTCCTCGTCTATCTCGCCGCTCTCGAAGAGCTGCTCAAGCTTGGCCAGCGAGAGCTTGAGCCTGCTTATCTCGGCGCTGGCGCTAGCCACCACGACTCTCTTTCGGTGGGCCTCGGCCGACTGCTCAAGCCTCTCGAGGCACTCGACGAGCTTCCCCCTCTCCTCCTCCAGCTTAGCGACCCTCTCCTCGAGCTCCCTGACCTCCCTGTCGTAGTACTCCTCCGTTATCAGGCCGACCTCCCTCCACGTGTCGAGCTCCTTCCTCTCCTCGGCCAGGCTCTGAATCACGTGGTCTATGCTGGACAGCCTCTTCAGCACGGACTCCTTAGCCTCGTCCCACCTCTTCAGCACGTCCCTGGTGGCCCTCTCGTACTCGGCCCAGTATGCGTCGAGCCTCCTGAGATCCCTCTCTATGGCCTCCAGCTGGGCGAGCACGTCCTCCCCCGCGCGCTCCAACGCCTCTTGAGGGGGCGGCAGCGGGGCGGCCTCGATGGCCTCGGCGGCCGCGGGGGCCGCGCTGACGCTAGTCTCGCTCGGCGGCGCCTCAGCAGCCACCTCAGGCGCGGCCTCGGGGCCAGCGGTCTTGGCCCTCAGGTATACCGGACACGTGGCGTAGTCCGAGAGGCAGGGGAGCAGCCCGGGATCGACCTCGGAGTTGGTTATCCTGCACACGAACTTGTCGCCGACGCGGGTTAGTGCTGGGCAGTAAGGCGTGCTCATGCCACCCAGCCTCTTAGTAAAAACTAAATCCGTGTGCAATATTAATGTATAGGTCAGGAGCCCGTAGCTGCTAGCCGCTGGGACCGCTGATGGGGATCCCCCGCAGGCTCGGGTACGTCAGCCTCAGGGACGCCCTCAGGGACTTCCTGAGGGAGCAGGGCCTCACCATAGACGACGTGCTAGACGCCATGGACGAGACCCCAGAGCTACTTGAGCAGAGCATACTGAGGAGGGTCGAGATCTCGCCTGAGGACCTGAGGAAGCTGGAGAGCGCTTACACCACCAGGCAGCTGAACCTGCTGGTGTTCGTCATCCAGGTCTTCTACCTAGCCAACGTGAGCGGCCTGTACAAGAACAGGCTCATAGTGCCCCTTAGGGACGAGGTCGTCGGGCCCAGCGGCAAGGTCACCAGAGAGGGGCTAGTCAAGATCATCAGGAGCCTAGGCCTGAAGCCGCGGTTCGTCGGCGTCTACGTGTGACCTCAGGCCGCCTGCCCGACCATGCGCTTGAGCTTCTTGGCCATCTCCTCGTAGGCTCTTATGTCCTCCTCGGTGAGGCTGGGCGGCACCTTCTTGAGGGCCTCCTCGAAGTGCCTCCTCGTGACCTTCGTCGGCTTGCCAGCCTCCCTTAGCGCCGTCATCGCTGCCTCTCTGCACACGGCAGCTATGTCGGCCCCCGAGTAGCCCTCAGTGCGCTTCGCCAGCTCCTCGAGGTCCACGTCGTCCGCCAGAGGCATCCTCCTCGTGTGCACCTTGAATATCTCAAGCCTGGCCCTGAGGTCCGGCGGCGGCACGTAGATGATCCTGTCGAACCTGCCGGGCCTGAGCAGGGCGGGGTCCAGGATGTCGGGCCTGTTGGTCGCGGCGAGCACGACGACCCCCTTGAGCACGACTATCCCGTCGAGCTCCGTCAGGAGCTGGTTGACTATCCTATCCGTGACCCCGCTGTCGAATCTGGAGCCCCTCACTGGCGCTATCGCGTCTATCTCGTCGAAGAATATGATGCACGGAGCCGCCTGCCTGGCCTTCCTGAAGATCTCCCTTATGGCCCTCTCGGACTCGCCGACCCACTTGCTCAGCACCTCAGGCCCCTTCACGGCGATGAAGTTGGCCTCGCTCTCGGTAGCCACGGCCTTGGCCAGCAGGGTCTTGCCGCAGCCGGGCGGGCCGTAGAGCAGGATGCCCTTGGGCGGCTCTATGCCCATCTCCTCAAAGTACTCTGGGTGCTTTATTGGCCACTCGACGGCCTCCCTCAGCTGCTGCTTGACGCCCTCGAGGCCCCCCACGTCGCTCCACCTGACCTCGGGGACCTCGACCATGACCTCCCTGAGGGCCGAGGGCTGCACGTCCTTGAGCGCCTCCATGAAGTCCTCCCTGGTCACCCTGAGGCTCTCGAGAACCTCGGGGGGTATCCTCTCGCTCTCGAGGTCTATCTTCGGCAGGACCCTCCTGAGGGCGTGCATGGCGGCCTCGCGGCAGAGGGCCGCCAGGTCAGCGCCAGTGAAGCCGTGAGTTATCTCGGCCAGCTCGTCTAAGTCGACGTCCTTGGCGAGGGGCATGTTCCTGGTGTGGACCTGCAGTATCTCCTTCCTGGCCCGCTTGTCGGGCACCCCTATGGCTATCTCCCTGTCGAACCTGCCCGGCCTCCTCAGCGCCGGGTCTAGGGCGTCCGGCCTGTTGGTCGCGGCTATCACGATGACCTGCCCCCTGCTCTGGAGCCCGTCCATGAGGGCCAGCAGCTGGGCCACGACCCTCCGCTCGACCTCGCCGGTGACCTCCTCCCTCTTCGGCGCTATCGCGTCTATCTCGTCGATGAATATTATGGCTGGGGCGTTCTCCTGCGCCTCGCGGAAGACCTCCCTGAGCCTGGCCTCAGACTCGCCATAGTACTTGCTCATTATCTCGGGGCCGTTTATGGCTATGAAGTGCGCTCCGCTCTCATTAGCCACGGCCTTGGCCAGCAGGGTCTTGCCGCAGCCGGGCGGGCCGTAGAGCAGGATGCCCTTGGGCGGCTCTATGCCGAGCCTCCTGAAGAGCTCTGGGTGCTTCAGCGGGAGCTCTATCATCTCCCTTATCTTCTGCTTGGCCTCCTCGAGGTCGCCGATGTCCTCGTAGGTTATCCTCGGTATCGCCAGCTCCACCTCCCTCACTGGCTCCTCCCTTATCACGACCTCGGTCATGTCGTAGATCTGGGCTATCGGCGTGGGCTGGACGCTCACGACCACTAGGCTCAGCGCCATCCCGAGGACAGGCACGACTATGGTGTCGCCCCTCGAGACTGGCCTCCCTATGAGGTGCCTCTTGACGTACTGCGAGAAGCCTGGGTCGAACCTCGTGGGCTCAGTCGGGGCTAGCACGACCCTGGTGGCAGGCCTGACGACAGCCCTCCTCACGGTGACTCTGTCCCCTATGCTGACCCCGGCGTTCTTTCGGATGTACCCGTCCATCCTGATTATGCCCTTGCCCTCGTCCTCTACGTAGCCCGGCCAGGCTATCGCCACGGTCCTCTTGCTGCCGACTATTTCGACGACGTCGCCAGCGTCGATGCCGAGCCTCCTCATGGACTCCCTGTCGAGCCTCACTATGCCCCGGCCGACGTCCCTGTGCTTGGCCTCAGCAACCACGAGAGTTATCTCTGGGCTGGTCATGGGTGGCACCACCGGGGGCGTGATATCTATCCTGCCCCCCTCTATTAAAGGCTACCTTGAGTTCACCTCGCAATGATCTCGACCACATCCCCGTCCTCGAGCACGAAGTCCTTGCCGACCCTCTGCGGGCTAACCCTGAAGCTCTTCCTCCACACCCTGGCGTACCTGAAGCCCTCGAGGAGCTGGCTGTGCACTAGCCGGGCGACATCTGCTACAGTCGCCCCCCTCCCCAGCACTATCGGCCTCTCCGCAACCTCCTTAGTGGAGGGGTCCCTCGTGTACACCCTTATCAGGCCGAGCGTGCGGATGAGGGTCCTGCCTAGCTCCTCGGCGAACCCCTCGGCTCTGAACGCTAGGACTGGCAGGTCGCCAGCGACCTTCCTTACCTCCTCGACCGCCCCCCGCCCGCCGAGCTCGACCTTGTTCACCACTACGACGGCTGGCTTGTACACCTTAGCCCCGTGAATGGCCTCCTCAATGTCGTCTAGCGTGGCCCTGCCCTCGATCCTCACTAGGGCGTGGCGCAGGCCGTAGCTGCTTAGCAGCTCGACGACGTCCCTGTAGGCGCAGCCGTCCAGCTCGCCGACCACCGTGACGCCCCCCTCGCCCCTCCTCTCCACCGTGACCAGGCACTTAGGCCTCCTGATGAGGACCCCTGACTTGCCAAGCTCGCCCTCCAAAACCCTTAGCTGATAGGCTGGGTCGTAGGTCGCGTCTACCACGATCATGAGCGCGTCCGCGTTGCGGGCCATCGCCAGGGCCACGCCGCCCAGGCGCGCGCCGTCGGCGGAGCCCTCCACTATGGCGGGGGCCTCGACCAGCTGGAACTGAACCCCCTCGTACTCCATCATGCCAGCCACTGGCCTCTTGGTGGTGAAGGGCGCGTCGGATATGAGGGGCTTGGCATTAGTCAGCGCTGATAGTATCGTGCTCTTGCCCGAGTTGGGCAGCCCCAGCATCAGCACTTGAGCCGCCCCCTCCTTGCC
>CAZCFI010000003.1:0-54403 GCA_964497915.1 uncultured Thermoproteales archaeon
CTCGTGGGCGCGGTGGTAAAATAGGGCCTTGGTGAGGGGGCTGGGCCTGGCCCTGGGGGCCTTGCCGTGGTATATCCAGTGCATGACTGCCCACGGGCTCGCGTTGAGCCCCAGCCCCTCCAGCGCCCTCACAATCCTCCCGTAGCTCCAGCCAGTTGCCATGAGGATCAGGGCTGCCTCGTAGGCCAGCTGCCTCCGCCTCTCATCGAGCCTCATCTGCCCACCCCGCCCCTGAGGATCTCGACGATCCTTCTCTTGTCGATTAGCGCGTGCCTCCTGCCGTTCCTCACCCAGGCCTCAATGGCGGCGCCCCCGTACTCGCTCAAGACTACGCTCCATATTACGCTCACGCCCACCGGGCGCACCCCCCCTCTCGCGCAGGTGCCTGTGGAGGCGCTTGCAGTTGAGCGTGAACGCGCCGCCCTTCTCTTTTAAGGCTGCCTCGATGAGGTACCCCCTCACCAGCTCCCTGGCGTGGCCATAGCGCGCTGGCGGGGGGTGCCGACCCCTGACGAGCCGCCACTTGAAATAACTATAAAGTGGCTATAATTTCTATTGGGCCACTCGGTGAGCTATCCCCCATCAGTCCCCACTCTAGATTACTCTTAGATTGTCGGAGGCGCCCTAAGGAGGGATAAATGGCCAAGGTGTGAGGCAAGAGCCCCTGCTGCTCGCCCGTAGGGCTCTCGGCACCATTGAAGGGGGTGTCAAGGGGGGGCAGGGGGCGCCGCTCAGCGGAATTCCACAAGCTACGCTATCTACGCTGAGCTCGCAAGCCTTCGACACTACTTGTTATCTGCTGGTTTCACCATAGGGACCAGAGTGCAGGATTGCGGCCATGGGACATCAGGGCGGACGGTGTCGTATCCTTTCCTTAAAGAAATTAAAGTTGTTGATGACGCTGCGCTTTGAACCCATCCCTGCACCATAGAAAGTGATGATATTGTGATGTAGAGTTCGGGGATCGCTATATGAGTTTAATGAGATTGTAACATGTTACTAGCACTGAGCAAAACTTAAATAGAAATTCTGTACAATCTAAATTATGAGACGATGTAGTGCGTTTCTGACATTAGCGGTACTTACACTAATAGCAACCTTACCTATGCTAGTGTGGGCATGCTGGGTGTCTGATGCCGATTATGAAGAGAGCGTCTCCAACCCAACATTCTGGGTGTGGTGTTATGTTGAGGGGTTCGATGACAACGACCACTTCATAGAGTGGAGCCTAAGAGCCTACTGGGCTCATGGTCCTGAGTCTGACGGTTCATGGCACTGTAAGTATGATGCAATAGCGGTAAAGCATGTAGAGCCGGATGGAGACGTAGTAGCCTTCGAGTGCCTCGCTTGGGGGGACGTCTACTACGGAGGTAAAATTGTTGAACGCTTCTGTGCGAGGGCCTACATTAACGCGTACTATCAGAGACAGCCCATGAGGTCAGCGACAATTCAAACGCCATGAGGGGTGATGGGCGTGCGAGGCTATGGGTTGCTACCATGCCCACATCGTAGGAGAGCCCTCGTGCCCGTCGTCATCGCGGCGCCAATAATCCTAGCGCTGGTCGCCCAGGCCCTTAGGCATGCTGCGCCGAGCAGCCCCCTCTACCTCAAGGGCGGCTCCTCGCTGACCTACGTAATTCCCTGTAGCAGGTGGGGTAGGAAGCCCGCGCACCTCATAACCCGCCTCAAGGCTGAAGTGAGGAACGTATCCGGAACTGTGCTCATTCACGGCTTTAGAGCCAGGCCTGTCTCCAAGTACCTGACTGTAGGGGGCTACGAGCTAATCTCAGACGCCGTGTATAAGTGGGAGGTCGTCGAGATGAGGGGCGAGATCATCAAGGCTAGGGTGACGCTCTGGGGCAGGGTTCGCAGCTCGGTGGAGTCGCCCGCTGAGCACTTCAAGAGGGAGGCCACCGTCTTGGTGAACGTGAGTAGCTGCGAGGTCTTCACCCTCGACGGGAGGCCGCTAGGCAAACTGCCGATACTGCTCGGGCGGCTGGGTCCGGAGAGGCGCGTGACCATAGTCGAGGACGGGGAGCTGACAATCGAGGCGGAGACCTACTGGGACGTGACCTCTCAGAGCCTGTCCGCAGCGCTGTACCTGTGCTACAGGTCGGAGCGCTTCATGCTGATAGGGTTGCTGCGCGTGAGCCGGGAGGGGCTCCTAGCCGAGTGCCGCTATGGCTACGCGGACCCAGTCCTCTACAAGCTGCTAGGCGTGAAGGCCGTACTGCTCGGGGAGGAGAGCATGAAAGTGCTGAAGGGGTGACAGAGGGGTTCACGCTGAAGTTCACGCTCGCTCACGACTCGCAGCAACTCGACCCCCCCTCAAGGCCTCAATGCGTGAGTGTTGAATCTTCAACTTAAGTAAAAGAGAAAAATTGAGTGGGGCCTCAGACCTCGTGGTAAGTGTGCGTCAGCTGCCTCTCCTTCTCAAAGGCCTCCTTGAGCAGCTCGTAGTTCCTCCTCAGCCTCTCCAGCTCCTTGACTGGGTAGTCTGGGTCCTCGAGGGCCTGGTAGAGGATGGCGCCCTCGGCGTGCCTGGGCACCGGGATCCTCAGCAGGTAGCACAGGGTCGGGACTATGTCGGTAAGCCAGCAGGTCCTCTCCATGACGTAGCCCTTCTTGACGCCAGGCCCGTGGAGTATCAGCAGGCCTCTGAGGTCCCCGATCCCGTACCTGGCGGTGGGGAGGTACGGGCCGTGCTGCCCGCCGAACTCTGGGTTCATCGCGAATATCACGTCGCCTATCCTGTCGCCGTGGAGCCCAAGAACCCTCGCGTCCTCCCTCTTTATGGCGAACAGTATCGGCTTCTTGCCAGTCTCGGGGTCGGTGTACTCGTAGAGGGCCTTGATGACCTCCTCCCTGACCCTCTCGTAGTCCTCGGGGTCCACTATGCCGTGCGGGTCCCTGCCCTTGAGGTTGACGTAGATGTACACCGAGCGCTGGGGAACGGCCTTGCTCCTGCTTAGGTCGACGACCTTCCTGCCGGTCTCTGGGTCCTCCCTCAGGCAGAGCAGCCCGGCCTTCTCGAGCACCTCGGCGACGCTGAACCTCTTGGTCGTCGGCTTGGCGCCGTGGTCTGAGGTCACCACCGTGAGGGCCTTCTCCCCAGCGGCCTCAAGGATCCTGGCCACCGCTCGGTCTATGCTCTGGTAGAACTTCAGCTCGGCCTCCTGGTAGAGCTTGACCTTGCTCTTGTCCTTGGCCGTGAGCTCGTCTATCTCGCTGGAGAACATGTGGTAGGCCCAGTCGGGGCAGTGCATGTGCATGAAGAAGAGGTCCCACTTCTTCGTCCTCAGCAGGTGGGCGGCCGCTCGCGAGAGCCACTCGTGCTCCATGTCGACGCACTCGAGCCACGTGCTCAGGTCTATCCAGCCCAGGTTGTACGCCTCGTAGACGCCATGGGCGGCTATGGGGAAGACGTCGCTGGAGAGGGGCAGCTCCTCGGCCACCGACGCCGGGTGCGCTGGCAGGCCCCTGGCGTCCACAGAGGAGATCGGCGTCACGAACAGCTTGAGCCTGCTCCCGTCGCCTGATAGCTCTAGGAGCTTGACCCTGAACGCGGCCCTCATCGGCTCTCCGTCGACCACGAAGGTGTCCACCACCACGTCGCTCCACTCACCGACCCTCAGCTCAGCGAACGCAGTTCTCCCGTCCTTCTCACGCGCCAGGAGCACGGTGTCCAGCTCGCCGCCGGAGGAGCTGCGGATCAGAGCGTACCACACCTTCTCCTCCACCTTGAGCCTCGGCCTCCTGCACCTGAGTCTCAGCTCGGCCTCGAGGCACCTCCCGCTCAGGTCGACGTTCCTCCACCCCTTAGCCTCGTCTACCTCGACGACCGTGGCCAGGGGGTACTCCTCAGTGGAGAAGCATAGGGAGTCTGAGAGGGCTATCCTGAAGGCCTCGCCCCTGGGTATGTCGACGCGCCACTCGTTGACCGATAGCCCCGCGCCGCCGACCTGTATCAGGCTCTCGGTGGTAGGCGGCCACGTGCTGGGCCAGTTTATGATTATCGTCCTCTTCCCAGCTCTCTCGGCGGCCTGCCAGATGTACTCGGCCTGGCAGTCCCTTGAGTCGAACGCCGGGTAGGTCTCTGTCAGCGGCATCCCCGGCTTGTGCATGTTGAAGCACGTGATGCCGTGAGTGCCGGGCCAGGCGCCAGTCACTATAGTCGTCCAGTTAGGGGGCGTTATGGTCGGCAGCGGGACTAGGCAGTGCTTGGCGTAGACGCCCCCCTCGATGAGCTTGCGGAACGTCGGGAGCTGCCCTGACTTGGCGAACTCGTACAGCCTGGGCGCTATTGGGGCGTCGAGCCCTATTACCAGGGCTCTCTCGGGCAGCTCGACCAACGCCGGTCACCGCTGCTCTATGGGAGCAGCGCTCTAAAAACAGTTTAGCATGGGTCTGCTACCCACTCAGCTTCAGGCCCTGAGCCTCGCCCCCTTAAGCTCGTCGGCGTGCTCGACTACTTTCTCAACTGCCGCTACCACGTCCATGGCGTCCTCCTCACTCATCTCTGAGTGTATCGGGAGCCACAGCGCGCCTCCGTAGCACAGCTCCTCGGCGACTGGGCAGGTGCCGTCCTCGTAGCTCACAGCGCCCTCGTAGAACGGGCAGGTGAACGGGCAGCCCCTGGTCCTGGCGAGCCTCTCCCTGTACAGGGGGTTGGCGTAGAGCGGCCTGGTGTAGCCGGGGCTAGCTGGCACCCCCTCAGCCCTCAGGGCCTCGACGAAGAGATCCCTTGGCACGCCCACCTCGCCCTCGGAGTACCTGCAGCAGTACACGTGGTACACGTGGTAGGCGTACTCGGGGACGTGGGGAGGGCTCACTCCAGCGACCCGCCTCAGCCCCTCGCTCATCAGGCGGGCCAGCCTGCGCCTCCTCTCGTTCATCGCGTCCAGCTTCCTGAGCTGCACCAGGCCTATTGCCGCTTGGAGCTCCGTCATCCTGTAGTTGTAGCCGAGCATGTTGACCAGCGGCCACCTCCGGTCAGGCCTCCTCATGTACTCCTCGAGTCCCCTTATCTCGCAGTGGTCGCGGAGCATCCTGACCCTCTCCGCCAGCTCGTCGTCATCAGTCGTCACCATGCCGCCCTCCCCCGTCATCATGTTCTTGCTCTCGTAGAAGCTGAACGCGCCTAGGTGGCCTATGGAGCCAACCCTCCTCCCCTTGTAGCGGGCCCCGTGGGCCTGGGCGCAGTCCTCTATGACGTAGAGGCCGTGCTCCTCAGCCATTTCCATTATGGGATCCATGTCGGCCGGGAGGCCGAAGAGGTGGACGACCACCACGGCCTTAGTGCGCGGCGTCACCCTCCTCTCGAGGTCCTCAGCGCTCAGGTTGTAAGTGAGCGGGTCGACGTCGGCGAAGACGGGTATGGCGTTCTGCATCAGGACGGCGGTCGCCGACGAGGTGAAGGTGTAGGCTGGCACTATCACCTCGTCCCCCGGGCCGACGCCGACGGCGGCGAGCGCGAGCTGCAGGGCGGTGGTGCCAGAGCTCGTGGCCACGGCGTGACTCACCCCGACGTACTTAGCGAACTCCTCCTCGAACTCCCTAGTCTTAGTCCCCCTCCTGGACGAGAGGACGCCGGACCTGAGGACCTCCACCACAGCCTGCACTTCCCCGTCAGTTATCCTCGGGTAGCTCGGGAAGGGCTTGGTGCGCACGGGCTCGCCGCCGAGCAAGGCGAGCCTGCCCACCTATCCCGCCCTCGCTAGCCGCCTGAGGCTCCTGGGGAGTGGCGGGTAAGCTATGCCCTTCTCCGTTATGACGCCAGCCACCAGCTTGGGCGGCGTTATGTCAAAGGCGTAGTATATGGCGTCGACGCCCTCGGGGGCTATCCTCCTACCGAAGATGAGGAGCACCTCGTCACTCGGCCTCCTCTCTATCACCACGTCGTCGATCGAGGACTTCAGGTCTATCGTGCTAGTGGGCGCAGCCACGTAGAGCGGGAAGCCGTGCTCCTTAGCCACCAGGGCCAGGGGGTAGGTGCCTATCTTGTTAACGACGTAGCCGTCCCTAGTCACCCTATCGGCGCCGACGATAGCTATGTCGACTCCCTCCCTCATCGCGATGATCCCTATTTGGTTGTCGGTTATCACTCTGACTGGTACGCCAGCCATCTTTAACTCGAACGCCGTGAGGCGAGCCCCCTGGAGGTAGGGCCTCGTCTCCATCACTATTACGTTGACCTGCTTGCCCCTCTCCTTGGCCACGTAAATGGGAGCCGTAGCCGTGCCGTAGTACACAGTGGCTAGGGAGCCCGCGTTGCACACCGTGATGACAGTGTCGCCGTCCTCCAGCAGCCTCTCGCCGTGCTCCCCTATCCTCCTGTTGCACTCGATGTCCTCACGCCATATCCTCAGGGCCTCATTCGTCACGTTCCTCCTCAGCTCTTCGACATCCGTGGCCGACCTAGCCACCGCCATGACTCTCTCGATCGCCCAGAACAGGTTCACGGCGGTCGGCCTGGTGGCCTTGAGCTCGCTGGCGGCTGCCTCCATCAGCCTCAAGGCCTCATCCAGGCTCTCCGTCTCCAGCTTCTGAGCGGCGAGGGCTAGGGCGAGGGCCGCCGCGACGCCTATCGCTGGCGCTCCCCTTATCTCCATCCTCCTGATGGCCTCGGCCACCCTCCTGTAGTCGTCAGTGACTACGTACTCCAACTCGTGAGGCAGCTTAAGCTGGTTTATCAGCCTGACTCTCCCATCGACCCACTCTATCGTCCTCGGGATACCCAACCCTTCACTCATGCCCCTCACCGCTTAATGCCTTAGATATTCTCTCCAGCGGCCTTATGAGGCCGAAGAGCTCCAGCGGCAGCACTATCTTGGTCGAGGGGGCCGCCGCTATGGACTTGAGGGACTCTAGGTACTGGAGCATGAGGGTCCTGGAGTCGAGCTTCTCAGCCACGTCGTTTATCATCCTGAGCGCGGTGGCGACGCCCTCAGCCCTCAGTATGGCAGCCTGCCTCTCGCCCTCAGCCCTCAATATCATGGCCTGCTTCTCCCCCTCCGCCTTCAATATGGACGACTGCTTCTCCCCTTCGGCCACCCTTATCGAGGCCTCCCTCTTCCCGTCAGCCTCCGTGACCATGGCCCTCCTGTTCCTCTCGGCGCTCATCTGCCTTATCATGGCCTCCTGCACGTCGCGCGGCGGCAGTATCTCCCTTATCTCGACAGCCGTCACCTTGACGCCCCACCTCATGGTGACCTCGTCCAGCTTCGTCCTCAGCACCTGGTTTATGTACTCTCGCTTGGCGAGCACCTCGTCCAGCTCTATGTCGCCGACGACCGCCCTGAGGGTGGTCGTCGCTATTCCAATAGCCGCCCCCCTGAAGTCCCTCACCTCGAGCACGCTCCTGGCGGGGTCGACGACCCTGAAGTATATCAGCAGGTCGATGTCAACGGGGGCGTTGTCCCTGGTGATGCACGTCTGCCTTGTGACCTCTATGTAGCTCTCCCTCAGGTCGACGACGACGCCCCTGTCTATTATTGGGACCAGGAAGACGAGGCCAGGCCCCCTAATCCCTATGGCCCTGCCCAGCCTGAAGACGACGAGCCTCTGGTACTCAGGCACTACCTTTATGCTCGAGGCCAGGATGGCGACTACAAGTATCACGAGGAGCAGCACGATCACGAGCTCTAGCGTCAGCATGGAGCCCCCAGTACTAAGTAGGGCTGGCGCTATTTATCGCTTGGCGCCTCCTCGACCCTCAGGACTATCCCGCTGACCCCCACCACCCTGACCCTCGAGCCCCTCGGTATGGGCCTGTCGGAGTAAGCCGTCCAGTCCTCGCCGTCCACGTAGACCACCCCCGCCCTCCCAGGGCCCAGGTCGGTCTTAGCGAGGCCGACCTTGCCGACCAGCCTGTCCTTGAGGGTCGGCCTCCTCATCCTAGCCGCCTCCGCCGCCTTCACCATCACGATGAGCAGGAACGCTGAGATGCACGCTATGAGGGCTGAGGAGGGCAGGGCGTACCTCCACGCGTCGCCGACGAACGGCTCCCTCAGGTAGGTCACGGCCACGGCTAGGCTCAGGAGTGCCACCCCAGCTATGCCGAAGGCCTGGATGCCGGGCTTCTTCAGCTCCAGCACTATCGACGCCACGCCGAGCGCTATCAGGGTGAGGGCCAGGGCGCTCGCCCCGAAGACGCCAATTGAGTAGAGCGCCAGCGCTATGAGCACGCCACCCAGCAGCCCCCACCCCTGGAACCCGGTGGCCTTTAGCTCCAGGAGTATCAGTAGGACGCCTACTACCAGCATCATCAGCGACAGCCCGGGGTCCGCCACGAAGCCTATGACATCGCAGAGGAAGTCCCTCCTGAGCTCGACGACGCTAGCCTTGCTGAGCCCCTCCCCGTCCAGGAGCTCGCCTAGGGACTCGGCTAGCGAGGCTACCCCCATCTCGACGAGCTGCCTCCCCGAGAAGCCCGCATTCTCGGTGACCATCCGCTCAAGGAGCGCAACGACCGTGGCGTTGGCGACTCCCCTCCTCTCCGCCAGCGCCCTCACCCTGACCTTGACGTAGTTCACCACCTTCTCGTCGGCTGGGGACGGCTTGCACATGCCGAGCACGGCGTCCCGCGCGACGTACATGTCGTCGCACGACAGCGCTATCACGGCGCCGGCTGACACGGCCTTGCAGCCTGGGGGCACCCAGGCGACCCTCCTGCAGCGAGCTCTCGACAGCTCAGCGATGACCCTGTCCATCGAGTTGATGTAGCCGCCGTAGGTGTCGAGGACCACGACCAGCAACCTGGCGTTGCGGCTAAGGGACGCATCCACGGCCCTCTTGACTAGGAGCACCGCCCCCTCATCGATTCTCTCCCTTACGTGAACCACCACGACTACCTCACCGCTGGGCGCCACGAGGGCCGCTAGGCGAGCTAGGCAGAGCAGCGCCAGGGCAGCTGCTACCCAGCCAGCTCTCATCAAGTCTTCTCTCGCAGCACCCTCTTTTTACCCTTGCCCCGAGCTCCCATGGGATGCCAACGGTAAATAGGGTGAGGGGCAGAGCTACTACCGGGTGCGACCTTGAGGGTCAGGGTCGGCGTGATAGGGGTCGGCGTACAGGGCTCGCTCCACGCGTGGATATACTCGACGATGCCAGACGTGGAGCTGAGGGCCGTTTGCGACATCGACCGGGCGAGGGCCGAGGAGGCCGCTAAGAAGTACGGGGCAAAGGAGGTGTACACTGACTACCGCGAGATGCTGGAGAAGTCGGAGATAGACGCCGTCTCCATAGCCCTCCCAGACTTCCTCCACAAGGAGGCGACGATCCTCGCCGCTGAGAATGGCAAGCACGTACTGCTCGAGAAGCCGATGGCCACGAGCGTGAGGAATGCCAGGGAGATGCTGGAGGCCGTCAGGAGGCACGGGATCAGGGCCATGGTGAACTTCGCTAACAGGTGGAGCCCGCCCTTCCTCCACGCCAAGAGGGCTGCTGACGCGGGCGAGCTGGGGGAAATCAAGTACATGTACGGCAGGCTGAGCGACACCATATACGTGCCCACCAAGATGATCTCGTGGGCCTCCAAGACCAACGTGATGTGGTTCCTCGGCAGCCACGTCATCGACCTCATGAGGTGGCTCCTCGGGCGCAGAAGGGCTGTCGAGGTGTACGGCTTCAAGGGGGAGGGCAAGCTGAGGAGCCTGGGCGTCGACACGCCCGACTACGTCGGCGCCGTCATAAGGTGGGAGGGCGGCTGCAGCTCATTCGTCGAGTGCTGCTGGATACTGCCTGAGAGCCACCCGGTAGTGTTCGACTTCAAGTTCGAGATCATAGGGAGCGAGGGGGCGGTCTACATAGACACCTCTCACAACAGGTGCGTGCAGAAGCTCACAGCCGAGCGCTGCGAGTACCCGGACATCTTGGTGGCGTACGAGTGCGATGGGAGGCCCCTGGGCTTCGTGCGCGAGAGCCTCAGGCACTTCATAGAGTGCGTCAAGAGGGACAAGGAGCCCGCGGCGTCGTTTGAGGACGGGCTGGCGGTCACCGCCATAATCGAGGCGGTGATGAGGTCCTGCGAGTCTAGGGCACCCGTGACCCCAGAGCTATAGGGTGAACTGGCAGTGGACGTCGTGAGGGCGTGCTTCATAGGGGCCGGTGTGCACGCCAACGCCGTGCACTACCCCTCGCTAGCCTCGATGCCCGACGTCGAGATAGTCGCGATCTGCGACCTCATCGAAGAGAGGCTCAGGAGCACGGCCAAGAGGTACGGGGTCGAGCTGACCTTCAAGGACTACAGGGAGATGCTCGCCAAGGTCCACCCAGACGCAGTCTACGTGATAATGCCGCCGCACCAGCTCTACGACATCGTAGTTTACTGCCTCAAGCGGGGGCTCAGCGTCTTCATCGAGAAGCCCCCCGGCGTGACGCCTTACCAGACGAGGAGCCTCGCCACCATAGCTAAGAAGCACGGCTGCAAGACCATGGTGGGGTTCAATAGGCGGTTCATACCCCTGCTCAGGAAGGCCAGGGAGTTGGTGGAGAGCAGGGGGCCGATAGTCCAGGCCGTCGCCACGTTCTACAAGCACCGCCTGGACGGCGAGATCCTCTACTACGACGGCGCCGTCGACGTCCTCACGTGCGACGTCATACACGCCGTCGACACCCTCAGGTGGCTGTGTGGCGAGCCCGTTAAGGTCGCGAGCGTCGTGCGGAGGCTATACGCCGACTACGAGAACAGCTTTCTGGCGCTCATTCAGTTTGACAGCGGTGCCGTGGGGGTCCTACTGTCGAACTGGGTGGCCGGGGCCAGGGTTCACACATTCGAGATTCATAGCAGGGGAGCCTCAGCATTTGTCAACCCAGACGATAGGGCCGCGATCTACCTGGACGGAAGAGCCGAGCCCCTCGTGATGACTACCACTGAGGCAGCTGGTAGCAGCGATAGAGTTCACTACTACGGGTTCTACCAGGAGAACAGGCACTTCATCGAGTGCATAAAGCGCGACAGGGAGCCAGAGACGAACTTCGAGGACGCGGCCAAGACCATGGAGCTCATATATTTAATATACAAGCACCAGATATGGTGACAGGTGGGACTATGAAGATAGCAGTGCAGGAGAACATGCTCCCCAGAGACACCCCGCAGGAGAGGTTCGCGCTGGCCGAAGAGCTGGGCTTCGAGGGCGTCGAGGTGTGGGGCAGCAACGTCATGGAGAGGCTGCCCGAGCTAAAGGAGGTCCTGAGCACCGTCAGGATACCCATCTCGACCATATGCGCTGGGTACAGGGGCTCGCTGCTGTCGCCGAGCTACGACGAGCGGAGGCTGGCCATGGACGACATAAAGGACCGACTCACCGCTGCCTCTGAGCTTGGAGCCGTCGGCGTCGTAGTAGTGCCCATCTTCGGCCCCCCGAAGCTTCCAGACCTCAGGCCGCTGTTCAGCAGCGTGGAGGAGCTCGAGTGGAAGCTCCTGATCGAGGAGCTCAAGGAGCTCGGGAGGCACGCAGACGATGTCGGGGCCTACATACTGCTGGAGCCGCTAAACAGGTACGAGACTCACTTCGTCAACAGGCTCGAGCAGGCGGTGAGGATATGTGACGAGGTCGCCATGGAGCACGTCAGGCTGATGGCCGACTTCTTCCACATGAACATAGAGGAGGCCGACATAGCTGCCAGCTTGCGCGAGGCCTCCAAGTACTTGATGCACATACACCTGGCTGACAGCAACAGGTGGCTGCCAGGCTTCGGGCACACGGACTTCAAGCCGGCCTTCAGGGTGCTTAAGGAGATAGGCTATGAGCACTTCATGGCCATGGAGTGCAGGGTGCCGGAGCCCAAGGAGGAGTCTCTCAAAAAGAGCCTAGAGTACCTGAGGGGGATAATCAGCCAGGTCTAGACGTCATAGCTCTTGGGGTTGAACGAGGGCACCAGCCTGCTGTACTTCTTTACCATCTCCTCGATAAGCTCGCCCTCGCCAGGGAGGCGCTCTAGCTCCCTCCTCGCCCTCCTCAGGTACCTCAGCTCTGGCTCCGGGAGGGCCATGGAGGGCGCGCTGGCCTCCATGATCTCACACGCCTTTCTCAGCGCCATCACGGACCTCTCGTAGTAGTCAGGGGTCGAGACTATAGCCTTGGAGATCTCGAAGGCCACGTCTGGGGCCAGCACGAGACCCTGCGGATCCTTGAGCCTGTCGCACTCGATCAGAGCCCTCCTCAGGGCGTCTCTGTACCCTAGCTCTATGGACTTGTTCATCAGCTCGCAGTCGTAGTGGAGGATCTCGAGAAACACCTCAGGCCCGCGACCACCGTAAAGCCTCACGTCCTCGATGGACTCGTTGGACCACAGGTCGCAGACTGAGGCCACGATGTTGCCCACCAGGCTCGAGTGGGCGCAGGCCGAGCTCTTGCCCTCCATGGACACCGGGACGCCCGTTATCAGCTTGATGTAGACGTTCTCGTAGGCGCAGTCCTTGCCCGGGCCCTGGGCGCCGCACTCGTAGCACACCAGCGTCCTGACGGCGCCCAGGACCCTGGCCATGCTCGCCACCACATGGGGCACCATCCTCTTATGGAGGCCGTTGGCCAGCACCATCGCGCTGTTGGCGTGGGCGCAAGCGCTGTCGCCGCCTAGCAGCGTGCTCCCGCGGACGGCCCGCCTTATCTCGCTCCACAGGTCCTCCACGTCCCTGCTACCCAGCAGCCCCGTCGCGAAGATCATGCCCCTGACGTCGCACCTTATGATCGCCTGGCTGAAGACCTCCTTGCCGCCGAACGACTCTATTGACACGACGTCAGCCCCCTGAGAAGAGACTTCGCTGAAGGTCTCCATCATGACGCTGGTCCTCTCTTCCTTGGCCTCAGGGCTCCTGAAGTCCCTGATGTCAGCGACCGTGACTCGCAGGGCCAGCCTGATGCCGTACTCCTCGTGGGCCCTCTCCATCAGCTCCCTCTGTGCCAGCACGACCTCCCCAGCTAGCTTCGGAGACAGCGTGGCAACGTGAGGGAGCTCGGTCTCTAGCTGCAGGTCTCGCACCCCTAGCCCGGCCGCCCTGTCCAGTATCCGCTCGGTCATCCTCTTGTAGGCAGCGAGGAGCCTGCTGGCGTCAGAGACGTCGGAGGGCTTTGGGAAGTACTTGATCTCGGGCACGACCCTCCCGCGCCCGACCTCGAGGCCGAGGCCGTACCTCAGCACCCTCCTTGCCGACCCGAAGGTCACCTCAGACGGATTACTGTACGCTAGCCCGCTGAACGTAACCAGCCTTGACATCCTCCCGGCCACTGAGACGTGGCCCTTGAGCTTATTATGCGTTGTCAGTCGTAGGTCAGCTCGCCGTCAACCAGTCGGGCGCACCTCGAGAGCTTGTGCCTCCTGACCTCGCCAGCGTCGACTATGTGGTATACCTCAGCCCCGTGCACCAGCAGCCAGTCGGACAGGAAGTACCTGTGGCACCTGAAGTACAGCCTCTCAGAGCACATCACCGCCACCCTGTACTTCCTGGCCAGCCTTAGCAGGGTCGAGGCGGCCCTCCTGAACTCCTCGGTCTTCATGTGCTCGACGTACGCCCTAAACCCAGGGCTCCTCAGGCAGCCGCCCGCAGCCTCGCGCTTGAGCTTCCTCCACCCGCCGAGCTGCATGCCGAGCCACACGTAGCCTATGCCGTGCTTAGCCAGCTCGGACCTCAGCGCCTCCCTGTTGAAGTGGGGGTACCTCCTAGAGGTGGGAGAGCGCCTGACGTCAACGACCAGCTCTACCCCGTACCTCTTGAGCAGTTCTATGAACTCGTCAATGCTGCGGCTCGAGTGGCCTATGGTGTATATGCGTACGGCACCTTCAGCCAAGCGAGACCCCTCATAATAGGTTGAAGTAGGACTCCCCCTCGCGCAGCACGTCCTCGAGGCTAGCTCGCACCAGGAGGTAGTAGTTCTCCCTCCTGCCGTCAACGACCTCAGAGATAAGCTCCACCGCTGCGTAGCCCCTGGACAGGTAGCTAGCTAGGACTCGTCGCAGGGCCAGGCGCCACCTCGCGTGCGCCTCGGGGCTCGCCCTCCTGACGAGCTGGTCGTCAGCTGGGATCCTGACGAGCACCCCCGGGGAGTCCAGGTCCGTCCTCACCCTCCTGACGTCCTCGACCACTCGCCCCCTCACCGAGACGAGCTTGACGTCATTGGCCAGGGCCACGCCAGCCTCTAGGGGCTCCTCGAGGCTCGGGGGCCTCAGCCCCCCCTCCAGCTTGCTGATAACCCTCTCGGAGCGCAGCCACCACTCAACCAGCAGCCTGTCTGAGGGCGCGCCCCTGTCGAGCTCGTCCCTCAGCGCGCCGTAGAGGTTCTCGAGGTACGTAGCCGAGACCCCGCCGAGCTTGGCCAGGTTGAGCCTGGCGTTCGGGGCCCTGAGCGGGTCAAACGTCCACTCGATCAGCTCGATCCCCTGTCTGAGCGCGTGCTCCCTCTGTGCCAGCTTGAGCTGGTACCCCACACTCTTGTAGCGGGCCTCTGGCAGGACGCCAGCCATGTGGGAGTGGTGCACTAGCCTCCTGCCCCTCAGCCCGGCTATCCCGAAGACGAAGCCGATGAGCCTGCCCTCCTCGTCGTACGCCCCCAGCACCAGCCCCCCGCACATGAGCGCGGCGACCATCATGTGCGCGGGGACCACGTCAACGTCGTCCATGCCCCAGACCTTCCTCTGAAGCTCCTCCACTTTGACTAGCTCACTCGGGCTGGTTATCGGCCTGATGCGAACCCTGATGCGGCCCAAGGGCTCACGCCCTCAGCGTGACGGCCCTCCTCGCCAGCCTCTCGACCTCCGAGGTGAGGACCTCGACGCCAATCCCCGCCCCCTCGGGGACCGGTATGGTGCCGCGCCTCGTGAGCTCAAAGGGCGGGTCGACGATGTCCCTCTCGTAGTACCTGCTGCTGGCCGATATGTCATTCGGGTACCTCATGTTAGGCAGCGTCGCTAGGGCCACGTTGTGGGCCCTCCCCACGCCGGCCTCCAGCATTCCGCCGACCCAGCACGGCACGCCACCGCTGGCGCAGAGGTCGTGTATCGCAAGGGAGGCGGTGTGGCCGCCGACCCTCCCCGGCTTTATGTTCACGACCTTGCAGCTCCCCAGGGCTAGAGCGCACCTGGCCATGGAGTAGCTCGATACGCTCTCGTCGAGACGTATCGGCGTCCTGAGGGAGCGCTGGAGGGCAGCGTGGTCGACCAGGTCGTCGTAGCTCAGCGGCTGCTCGATCATGAGGAGCGAGTACTCGTCGAGCCTCTTGAGGGTCTCGGCGTCCCCGAGCGTGTAGGCGCCGTTTGCGTCGACCTGAAGGGGGACGTCAGGGTACTCCTCCCTGACCCTCCTGACGACGTCGACGTCCCAGCCGGGCATTATCTTGATCCTCCTGTAGCCCTCCGAGAGATAGCCGTCGATCAGCCTTAAGAGCGAGTCCACGTCCCCCTGAATCCCTACGCTGACGCCGCTCTCGACCTCTCGGCGGACGCCCCCCAGAGCCTCGTAGAGGGGCAGGCCCTCAAGCCTCGAGTACAGGTCCCACACCGCCATCTCAACGCCTGCCTTGGCCATGTTGTGGCCCCTTACGGGCGACAGCACCTCGGGCACGTCCCTGGGGTGGTCAAGCTCCCTGCCGAGGAGGAGCGGCACCACAAATTCGGTGATCACGTGCCACGCCGTCTCAACGGTCTCGTAGGAGTACCAGGGCCCCCTGTCAGCGACCACCTCGCCCCAGCCCTCCTCGCCGCGCGACCTGACCCTCACTAGTACGCAGGGCCTGACGCGAGTCGCCGAAGCTCGTCCTGAAGGGCCTGACCAGCTCCATCTCCACCAGGTATAGCGTAAGCTCCTCGACCGCGATCACGCTACCCTACCCTCAGCTTGTGCTTCAGTATGGCGTGAACCAGGGCGTCGGTGAGCCTCCGGGACTTGTAGCCGCACTTCCTGCACACGTAGAACCTGCAGGTGTGCCAGCTGCCCTGCTGGTACGGCTGATCCGACCTGGCCACCCACTCCTTGAAGAACTCCGGGTGCTCATTGTCCATGTGGTTTATGAAGTCCGAGATGAATTGCTCGACAGAGGGCCCCCCAGGGGTCTGCTGGATCGATATGGACAGCTCCAGCTCCCTGCCGCAGTAGGGGCACTTGACCTTGCCGAGCAGCAGCCTCCGGCCAGTCGTCGTTTGCGTGAGCACCAACAGGTCGCCAACCCTGGTGAGCTCCTTGACCTTGAGGGCCTCGAGCCTGTCCCTGTACCTGTCGTAGTCGCTAGGCCTGACCATCATGGCGCCCGCCCCCCTAAGCACTAGGGAGGCACCTAATAAGCCTTGGCTCCCCCGCCCGCCTCCCAGGGCTTCCTGCTGAGGTCCAGCTTGTCTAACTGCTCCAGGACGCGCCCCCTGACCTCGTCAGGGCTGGGCAGCTCGCAGACCAGCTCACCGCCCCTCATGAGCGGCTTGAGCAGCGGCTCCATGTCGGAGCCGCAGTTGGGGCACTTGGGGGCTGGCTCGCCCTCGAGCCTCACGACGTCGGTGAGGCACTCGGGGCACCTGTAGACCACCTTCACGCCCGAGAACTTCCCCCTCTTGGCGGCAGGGACCCACCTCCCGTTCCTCCTGACGGCGACTACGTCCATGGCCACGTCGACTATCTTGGCGTTAGCTATGGCCGACCCCACGCCGAAGCCGGCGACCCCAGCTCTCACGAGCCCCGGGATCGCGTCCTCGTCTATGCCGCCTGAGACTAGCACCTTCACGCCCCTATAGCCCCTCGCCCTCAGCTCCCAGAGCACTTCCCTCACTATGTCCTCGAAGTTCCCCCTGCGAGAGCTGGGGGTGTCCAGCCTCACGCCCCACACCCTGTCGGCCCCGACGTCCTCAACCGCCTTGAGGGTCTCAGCCACTTCGTCCCAGTACGTGTCCACGAGCATGATCCTCGGGACCTCGGGGGGCATCACCCTGTCGAAGGCCCTCCAGGCCTCCCCGTGGTCGCCCTTAGCGACCTTGTATATCACCATTAGGCTGTGGGGCATCGTGCCCATGGGCCTCTTCCCCAGGAACTTAGCCCCCAGGACGCACGACACCCCGTCGCAGCCGCCCATGTAGGCGTAGTAGCTTATGAAGGGGGACACTGCTGGGTGCATCCTGCGAGCGCCGAAGGACAGGAGCAGCACCCCCCTGCCGGCCACCTTCCTAAGCCTCGCCGCCTTGGTTATAATGCCTGACCCAAACGCCAGGAAGCCCAGGATGGGGGTCTCATACACCGCGAACTTGGCGTAGGGGCCTCTTATCGTCATCAGGGGCACCTTGACCCCGTAGTAGTCCCTGTCATAGATCACCGAGCCCTCTGGAACCACATCGACGTCGACTGGCAGCCCCCTAAGCAGCTTCGCCACCTCCCTGAGCCCGCCCAGGATGGCCCACGGGTAGCCGTCAGGCAGGGAGCTCACGGTGAACTCCGCGTAGACCTCAACATTGCTCAGCCCCTCACTCTCGAGGATCCTGACGGTCCTGAGGAAGTAGACGTCGGTGGTGAGGCCCTCCCTTATGTCTCGGTCGGAGGCCATGATGAACTTTTCTTCGCTGTCCATGGTGCACCCCTGGCTGATATCACAGCCATGGGATAAAAGCTTTAGCCATAGGGCAATGCAGCTAGCTGTCCGGGCACTAACGGCAATAATTGCCCAGCGGTTACGGCCTGAGCGCCGCTCTGGGCGCTCTGTTCAGGAGCACCTCATCATTCAACGAGACGTAGGTGCGCCTGTGGATCTTCCTCACCTTGACCACTCCGACTCTGGACAAGATCATCAGGTGGTTGACGAGGTTGCTGTTGTTTATCCCCAACATCTTCTTTAACTCCACCGTCGGCAAGGCCTTGAACCTTATCAGGTAGCTGACTATCTCGCGGCGCACTGGGTTTGCGAGGGCCTCGCTAACTGAAAGTATTTTACGCGGCATGGCGCACCACTGAGAGCTTCCCTGGACGCCTCATATCATTCAGTTCAAAATATTTAAGGGTTAGTGCAGACCGAAACTGAGACCCAGTCGCCGTCCCTAAGCCCGAGCGCCTCCCTGAGGTTGACGGGAGCGATGACCTCGAGCACGTCTGGGCCGTAGTGCGTCCTCTCTATGAGGAGCACGGCGCCGCGCACCCTGCCCTCCACCTCCGCCCTGAAGCACTTGACGGCCCCGTACCGCCTGCCACCGTGCGTGAAGCCGCCTATTACAATGCCCTCCATCAGCTCCAGCTTCCTCCTGAGCCTCAGGCTCTCGCGATCCAGCCTGAGGTTAAGCGTCCCAGGGTAGGGCTCGAAGCCGAGCTTCTCGACGAACTGCCTCCTGTAGCCGGGGAGCGAGACGTAGTAGGCGCCCTCGCCGAAGCCCGTGAAGACCCTGCCCCTCAGCACCATCAGCTCCCCACCCTCCAAGAGCCTCCCTAACTCGTAGTACACGGCTCTCAGCACCTCAACTCCCCTCTCTGTCAGGAATAGCGTGGGGACTCCCTCCCCCCTCTCCCTCCTTACGTACCCCATCCTCTCGAGCTCCCGCAACTTCCTGGAAGCCGTCTGCTGGGAGAAGCCGAGCCTCTCGCCCAGCTCGGCCGTCGTCAGCCTCACGCCCTTGAGCCCGCCTAGCTTGGCTATGTGGTAGAGGAGGTAGAGGACCTCGCTTGGCCTCATCCTCACAGTACGAAGCGCGGATATCAATAATAGCGTTTCTGCAGCTGAAAGCTTAACTCGCCTCAGCCCTAACTTAGGTCGTGCGCGTGGTGCTCGTGCCAGTCGGCAGCGTCGAGGAGCGCTTACTCAGCTACCTGAGGGACTCGTTGGAGTCCAAGCTCTGCCTGCCCGTCGGAGTGTCGAGGGACGTGCTGCCAGTGCCGAGGAGCGCTTACGACTGGCGCAGGGGGCAGTACCTCTCCGGCGAGATACTGAGGCTTGTGGTCAGCTACGCTCTAGTCAAGGGGATCGACAGGGCGCTGGGGATCGCTAACCTTGACGCGTACGTGAGCGGGCTGAACTTCGTGTTCGGGGAGGCAGTGCTTGGTGGCCGGGGCGCCGTGGTGTACCTAGCCAGGCTGCGACCGGAGTTCTACGGCCTGCCCCCCAGCGAGGGCCTATTCCTAGAGAGGGCGCTGAAGGAGTGCATGCACGAGCTGGGACACACCTTCGGCCTTCGCCACTGCGGGAACCCGCTGTGCGTCATGCACTTCAGTAACTCAATACTAGACACGGACAGGAAGCCCGCTGAGTACTGCAGCGCCTGCCGTTCCAAGCTAGCCCGCTTCCTGGAGGAAGTAGGATAGGGCCTCGCTGAGCGTGCTGACCTCGCGGACCTCGATGTCGTAGCCCTGCCTCCTCAGCTCCTCCTCCAAGCTCACCGTGACCGCCTTGTACTTTATCAGCTTGAAACCAGGCCCTATCTTCACGACCTCAGGCTTAAGGACGCGCACAACGGACTGCCCCCTCGGCACGAGGAACAACTTGGCCCCGTATCTAGCTGCCGCTATGGCCTTCTCGTACACGCCCCCCACAGGCCCTATCCTGCCGTCAGGCTCTATGGTTCCCGTCATGACGACGTCCTTCCTAACAGTCTTGTTGGTGAGGAGGGCGGTTATTATGGCGGCCAGCGCGCCCCCCGCCGAGGGCCCGTCTACCACGTTGACGGTCTCGTTGGCCGTTATCACGATCATCACGTCGTAGCTCCCCGAGATCCCAGCGTAGGCGAGGGCGACTCTGTAGGCCACCTCAGCGGCCCTCTGCAGGTCTATCCCTATCTTGGGGCTCGTGGAGACGAAGACCCTCCCGCTCCCCGGAGCCAGCTTGACGTAAGCCCTCATCACGATGCCTGTAACTTCCTCGTGGAACAGGCCGAGCGACCTAACGTATATGCCCACTATCGGGACCCAGTCGTAGCCCTCTAAGCTGATCTCGGCCTCCCGCGTCTCGGCCTGGCGGCTGAGCATCTCGAGTGTCTTCTTGAGGACGGACAGCTGGTTCCTCAGGCGCTTATTCTCCTCGACTAGCCTGTTGTACTCCTCGACTAGCCTGCCGATCTCCGCTTGGTGCTTGAGCTTAACCTCGTAGAGCGAGATCGCCAGCAGAACGTTTAGCGTGATGCTGAGCACCAGGGCTAGCACTAGTACCCACGTCTTCGCAGGGCTCCTACGCCCCAACGTCTCACCACCATAGTGGTTAAGGGCAGCGACTAATAAACCTCAGGCGATTAAGCCCCCTCAGCTAGTTAAGGCTAAGCTCCGCTCCCCTTTAGGAACTTTTACCACGAGAGACGGCCTAGCGTGGTAATCAGCCAAAAGCCATCCCAAATATGTCATACAAAGAGAACTCGCTGGTATTTACGAGCCTTAATATCCCGAGGGGCCTAAGGGGGAGAGGGGTGAGTGAAAGTGGCGAAGCGGAGGACTGGGAGGAGGATGGTGCTGATAACGGTGCACCTGACGGAGCAGCAGCTGCGCGAGCTCGACCGCCTGGTCCAGATGAAAATATTCCCCAACAGAAGCGAGGCCATCAGAGTGGCCATAATGTACTTAATATCCCAATATGGCTTCGGGCAGGGCAGAATCAACATGGCTGGCCTCGTCACCGGCCTCTAGCTCGGCTACCCGACCCCACTTTCAGCTTTTATAATTTGCTGTCGTTATTCAAATCATGCGCATCGTGTCGACGCGCGAGATGCGGGCCCTCGAGCTCAACGCCGAGTTCCTCGGCGTCGACAGGCTCACACTGATGGAGAACGCAGGTAGAGCGGTGGCAGATCAAGTGGAGTCGCACCTGGGCTCTGTCGAGGGCGCGGTTGTTCTCGTGGTGGCTGGCCCGGGGAACAACGGAGGTGACGGGTTCGTGGCAGCGAGGCACCTGGCGTGCAGGGGGGCCAAGGTCAGCGTGGTGCTCCTCGCGAGACCTGAAGGCATCAGGACCGATGAGGCCAGGGTGAACTACGCTAGGTTGAGGGCCATGATGATGAGCGTCAGGGTGCGCGCGGCTAAGGACGCTGAGGCCCTCAAGGACCTCAAGGGGGCCTTCGAGGCAGCGGACGTGATAGTCGACGCCATGCTGGGAACTGGCTTAAAGGGCGAGGTCAGGGAGCCGATGCGCAGCGCCATAGCGATGGTGAACGAGAGCCGAGCCCTGAAGGTCGCAGTTGACGTGCCCTCCGGCTTGAATCCCGACACCGGTGAGGTTCACGGAATCGCGGTGAGGGCTGACGTCACCGTCACGTTCCACGCTGCCAAGCCAGGGCTCCTAGTTGAGGCGGCCAGGGGGTACGTCGGTGAGCTAGTCGTGGCGGACATAGGGATCCCGAGGGAGGCGGAGCTCGTCGTGGGGCCCGGCGACTTCAAGCTAGTGGTTAGGCCGAGGCCGAGGTGGAGCCACAAGGGCGACTTCGGGAGGGTTCTCGTCGTCGGGG
This sequence comes from uncultured Thermoproteales archaeon, assembly GCA_964497915.1. Lineage (GTDB taxonomy): Archaea > Thermoproteota > Thermoprotei > Thermofilales > CAYSTQ01 > CAZCFI01. The sequence goes on from CAZCFI010000003.1 coordinate 21,379, forward strand.
GCTCCAAGGACTTCAGCGGAGCGCCCGCCCTCTCAGCGCTGGCCGCCCTGAGGGCTGGGGCTGACCTCGCGGTGGTGGCCGCACCCTCATCGGTGGCGCAGGTGATTAGGTCCTTCAGCCCCAACCTGATAGTGCGCTCCCTCCCCGGAGACTACCTAGCGCCCGGCCACGTAGAGGAGTTAGTGAGGCTAGCCCGCAAGTCCACCTGCGTGGTGGTGGGTCCCGGGCTCGGGACGCATGAGGAGACCGTTAAGGCGGTCGTGGAGCTCATCGGCCGGGTCAAGGGGGAGGTCAAGCTGGTGGTCGACGCTGACGGCATAAAGGCCGTAGCAAAAGACCCGAGCGTGGTCTCAGGCGGTAGGGTCGTGCTGACGCCACACGCTGGCGAGTTCAAGCTGCTCACGGGCACTGCCCTGTCGGAGGACCTAGGGGAGAGGAGCGAGGCCGTGGCTAAGGAGGCATCGAGGCTGGGGGCCGTCTTGCTGGTCAAGGGGCACTACGACGTGATCTCGGACGGCGAGCGAGTCAAGATCAACGTGACTGGCAACCCAGCCATGACCGCGGGGGGGACCGGCGACGTCCTCAGTGGGCTCCTGGCAGCCATCGCCTCGTGGACCGACGACCTGTTTAGGGCAGCGTGCGTCAGCACGCTCGTCAATGGGCTGGCCGGAGACATGGCGGCCGAGCGCCTAGGAAACCACCTGACGGCCACCGACCTAATTGAGCACCTCCCAGTGGCGTTCAGGGAGCTAGGCGAGGGGGTGGAGCTAAGCCTCGGCTACCGCATGCTAAGGGCCAGCCGCCACGGCCCTCCTAGCCTCACTTAAGTAGGAGTCCCCCCTGTACCTCCACCCTGCGTCCTCGTCGAAGAGGTCCTTGGGCAGCGGCCTCCTCAGAGCCGAGGTCAGGCTGAGCGTGTGGAACTCGTAGCTAGTCAGCCCGTGCTCCTCAGACAGCCCCCCGACCACGTCGAAGACCAGCGAGCACAACTCGCTCACTGGCACCTCGAGCGTGACGAACAGCGCGTCCCTCCTGTACTCCTTGCACATGACCCTCGCGTAGGGCGTCCTAGACATCGCGTAGGCAAAGGACGCCAGCCCCGAGGGATTGGAGAACTCAGCCTCCAACAGGTAGGTGCCGTAAGTGCCTTGTGCGAAGAACGGCATCTCAACCGCGTACCCCCTTATCAGCTTGCTGCTGACGTGGACATCCATGTGGTATTTGATTAGAGACCTGTTGACGTTGGCTATCCTGGCGATCGTGGCGAGCCTCGTGGTGGCGTCCCGCTCTAGGGCCCAGACTATGAGCACGTCTAGGTAGTCCAGGTCGGCCCTGAAGTGCTCGGGGTCTCTCAGCGCGACCCTGCCGAGACCGTACCTGCTCAGGTCGCTCAGGAAGCGCTCGGCGCTGAACTCCCACCTCCTAGCCTTGAAGTTGAAGTAGCTGAAGTTGGGCAGGAAGGGCTTGAAGTCGACCACGTACCGGATCTGGTAGTCCTCCAGGGCACCGAGCCTCTCAAGCTCACTCACGTACTCCTCAAACTCCTTGATCCTCTCTACAGGTATGGCGAGCTGGGCCAGCAGGCCGTTGAACCGCCCCACGCAGTACCGCACCTCCCTCACGTAGTCGTTAGCTGAGAGGGCCCTAAGGGCGCCAGCCCTGCGCGAGGGGGGGACTCGGGCAAATAAGTAAACCCCTATCAGGCCCATAGAGTGGTACACTGGCACGGCCCTCACGTGGAGCAGCCCCTTCCGCCTGAGCTTAGTGAACCTAGCGTGAACCGTCCTCTTCGATGCCCCTATCGTCCTGGCAATCTCTGAAAGGTTCCGGGGCCCCAGCCTGAACACCTCGGCTACTATCTGGGCGTTAAGCTCGTCCAAGTAGCTCAGCGCTCCGCCGCCCCTCCCCAGGTTCACCGCCCCCCGGGCCCTGGGGTCGTAGGAGTCTCAGCGTTGGTTGACACCAACGCAACCGCGGTCAGTTGGCGGGGCTACGTAGAAGCTGCCCCTGACAGATAGGCTAAGACCGTGCAGTATTTAAGCCTTTGTTAAGCAGGTAGCTCTGGGCACTACTTTAATTAGCCCCGCCCGCTCAGTTCTACTGATGCACGTGAACGTCCCTCTCCATGTGTTCAGAGCGTACGACATCAGGGGGATTTACGGGGAGGAGCTGACGCCCGAGCTCATGTCGGTGGTGGGCTCAGCAGCAGCTGAGTGTGAGGGCGGCGACTTCGTGGTCGGCTGCGACACGAGGAGTAGCAGCCCACTCCTCAAGCTGGCGCTAGCCTCGGGCATCATGGCCTCTGGCGTGTCGGTGACCGACGTGGGCACCGTGCCCATAGGCGCCATGTTCTTCTCAACGGTAGAGCTGAAGCTGGGCGCCATGGCATACGTCACGGCGTCTCACCTCCCGCCTGAGTGGAACGGGGTCAAGTTGTGCCACTCAGACGGGCTGTACTTCGCGCCGGGTGAGATACGCAGGGTCGGGGAGATTGCAGCTGAGGGCAGCTTCTCCAGGCCTAGCTGGCGCGGGGTAGGGTGCCTCAAGCTTAGGGACGTGCTGCGCGAGTACGAGGAGTTCCTAGTAAACACGGTCAGCGGCGCCGAGCTGCGAGTAGTCCTCGACCTGGGCAACGGCGCGACCTCACTCGTCGCCCCCAGAGCTTTTAGGAGGCTCGGGTTCGACGTCTCAACGCTATTCGAGAACGTCGACCCGGCGTTCAGTGGCAGGGGAGCAGAGCCGAGGCCTGAGTGCCTCAGCGAGCTATCGAGGGCTGTGGTCAGTAGGGGGGCCGACGTAGGCGTAGCCTACGACGGCGACGGGGACAGGGCGGTCTTCACGGACGAGCGGGGCAGGCCCCTCATGCCAGAGCAGGTGGCCGTGCTGCTAGCTGAGGGCGGCCTGGGGGGGACGATAGTGGCTAGCGCCGACTGCTCGAGCCTACTGGAGCGCTACGCGGAGGAGGCTGGCGTTAAGGTGGTCAGGGTCCCGGTGGGGCACACGTACATGGTCAGGAAGGTGATCGAGACGGGTGCGGCCATAGGCGTCGAGCACTCAGGGCACGTGACCATAGGCAGGTTCTCCAAGTTCGACGACGGCATATTGGCGAGCTTGGTCGTGTGCAGCGTAGCGGCCTCTCTCGGGAGGCCTGTGTCCAGGCTGGTTCCTGAGCCCCCCCACTCCAAGAGGGTCAAGGTGATGGTCGACGAGCGCCTCAAGTTTAGGGTGGTCAGCGAGCTCATTAAGGAGTACGAGAGGGAGTTCGGGGAGGTGGATACGACTGACGGGGTTAGGGTCTCCGCCGAGGGCTACTGGGTCTTGGTGAGGGCGTCGAATACCGAGCCGGTCGTGCGGATCGCAGTTGAGGCCGAGAGCGAGTCCCTGCTTGATGACTTAGTAAAGAAGTTTACCGATGACGTAAAGAGGGTCTACCGCAAGCTGAGGAGGGAGGGGGCTGAACCCTGAACCGGAACGTCATCACGGTAAAGGGCGTGCCGAGGGAGCTGTACCTTAAGGTTAAGGCGGCTGCGGCTAGCCTTGGGATGCCGCTAGGCAGGGTAGTGACCGAGGCACTTGAGCTGTGGCTAGGCGTCACGGCCGACCACAGGACAGCTGAGCTTAAGCGCCAGCTACTCGACAGGCTGAGCGAGGCCGCTGAGTGCCTCGAGGATGGTCTGTTCATGAAAATATACAGGCAGGTGCTGGCTGGCAAGAAGAGGTGCATCGTCGCTCACGATGTCCTTGTGAGGGCGGTAGCCCACGGGGATCCAGCCTGCGCCGTGGTGGTGCGCGACTTGGTCTTGGGGAGGGCGGGCGTGCTGACATCCTGCCTCTCAGCGGCCATGGCTTGCGACGAGTTAGTCAAGCGCGGCCTCAGGGGAGCTGCTGGGTCGCTAGCGGTCGCGCTACCAGCGGAGGCGGTACTCCCCCTCGACTGGAAGACGCTAGTGCGCGCAGTCAAGGAAGCTGAGAGGCTAGGCCTCGACTTGGAGCCCTCAGTGATCGTGGCTCAGGCTAAGCTGTACGACGTCAGCGTAATAATCTCGACAGACGACACGCTTGATAGAGCGGGCGTGCCGAGAGTCGACCCAGCAGTCTGAGCGACTGGCAGCTAAAATCATAATAATCATTTAATTTAATCGAAGCCTCAAGGGGTGCCGACTCGGCGCAGGTGGGCTTGTTGAGCGAGGTGCCAGACCTAATCCTCAAGAGGAGAACCGCCAGAATCTTCAGGCCCCGCGAGCTGAGCTGGGGGGAGGTGAGGGCGCTCCTCACCGCTGCCTGCTACGCACCAGCGGGCGGCAATAACCCCAGCTGGGAGGTTGTCGTCGTCAGAGACGCCAAGGTGAAGGGTGAGCTAGCAAAGGTCTCGCTAAACCAGGAGTTCATAGCGTCATCCAGCGCTGCCTTCGTCTTCTTCGGGGGATCGCTGGCGGATGTCGCCGCTGCGATAGAGAACCTGCTGCTAGCAGCTCACGCCATGGGACTGGCGGGCTGCTGGGTCGGCTCATTCGACAGGGCCGGGGTCGCTGAGATCCTCAAGATCCCGAGCGACAAGCCCATTCATGCGATAGTCGCAGTGGGAGAGCCGGGTGAGAGGCTCAGCGACCCGGGCAAGAGGCTGCCTGAGGAGGTCGTCCACGTTGAGGAGTATGGGAGGAGGGCTGTCTCGCTCGAGACCCTGCGCAGCGTAGTGAGGGCAGCGGCTGAGAAGGTTGAGGAGTTCAGGGTGCTGAGGAAGGAGGTTGAGAGGGAGCACGGCGAGGAGTCCTACGCCATGTACAGGTTGGAGGAGAAGTACTCGGCCTTCGTCTTCCGCCCAATCCTCAGGAGAGCCATCAGGCTGATGGCGGAGCTAGGCGTTGACGACGACTTGAGATCCAAGTTGGAGCGCGCCGTGAGGGAGTACGAGGCGGAGAGGGGCAGGCTGCTGAGGGAGACCAGGGACGTTAACTCGAGGCCCGTCACCTCGCTGGAGAGGAGGTACGCGTGCGCCGTGTTCCCCGAGCTCATCGAGGAGCTAAGGCGCAGGTACTTGCCTCAGTAGGCGAAGCTCACCTGAAGCCCCAGCCTGGAGCACAGCGACTCAGCTAGCCTCTTAACCCGCTGGTAGTAGGCGACGTAGCGTTTGTCGCTCTTCAGGATAGCTTCAACCTGACTTAGCTCGCTGGAGCTGAGCAAGGGCTCCAGGCGGCTCAAGAACGACTCGACGTCTAGGTACCTCGTGCTCAGGGCGTCGACGACCACCCTGCTCACGCCAGCGCCCCTCAGCTCCACCAGCATGTCCTCGAGTGCCGCCTCGGTGACGACGGGTATGAACGGGCCGATGAACGCGAACGTCTCGAGGCCTAGGCCTGAGAGCTCGCGCAGCGCGCGAACCCTCCTGCTCGGCGGTGGGGCCCTGGGCTCCAATGCTCTGCTAGCTGACTCATCGCAGGTTATCGTCAGCCCCACCTCCACTTCCCCAATCTCGCACAGGAGGTCAGCGTCCCTGAGCACTAAGTCGGACTTGGTCATCACGACCACTGGGAAGCCGTGCCTGAGCAGGGCTTCGAGGACCCTCCTCGTGAGCTGGTAGCGGGCCTCGACTGGCTGGTATGGGTCGGTGACGCTGCTAACGAGCACCGTGCCCCTCCTGGCGCGCCTCAGCTCCCTCCTGAGGACCCTGGGCGCGTTCACCTTTACGTAAACTAGATTACCCCAGTTCTCCCTCACCTCAGGCGCCCTGCAGAGGCCACGGGCGAAGCAGTAGGCGCAGGCGTGCTCGCAGCCCACGTAGGGGTTCACGGAGTAGTCGACGTCGTAGATCCCGCTGGGCGAGAGCACCCTCCTGGCCCTGACCTCCCTGACGGCCACCATGCTCCACCAGCAAACTTTCACGCACTTACTCAGGCCCACTTATATAATGCTCTAGCGGCTAGTAACCCGTACCTGGCGTGGGGGGGCATGAAGAAGTTCGTCAAGAGGGTCAAGAAGAGGATCCCATGGCTCGAGCACGTCATCGAGGACGCTCCAACGGCGCGCGAGCTCAGCGGCGCGGCTCGGCGCCCAGGCGGGCTCGGGGACGTGATGTGCATCCTGTGCCGGGGGGCGAAGATGCTCTGTGGCAGGCGGGTGTGCCCCGTGGTGGCCAGGCTGTTCTCGCGGGCCAAGCGCGCGGCTTGGCGCGAGCTGGAGGTGTACGGCAGCTCGCCCCCGGACGTCTTCGTCGGGAGGTTCGGCTACCCATACGTCAGCGTCGGCCCCCTGGCACCGCCCTACAGGGGCGACACCGAGCTGCTAGCCCTCACTGAGCGCTGGCCTGATGCGTTCACTACCGTCGAGGAGGTTGTGGATGCCAGGCTCCAGCTGATACGCGGCACCTTCAGAGCCGACGTGAGGAGCGCCGAGAAGCCCGACAGGCTGCTGGAGCTAACCCAGGAGCTGGCTCTGTCCAGGAGGCCCGCCGACATTGAGATGGAGCTCCTGAGGGAGCCGAGGCCGCCTAGGGCGCTGACCCCCGAGGCAAAGCTCATGGGGCCCTCCGCGCCCCTGGCCTCCCTCGGCGTGGAGCCAGCTGGCAGCGATAGGCTGCTCGAGAGGGTCGTCAGCGACGACGACCTCAGGGCTAGGGACGCGATCCTGGAGCTCCACGCTGGTGGAGTGCCGGTGTCTCGCATTGAGAGGGTGTTTAGCGTCGGCCTGCTGGGGCTTAGGGGGCAGAGGAGGCTGGTGCCAACGAGGTGGAGCATAACGGCCGTGGACAGCATAGTCTCCATGACGCTCAGGGACTCAGTGCTGAAGCGCTGCGAGCCGATAGACGAATTCAGGGTTTACAAGTTTGACGTGCTGGGGAACAGGTTCGTGGTGCTCATGTTCCCTGAGAGGTGGTCGTACGAGTTCATCGAGGCCTGGTGGCCGTCAACGCCGTGGAACCCCCACGCTAACGGGATCTCCATATGCGGCGACTACGAGCGCTACAAGGGGAGGACATCGTACGCCTCAATAGGCGGCTGCTACTACGCCTGCAGGCTGGCCGTGACCGAGTACCTGGCGCAGGAGAGGAGGCAGGCCAAGGTACTCGTCGTGAGGGAGAGCTACCCTGAGTACACCCTGCCCCTAGGCGTGTGGCTGGTCAGGGAGGCCGTGAGGAGGGCCCTCAGGTCTGGATTCGTCAAGTTTGATAGCCTGGGCGAGGCCCTGGAGCACTTCAACGCTCTGCTGAGGATAAGGCTGGGCACTTGGATCCAGGTGAGCGAGCTGCTGAGGGAGGCCCTGGCGCAGCGGAGGATGGAGGACTTCATCAGCGCGAGTGGTGGTCGCTGTGAGGCCGCCATGTGAGGCCATCGTGAGGCGCTACCTGCCGTGCCTCAGAGCTAAGGTCATCGAGAGGCTAATTGAGAGGTACGGCTGGAAGCTCTCTGAGGCGTCTAGGAGGCTTGGCGTGACGCTGCCAGCCGCTCGCAAGTACAGGAAGCTCGCTCGCGGAGCCCCCCACTTGCCCACTGAAGCACTCGACGAGGCTGCAGACAGAATAGCCGAGATGATAGCAAGCGGTGCCAGCGACGCAGACGTGCTGCTTACCATGTGCGAGAGCTGCTTAGCGTACAGAGCGAGCGAGAGGTACTCTGAGCTTTACAGGGCCTCCTTCCCCGGGAAGGAGCTGCCAGCCGAGTTCCGCTCCAGGTGGGTAGACTTAGTTGCAGAGAGGGTGAGGGAGAGGGTTGAAGTGCTGCGCGAGCTGAGCGAGGCTCTCACCGCGATAACGGGAGACAGTAACTTCGCGAGACTGGTTCCTGAGGTTAGGATGAACATCGCGATGGCACTGAGGGACGCCAAAGGGCCAGATGACGTGGCGGCCGTGCCCGGCAGGATCACAGTGGTTCGGGGCAGGCCCTACGCAGCCATGCCCCCGGAGTTCGGGGCCTCTAGGCACCTCTCACGAGTGCTGCTGGAGGTCATGAGGGCATTTAAGGGTGTCAGAGCCGTGATCTGCATCAGGTTCGATGAGGAAGTCGCGGCGTGCATCGAGGAGCTGGGCTTCAAAGCCCTACACGTGGCCCGCGAGTCGCCGTCGGACGAGGAGCTCCTGGCGAGGGTCCGAGCTGGCCTGTCTAGGCTCTCAGAGCCCCCTGACGTCATCATTGACAAAGGGTGCATGGGGATTGAGCCCGTTGCCTACGTGCTCGGCACTAGCGCCACAGAGGTGGTTAGCAAGTCAAAGAGAATATTGGGGAAGCTTAAGGCCAGCGCGCACCAGCTTCATGAGTGAGTTGGTTGGACTCACCTCATCGACTGACGACCGTGAGTGAGTCCTGGTCCCCTCACTCCATGAGACTCACCCTGAGTCCGTAGCTTCGACGGTAAACTTGTAATCTTTAGCCGCGAGGGTTAAACTCTGCTTAGCGAGCCATCACAGTGGTGGTCCTAACCAGATCTCAGGTCGAGGGGGCGGGGAGAAGAGCCATAGAGATGTTCGAGAGCGCCGGGATAGCCCTCACGGAGGAGGAGAGGAGCGTAGAGGTGACGGACTTCGGGCTTGGGGATCTTTACACGCTCGGCCTGCAGATAGTCGCTTACGTCAACAACGAGAGGTGCTGCGCCAAGGAGTCAGTCCTCTTCTCGAAGCGAATATGCCCCGAGCGCAGGCACCACCCTTCGACAGCTACTCCGGCAAGCAGGAGACCTCCAGGTGCAGGTGGGGCGAGGTTTGCCTGTACGTCTCAGGCTCGCCAACGCCTAACCCCAGGGCTGCGATCCCAAAGAGGAGGGAGTACTCCATCGTGTGGCACGAGGTAGTGCTGTGGCCTGGGAGCAGTACACCATATCACCTAACACGCTACGCTGGCCCTGAGCGAGGGACGAGGGCGCGATAGTGTCGGAGCTCTCGAGCTAGAGCGTGAACGAGAAGGACATGTTCACGGATCCCGAGGTGAGGGTGATCCCCGTGATCGTGAGGTACTAGCTCACTCCTCCAGCAGATTGCACTCACGCACTGGCCACTTGCGGTCGCGCGGCACTCTTAGCGTCTTCAGCTCGTGGGGGCCCAGGGACGTCTCAACTGACCTCCCCAGCGGCGGCAGCTCGACTAGCACCTTGCAGCCACGGCCTGAGGTCTCGTAGAGCCTCAGCACCAGGTCGTCGCTGTCCTCAGCTAGCTTCAGGGCACCGACCGCCGCCTCCTCGGAGCTCAGCCTAACTAGCGACAGCTCCCTCGGGAGACTCCCGGGGTGCGCGTCCTCGATCACGTAGGGCAGCCCCATGTTGAGGAGCTCAGCGTAGGTAAACAGTCTTACCTGACGCCAGTCGCCAGCGTGAGGTACTAGGAGGAACCTGAAGCGGTGTATCCCGTGGTCCACGTACTCGTAGTCTAGCCCTGGCTCCGGCTTGTGGGGGTCGTGGTGGGCGTACAGCGGGCTCCTCAGCAGCGTCAGCCTGAGCTCGGCGCCCTCAGCGCTGTAGCTGTAAATTCCGTCGTTGACTACCGCCAGGCCGTAGGGCAGCTCTCCGGGCTCGGTCGCTACCATGCCGCTGAGGTCTATCCACCTCTGCATGGGCTCCTCCTCGCCGTTGCAGGGCCTGGCGACCACGCCGTAGGGCACCTCGCACGTGAGCGCAGGGTCAGACAGGTTTACCGGGAAGGAGAGCTTCAGCACCTTGCGCTCCTCCAGCCACTTGACCCTCAGCCTGAGCTCTATGAAGTCTAGGTCCGCGTAGACCACGTAGTCCTGCCACAGCCTCGACCTGCCGTAACGGAACTTGGCCCTCAGCATGCCCCTCACCGGCCCCCTCTCCAATACTGAGACGCCCTCGGGCTCGAAGGCCCCAATGACCCTGTCGAACCTGTCCACCCCGTGCGACCAGGTGTCGCTGGGGTCGTCGATGACGAGCGCCCGCGGGGCTAGGTCGCTGAAGACGTCAACGCGGTGCCTCTTGTCGTAAAGCCTCTTAATGAGGCCGGTCTCCAGGTCTACCTCGAGCAGGAACCGCTCGCTCTCAATCACGTGGTCCCTCACGGTGAGTGAGGATGGCGCTGAGCCCCCGGAGGGGGCGATGCGGTAGGCCACGTAGCCGAGTGGTGGTAGCTCAGCCACGAAGACGACCCTCCTCATCGAGGTCAGCGACGACGGCTGAATCTGCTGGCACGCGACCTCGCCCCCCTCAGGGCTCACCAGGCCCTTGCCCTCAGGCCACGCTGGCTCGACCTCCACGGGCCACCTCACTCGGGCGGCCACTGGGTTGAACACTACCAGTGACTCGCCGCTCGACGTGTCGACGCGAGCCGCCACCGCATGGGCAGCTCTCTCAATTGCCTGGCTAGCCACGTCGAGGGAGTAGTGGTACATGTTCTTGACGTCCTCATAGGCCTCGGGTATACACGTGCCAGCCAGCGAGTCGTGGAACTGCGAGAAGAGCGCCCTCTCCCAGGCCTCCCTGAGCTCGCTCCTTGGGTAGGGCAGGCCCGCGAGCACGTGGGCCACGACCGCTAGCCTCTCAGCGGCTAGCAGCCCGTGCTCCGCCGCCCTGTTCAGCTTCTTGACCACCCTGTGAGCTGAGTAGCAGCCCCTAGCGTGGTGCTGGAGCTCGCCCCTCACCACGGGTAGCTCGACGCCCCTCGACGCGACATCCTTAAAGAAGTCCTCTGGCGTCCCGAAGACCACCTCCACGCCCAACTCCTCGGCCGCCTCCTCCGCTATCCTGAGGTCCTCCTCCGTCGGCCCGCCGCCGTGGTCGCCCCTGCCGTAGATGCACATGATGACTCCGACTCCCTCCCTAGCCATCCTAGCGTACTCCCTGAGGGCCTCCCTCAGCCTCTCGCCCCTGACGGCGTAGTTGATAGGCAGCCTATAAGCTAGGACTCTTGACCCATCGGCCCCCTCCCACCAGAACACGTACGAGGGCAGCTCCCTCTCACGAGGGTTTGGGCGCATGAACACGTAGTACTCAAGGCCTGACTTTCTGAGCACCTGCGGGAGGCCAGCGCAGTGGCCGAAGCTGTCGATGTTGTAGCCAACCCTAACGTCGACTCCGAGCCTCTCGCGAAAGTACCTCTTGCCGTAGAGAGCGTGCCTGACGAAGGACTCACCGCACGGGATGTTGCAGTCGGGCTCGACGACCCAGCCTCCCACCACCGCCCACCTACCCTCCCTCACTCGCCTCCTGACAGCCTCGAGCAGCTCTGGCTCGCTCTCCTCCAGCCACCTGTAGAGCGCGGAGGAGGAGAAGGCGAAGGTGAAGCGCGGGTGTCTGTCCATGAGCCTCAGCACGCTCCTGACAGTGGACCTGGTGACCCAGCGGCCCTCGGAGCGCCTCCAGAGCCACACCGGGTCTATGTGCGCGTTCCCAACTAGGTATACTTTGACCTTACCGCTCACGGACTACCCTTAGGGGCTGAGATTATTAACCCTAGTCCGGAATAGTGGGTACGGCGCCGGGGCTGAGCCAATGAGCGAGGAGCTCGCCGTCGCATACCTCAGGGTGTCAACGGAGGACCAGAGTGTCGAGCAGCAGATGGCAGCAATTGAAAGATTTGCCAAAAGCCGTGGCCTGAAGCTAGTCAGGATCTTCGCTGACGAAGCCGTGTCCGGCACGACGCACGCCCTTGAGAGGGAGAAGTTCGTCGAGTGCCTGGAGTTCATGGAGCGCAGTGGAGTGAGACTCCTGATAATATACTCGCTCGACAGGCTCGGCAGGAACTTCACGGACATCTTCAGGACCCTTGATGAGCTCACAAGGAGGGGGGTGATAGTGCTGTCAGTCAGGGACAGCTTCCTTCAGCACATGGACCCGACCATCAGGAAGATCGTGGTGGCCCTGCTGGCTTGGGCCTCGGAGATGGAGGTGAAGATGATAAGGGAGAGGATACGGCTGGCGATGAGCAGGAGCGACGTGAGGAAGAAGCTAGCTAAGAGGAGGGTTGCAGTGCCCGAGGAGACTAAGGAGCTGATAGCGTCGCTCTACAAGTCTGGGCACAGCGTTAAGAGGATAGCCAAGATGGTGAACCTGAGCGAGTACGCCGTTAGGAAAGTGCTGATCGAGAGAGGCCTCCTTGAGCTTGGGGAGCGGACGTGCCCGAGGTGCCTGCACAAGCTGGAGTGGGACGAGATCGAGGGGAGGTTCAGGTGCCGCAACTGCGGCTTCCTCAAGTGAGCGAAAAGGAATTAAGCCCAGCCCGGCCTCTCTAACTGGGTAGCGGATGACAGGTCTCCACCTTGCCCCCAACTGACTGGTGATGTGAAGGCGGCAACGACGCTACCGCTGGCGTGATGACCTACTCCGGCCTGACTTGGTGAGGACGTGGTCCTCAACTGACCGCGGGGCTAGCGAGGAAAGGCCTACTTTATAGCCCGTAAGCGCGTAAATGCCAGGTAGGTGGTACTGTGTGAACCCCCTCCTAATCCTCGGGCCGATTGGAGCAGCGGCGGTGGGCATTCTGTCCATAGCTCTGTGGAGATCCGTGCGAAGCGTCGCTCTGAGCTGCTTCCTCGTTGGAGGACTTGCGTGGCTCGCCTCCCTGCTGCCTAAGGCGGCGATGGACCTCACAGTCACCCCAACCTTCGCCTCCTAGGCCGAGTCTGTGCTTGGAGTGCCAACCTGCTTAGCGCTCCTCGGGGCGTACGTGGGGCTGAGGACGGGCCCTCCTCGAGTGCGGCGTGGCTTACCTGCTCTTCTCCAAGACTAGACTGAGAAGATACTCGCTCGACGAGGCAGTTGCCTTTGGGGTGGGCTTCGGAGCCTTCGAGGCCATCCTCATCTCAGCCCCCGCGATTGTGCAAATAGCCGTCCTCACGGCCAACCCATCGCTACTTAAGCTGCTCCCAGAGGAGCAGAGGAGGCTCGTCGAGGCTCAGCTAAGCATGCCAACCTGGGTCGTGCTAGCCCTAGTCATTGAGAGAGCGTCTGCCGTCCTGATCCACACATGCGCCGCGCTCGCGACGTTCGCTTCAGCGACGCGCAGCAGGGTCGGCTACCTAGTCGTGGCCATAGCGTATAAGAGTGCCGCCGAGTCGCCTGTTGGAATGTACCAGGCTGAAGTATGGGCCGCAGCCATGGACTTGCTAGGCCTGCTTGGGGCGCGCTCTCTGCTTAGAGAGCTGAGAGAGCCCCCTGGCTCCAGGGACGCGCTGGCTGAGACAAGGTAATCTAGTAAACCTACTAACGGGCGCGAGCTTTTATGTGTGCTCAGCCACAGGCTATTGGGGTGCAACCCCTTGAGCGAGCTGCTTGACGAGCTGGTGAGTAGAAGCCTCAGCCTAGGCGCGAGCTTCGCCGAGTGTCGGTTCGAGAAGCGCTTCTCGACGTCGATCACCGTGGTAAACGGAGTGGTCGAGAAGCTCAGCTGCGGCGTTGACTCGGGCTATGGGCTGAGGGTCCTGGTCGGGGGCGCCCTGGGCTTCGCCAGCGCTAGCGAGCTAGCCGCAGGTGGCCTAGCTGACAGCGCCGTCGACAGCGCCAGAGCCCTCTCGCTCAGAGTGGAGGAGGGGGTTGCGCTGGCTGACGTGCCAGTCGCCAAGGCCAACTTCAAGGCGCCCTGCCGCGAGAGCCCCGACGCCGTGGAATTGGGCGACAAGGTCGAGCTGTGCAAGAGGGCGTGCGAGGCCGCTATGAGCGTTGACGGCAGGGTCAAGAGCGTCACCGTCAGGCTCGCTGACGAGGTGGACTACAGGGCGCTTTGCACCAGTGAGGGCGCGTGGGTCGAGCAGACGATCCCCCGCGTGCTGCTGTCGATCGAGGTTGTGGCGGCTGAGGCTGGTAATCTCGGTTACTATCGGGGCAGGGTGGGGGCAGCCATGGGCTACGAGTTCCTAGCGGAGGAGAAGGTGACTGCCCTCGCTGAGGACTGCGCCAAGAGGGCGGTGCGCATGCTTGAGGCTGAGAGGACGCCAGCCGGGAGGTTCACGGTGCTGTGCGACCCCGAGCTCACGGGCGTCCTCATTCACGAGGCCTTCGGCCACGCTTGTGAGGCCGACGGCGTCGTCGCGGGTAGTTCCATCCTCAAGGGGAGGCTAGGCGACAAGGTAGCCTCTGAGCTGGTCTCCGCCTACGACGACCCGACGATAGAGGGGTCGTGGGGCTGGGTCCCCTACGACGATGAGGGGGTCAAGGGCGAGAGGAAGGCGCTGCTCAGAGAGGGCGTCCTCGCGAGCTACATCACTAACAGGGAGAGCGCGGCCAAGCTGGGCCTCAAGCCCAACGGCGGGGCCAGGGCTCAGAGCTACGCCCACCCGCCCATAGTCAGGATGAGTAACACATTCGTGGCGCCTGGGGATTGGTCCTTTGAGGAGATGGTCGAGGACATTGAGTACGGAGTCTACCTGTTGGGCTCGAGGGGCGGCCAGGTGGAGCCGGGTAAGGGGGTCTTCCAGTTCAACGCTCAGGAGGCGTACCTGATTGAGCGGGGAGAGGTCACCAAGCCCCTCAGGGACGCCTCGCTGTCGGGGCTCATACTCGAGACCCTCCTCAACGTGGACGCCGTCGGTAGGGACTTCAAGCTCAGCCCGGGGTACTGCGGCAAGGACGGCCAGGTCGTTCCAGCCTCGACAGGAGGGCCTACGATTCGCGTGAGGAACGCTGTGGTGGGTGGTGCGAGGTGATCGACCGCCTAGCTAAAGTGGTTAGGGAGGCTGAGGCGCTCGGCGCCGAGCAGGCAGAGGCCTACGCACTCATCAGCCGAGCGAGGCGAGTGAGGGTGGAGAGGTCAGCGCTGAAGATGGCCGACTCGCGCACCTCCGCCGGGGTCGGGGTCAGGGTCATCTGGGGGGGCAGGGTCGGCTTTTCGTATGCGACCAGCCTAGCAGAGAGTGAGCTCAGGAGGGCTGTGGAAGTAGCGATCTCAGTAGCTAAGGCCAGAGCTGGTCCCAAGTCGCTGGACTCCTTCGCGCCCCCTGAGAAGCCCCCCAGCGTGCCGGGCATCTACTGCGAGGAGACCGCCGAGGCCAGCCTCGATGACCTCGCCGCCCTCGCAGCTCACGCCGTGGACGCCGCTAAGGGGCACAGCGACTTAGTGACGGCCGTCAACGCTGAGCTTAGCGTGAGGGTGGAGGAGAGACACATCGCGAACAGCCTCGGGCTCGAGGCCTCCGCCAAGTCGACGGTGGCTAGCCTAGCGGTCATGGTGACGGCTGAGGATGCGGGGCGGATGAGCACCTCGATGGACTTCCAGTCAAGCCGAGGCCTCAGCGGGATAGACTGCGAGGCCGTGGCGGCCAGTGCAGCTAAGTTCTCCACCATGCTCCTCGAGGGCGAGGAGGTTGGACTGCTGAGGGGGCCAGCGATCCTGGACCCAATCGCCGTATCAGTGCTCGTGGCCAGCATGCTCTCCTACGCGCTGTCGGCTGAGAACGTGCAGAGCGGCAGGAGCTTCCTAAAAGGGCTGCTGGGGAGCGAGGTCGCGTCCAGCGGCCTCCGGGTGACCGACGACCCGCTCATCGAGGGCGCGGTCGCCAGCAGGCCCTTTGACGGAGAGGGGGTGCCCTCTAAGAGGGTCGCCGTGGTAGATGGGGGCGTGCTGAAGTCTTACCTCCACAACCTCTCGACGGCCTACAGGGAGGGCACTGAGAGCACGGGCCACGCCTCCAGGGGCTACGCGAGCGAGCCGGGGGTCGCTCCGTCCAACCTCGTCTTCACGCACGAGCGCGAGAGGCCCCTGAGCGACCTGCTGAGCGAGGCTGAGGGCGGCGTGTACGTGAGGTTCGTCCTCGGGGCCCACACCTTCAACAGGGCCACTGGCGACTTCAGCGTCGTGGCCTCGGAGGCCTTTCTGATAGAGGGTGGGGAGCTGGGGAGGCCTGTGAGGCAGGCTGCCTTTAGCGGCAACTTGCTGGAGCTGCTGAGAAAGGCCTACGCGATGTCCAGGGAGAGGAGGTGGGTGGGCTCCGTCAGCACCGGGGCGCTGGCGGTGGAGGAGGCCATGATCGTGAGCTAGGACGACCGCAGCCGCCTGAGTGCCAGCAGTAGCCTGCCGACCTTCCGCTTGCTGGTCATGAGCAGCTCGTTTGCGCGCTCAACCAGCTTATCTAGGCCCTCCTCGGTCACCACCCACTCGCCGTCTAGCAGCAGAGGGGCCTCCATCCTCTCGCTCGCCCTGAGCTCCAGCACCACCCTCTCCTCTCTCACAGAGAGTATCCCGCTGTGCTTGAAGCCCACCCCCCTAGCCACCCTGAGCAGCTCGCTGGCCTTAGCCAGGTCCCTGGCGACGACGTGGAGTATCGGCGGCAGTGCCGCTAGCCAGACGTCTCCATGCCCGCCCCTGCTGGCAGCCTCCCTGACCTCGTCAGCCGTCACGCGCCAGTGCCACTTGCCTAGAGCCACCATGTCGAACTTCATGCCCGGCAGCCTTGAGGCGTATACCTGCACCCTTCCGCTGCACGAGCTAGTCGTGTAGTAGCCGTCCATTGAGTTTATCGCCTCCAGGAGCGGCAGCATGTCGGCGTCGACCCTGCCCTCCTCGGCCTCTCTAGCTAGCCTACGCAGGAACTGCCTCTTCCTAAGCTCCCACTCGCCCACCGCGCCGCAGCCCCCTGTAGAGGGCCCTTACCGCGTCCAACTCAAAGTCCGATATGTACCTGCCACTCTCCCTCACTCTCAGCTGAGCTAGCTTGATGGCGTCCTCAAGGGGAACGGCTCTCCTGCCTCCCTCAACCACCAGCTCGAAGGGGCCGACGGCCTCCCTGCAGGCCCCGTGGACTGACGACAGCGCCCCGACTCTGACGCCGGGGTAGACCACGGCCCCGGGCCCCACAGTGCACAAGTCGCCGACGACGACGTACTCCCGCTCCTCGCCCCACTCGTAGGCGCTGAGCGCCTCGCCGCAGAGGCAGGCCCCCGCCATCAGCCTAGTCCACGAGCCCACGATAGACTTGGTCACGCGGCAGTCTAGGGCTGTCACGTAGTCCATCAGGATCGACGCTCTCACCACGCTGCCCGATAGCCTGCATCCCCTCCCAACGACTGACCCCTCGACCACGGAGTCGGCGACGGTGGAGCTGCTGAGCACCGCAGCTGGCCCCCTCACCACTGAGTCCACGACCCTGGCGCCCTCACCCACTAGCACTGGCCCCTCAGAGTCGTCCAACTCAACGCTGCCCCTTAATTCAGCCGACTCACCCACCTTGACGCCCTCAACCCCCATCAACTTGAGGTCTAGCGCGACCTGCTCGCCCAGCACCCTCAGCGGGTCGCAGGGGTCGTCCATGAGCCTCACGTCCATCTCCACGACCTCTGCGCTCTCGCTCAGGTCGCTGAGCAACTCTAAGTGGAAGGGCTTGCTCAGCACCGGCCTGAAGGCTGAGGCCACCTCGCTGGTGAGCCTCAGCACGACGAGCTCAGAGTCCATCACACCGACAACTACCCCGACAGACTCGACGAGCCTGCTGACCTCCTCAAGTAGCCCCTCATCGACGACGGCCCTTCCGTTGACGAGCACTAGGTCAGCCCCAGGTGGCAGCTCGTTGACGTACACGTCCTCCCTCCCCATCGCCGCCTTAAGCTGCCACCTCAGCAGCCCCTCGAGCTCGCCCCTGACCAGCAGGCAGTACTCGCGGCCTGGCAGGGCCAGCTCCAGCTTCTCCCTAGCGCTCAGCACCCCGCACCGCACCTCGTACACGGGCCTCAGGATGCTGAGGGGGTACAGCGAGGCAAACCTGTCGTCCTCAAACAGGCCCACGGCTACCCTTTGACCCATACGAACCGCCACCTCTCAACGTTCTCGGCGATGTCAGACAGCACCCTCATAGCTACTCCCTCAGGCAGGGCGAGGAACAGCTTGGCGACGTGCTTGCAGAACCTGCCTAGCTCGGCGCCCTTCCGCCAGTCCTCACAGTTATGCCTCACCACCCTATCCCTTAGGTCTACCTCCACGATGTAGCCCTTGACGCGGGCTCTGATCACTTG
Organism: uncultured Thermoproteales archaeon; assembly: GCA_964497915.1. Classification (GTDB taxonomy): domain Archaea; phylum Thermoproteota; class Thermoprotei; order Thermofilales; family CAYSTQ01; genus CAZCFI01. The sequence continues at coordinate 39,250 of CAZCFI010000003.1, forward strand.
GTCGCCGATCTCGAGCAGCCTCAATGCGCTGTCTGGCATCTCCTTGGCCCTGGCGAGCCTCCTGCCGTCAGTGAAGCACGCTAACACGCCCTCAACGCCCTGCCCGCTCCTCAGCGCTCTGAGGGCGCACTGAGCCCCCCTCCTCTTACTCTCAGCCGCCCACCTCCGCTCCATGAGGCTCAGCGTCATCTCCTGAGTGAAGGTCTGCAAGCCTAGTAGCTTGAGCATCTGCAAGGCGTTACGAGGCGCGAAGCCCCGGAAGTGATTGTTAAAGTAGCCGAGGACTAGCTCAGCGCCGGCGCTGCACACCTCTCTTATCCTGGGGACCCACTCGCGCAGCTCCTCCTCGCTGTACAGGTAGTAGTACCACGGCGACTCGCCCCTCCCGTGCCACCTTATGTAGGCGAAGTCCGAGGTGACGTAGGTGGTGGGGGGCAGCAGCGGCTCATCGACTATGCAATAAGCTACCCCCCTGCTCCTCAGGGACTCGATGACCTCTGGCACTAGCCACGAGGGGTCCCTGAACTCGACGGCGAACCTCACCCTGTCCGTCGGGAGCAGATCTAGGAACTCGTCAAAATATGGGGCCTCCTCGCGCGAGACCGGGGGCAGTTGCACGAGCACCGCCCCAAGCTTGTCTGCACGCACGAGAGGCTCGACGAGCCTCAGGAAGCGCTCGACATCCTCCCCCACGCCGAGCCTAGGGTTGAAGCGCTTAGTGTGTGTCACTAGCTTGGGCATCTTGAGCGAGAAGACGAATCTCCTCGGGGAGGCCCTCGCCAGCCCCCTGATCAGGGAGGGGGTGGGGTACCTGTAAAATGTGGAATTGACCTCGACTGTGCTAAACACTGAGCAGTATTGTTTGAACAGCCCGTCGGGGGACGCGTAGAAGGGGCCGACCCACTCCTTGTAGTCCCACCCAGACGTCCCTATCAAAATCCTCGCCATGCCATCACCCGCGCCGCTGGGCTCCGCAGCGGCGGCCACTTCGCCACGCGCTGCTCCGGGTGCTCTTCATCCCCAGCGGCAGGCTCCTTATCCCCACAGTGCCTAATAAGCTTAGCGCGCGGCTCGCGCCCCGACCTCCGGAGCTCGCGCCGCCCTCGACCCCCTGAGACTCTCTCCCAGCCAGTCTAGCAGCTTGTAGTAGGCAACGACTTTGGACACGACTCTGGATCCGGGAGGGCCTGGGCTCTTCATGTAGAACGCGTTGATCTCATAGACGGTCCCGCTGAGCCCCCTGTCGAGCGCTATCCTGGCTAGGCGCACTAGGTCGACGAGAAGCCCGGCAAACGCTGGGCTGTCGTTTATCCTCATGTTCACTATTATCTCATCCACGGCGCCGTTGAAGGAGACGTACATTATGTGCATCGAGACGAACTTCTTGTCTCCCAGCGGCTCCAGGTAGCCCGTCGGCCTGATGTAATGGGGGGCGTCGTAGCCGAGTATGTCACTCACCACCTTCGACTTCGTCGCCTGCTTGGCCTTGTTTCTGTCCTCCCTCGTCAGTGCGAGGAAGTCGGCGTTCCCGCCTATGTTGAACTGAGCTATCGAGAGCACGCGCCTCCCCCTCTCGGCTAGGTGCTCGAGCATGTCAGCCGTCAGGGGCGTGGCGCCAGTGGCCCCGTCGTCGCCGAGGAGGACTGCGCCAGCCTCCTCCGCCAGGGCCAGCAGCGCTGGGTCGTTGGCGACCGGCGTCGGAATTCCGTTGATGAACGCGACGGGCTCGCTCGTCCGCGAGTACTGGATGGCCGCGTAGGCGTAGAGCTGAGTCGCCGTGACCCTCTCCCTGTCGTCGCGGGCGATGGCCTCCTCAAGCTCCTCGGGCGAGCCGAATGGCCTGGCCCCCTCCGTCGTGCAGAGGTTGACTAGCACGTCCGGCCTCAGCCTCTCCCACTCCCTCACCAGCCTCTCGACGCACTCAGCGAGGGTCATATCATCGTCTATGCCCTGGACCTCTATTGGCATGTCGCGCAAGCCGCCTAAGTGGACGCCTGGCCTGACGCTGACCCTCTTAAGAGACTCCGGGACCGACGAGTGGTACATCAGTGAGACGTCGTAGGCCGTCAGGCCGACTTTCTTAGAGTCAACGTCGTAGGCTCCAACGAACTCTATGTCCTCAGCTCCGTACTCGAGCCTATCCCCCAGGGGCACGCCGCAGTAATCAAGTAAGCCCGCCTTTATCTTCTCGACGCCCACCATCAGGGTGGTACCGACGTAGCCTAGGCCCAGCACCACAGTCCTTATGCTCATGGGCCCACCGCTTTTATGAGAATAAAATGTTTTATGAGTATAAAATTTTATCGCGGCTCAGGCGCTGGGTCTCCTCAGCCCTCGGAGCTTTCAACCCTCATCATCGCCTAGCCAGCTCACTCAGAGGGCTCGAGCACCTCGACGCCCTCCCTCACTACGCGAGACAGCCTAGCCTTCTGAATCTCCAGGACGACGACCTCCACCGATGGGCTTACTTTATTACCGTTAAGCGCATGCCCGCCGACGACGCTGCCGTCAGGCAGCCTGAGGGTGACGTGAGCGTGGAGGTGCAGCTGCCCCTCAAGTGTGGACACCACGCCTACTAGGCTGAGGATTGAGGCCTGGCGCCCCTCAGCCACGCTCCCGCCAGCGGCGACCCTGTACTCGCTTAGCTCCCCGAGACCCACGACGAGGCCTGACCTTATCCCAACCTCAGCGCAAGCCTCCCTTATCCCATCAACTAAGTCCTCCCCCTCGTCAAGCCTGGCGACGAGGACTCTGCCAATCATGCCTTGAGCTAGCTTCATGCGAGACCCCGAAGTATCCTATTTCACTAAAATTTTAAATAGCTTGGTCGGCGAAGACCTGGTGTGAGCTCGGCCTTGGACTTCCGGGAGCTGGCTGACGAGGCCGCCAAGCTCCTCTCAGAGCTCATCAGAGTGGACACGACCAACCCGCCTGGCAACGAGCTCCCAGCCGCACAGGTGGTAGCCGACTACCTGAGGAGCTTTGGGCTGGAGCCGGTCGTCGTCGAGAGCGAGGAGGGCAGGGGCAACGTCATAGCTAGGCTCCCCGGCTCCGGAGAGGGGCCTTCGCTCCTCCTCCTCTCACACCTCGACGTAGTGCCAGCTGACCCAGGCGAGTGGAGCTTCCCGCCGTTCTCAGGCGAGATTAAGGACGGCTTCGTCCTAGGCAGGGGGGCCGTGGACTGCAAGGGCTTAGTAGCCGTTGAGGCCGTGGTCATGAGGCTGCTAGCTGGCAGGGAGGACCAGCCGGTGGGCGACGTGATATTCGCGGCCACGGCAGACGAGGAGAGGGGGGGTGCTAAGGGCGTAGCCTGGCTCCTCGAGAACAGGCCAGAGCTGCTGAGGGCCGAGTACGTGATAAACGAGGGCGGAGGCGCGCCGGTGAGGGTCAGGGACAAGCTGGTGTACACCGTCCAAGTGGCTGAGAAGGGCGTATTCTGGCTCAAGCTGAGGTTCAAGGGCAGGCCAGCTCACGCCTCGGTCCCGTGGCTCGGCGACAACGCCATAGCTAAGGCCTCTGAGGCCGTGAGGAGGATAGAGGGGTACAGGCCCCCGGCCACCATAACGCCCGTAGCCAAGGCCCTCCTAGAGGCCGTGGGCAGTGCCACGGGGAGCGGGGCCATAGCTGAGCTCCTGACCAATCCCAACTTCGTGGACCTAGCCCTGGACGTCATCTCCAAGGAGCAGGGGCTGGGGCTGCTAGCGCACGTCCTCAGGGCCGTGGTGAGGGACACCATGACCCCGACCATGGTCAAGGGAGGGCTGAAGGAGAACGTGATCGCGCCATCATGCGAGCTCGTGGTGGACTGCAGGCTCTTGCCGGGGCGCGGCAGGGAGGAGCTGCTTGAGGTGCTGAAGCAGGTGCTAGCGGGCTTGGACTACGACGTCGAGTTCGTAGCGGAGAGCCCCGGCACCGAGTCGCCGATGGACACGCCACTGTACCGGGCGATAGAGGACACGGTGCGCGAGCTAGTGCCGGGAGCGGCAGTGGTTCCATTCATGAGCACTGGAGGCACGGACTCGAGGCACCTCAGGCTAGCTCTCGGTAGCGTCTGCTACGGCTTCTGGCCCACGTCCCCAGAGAGCACGATGGATAGGGTCGTGCCCCTGATGCACGGGGTTGACGAGAGGGTGTCCGTGAGGGACCTGGAGTTCGCGATAAGGGCCCTCTACGGGGTCGTGGACAGGCTCATGTACGGTCAGACGTAGAAGCCGGGCTCCTCTCCCCTCTCCTCGGCCCCCCTCCTCTCCGCGAGCATCCTGCTGTACTCCCGCAGCCTCTGGGCTATGGCCACCCTCATCTTCATGTCCTTTATCATGCCCTCCAGCTTCCTCAGGCTGACCGGTATCTTGAATATCTTTATCAGCACCTCCAGCACAGCCTTAGCGGCCTCAGGGTCTGGGTACATCTCGCCGACGTTGCCCATGAGGCTAAAGGCCTCAATGCCATGGAGCGTGGCGAGCCCGACCATCACGCCGCACGCTCCAGTGACGGCGCCGCCCCTCGACGGCTTCACTCCGAACACGGAGAGCCACCTGAGTATTGAGTCGCTGTTGGCCACCGCGTACACCTCCTTCCTCCTAGCCTGGGTCAGCGTGCCGCCGAGCGTGACCACCCTCCTCACCCCCAGCTTCTTTGCGTAGAATATCACCTTCTCAGCGACGACGTACTGAGCCCAGGAGACGGGCTGGGTATCCCCCGCAAGCAGCACTATGTCCGCGTCGCCCTCAGCGTTCACGTAAGCGTAGAACTCGTAGCGCGGCAGGTGGCAGACGCCGTCCAACCCTACGAGTACCCCAGACTTGCCGTCAGGCAGAAACAAGTAGTCGGAGTAGAGCTCAGCGATCTTGGGCGGCTTGAGCTCCTCGATGAGGTAGTCGACGGCTATCTTGCCGACGAGCCCGAGGCCTGGGAGCCCTTGGATGAGGACCGGGTCCCTGAGCTTGGGGTGCTCGTGCTCAATAATCCTGATCCAGCCCACGGACTCACCCCAGAATCAGGGTAATCCCGCAGCCCCAGCTTATATGCCTTGCGCCATGGCAGCGTAGAGGAGCGCTGCCAGCAGGGCGCCTGCAGCCGTCGAGACCACGTTGACCGCCTCGTTCGTGAACCAGGGCAGCCCTCCCTTGAGGATCGTGGCCCGCCCGCACCTATGCACCCTGGCGTCCGTGATGACGCGGCAGCGGGGGCAGTAGTACCGAGCCTGCAGGGTGGCGCCCAGCACGCTGTCGACTTTCTCCCCCACAAATCCGGCTACGGCGACCGCCACGAAGCACTCCAGGGGCTCGACTCCTAGCCCCCCGCTGGCGGCCAGCAGATAGGCGACGAGCCCCATAAAGGACGCTCCTAGCGCTGACGCCACTTCGCCTAGCAGCGTGACGCCGCCTGACACCCCACGGGGCACGCGCCTCCAGGGCGCGACTATCAGCCTAGGCTGGCTCTCGGACAGGACGCCCACTTCGACGGCCCACGTGTCCGCCGTTGATGTGCTCAGCGCTCCCAGGAAGGCTACAGCGAGCACCCCACACGCCGGGTTGTGGGCTACGAGGCCAGCCCTCCCCAGCGCGACGAGCGCTGAGATCGCGGCCGCGACCCCCCCAGCACCTAGCACCTGCTTATAGCTCCTCCCGGACGGCCTCTCAGCTACACCAGCTGCCGCCTTCGCCTCGTACCTGAGCCTCGTGAGGATACTTGAGCTGACGAAGAAGGCCACCATTGCGACTAGCATGTGGAAGCCTCCGAGGAGGACTATGATCCCCACTGCGGCTGCCGCGATTACCCCGCCTACGTCCATGTACCCTCTGCGCAGCGACACCACGGCCATGACGGCTATGATCGCTAGGCCGAGGAGCAGCATGCCGCTCACCCGTACATTGAGCCCAGCTTATTTTAACCTTTGCAGAGAGTACTCACTGAGGGGCATGGGAGCCAGCGAGCTATCCGCGCTGTGCAACGCGACCAGGAGGAACGTGCTGAGACTCGTCTCCAGTAAGAGGTACGCGGAGGCCGATGCTATGACTAGAGAGTGCGCCAGGGTCGTCTACGAGCGCGTCATCAAGGGCATGTCGCTCAGTGAGTTGGTACGGCTCGTGGATGGGGTTACGGGTGGGCTGGCCTACAGGAGGGGGGAGTGGGACGTCGCGAGGATGAGCTACGCTGGCTCGATCATATCGTGGGCCAGCGTGGTCAGGAACGGGTACAGGGTGCTGGAGGTAGGCACGGGGCTCGGTAGGACGTGCTTCGCCGTCCTCAGCTCAGCTGAAGTGGAGGAGTACGTCACTATAGACAACTCGCCTGAGATCCTAGCTGTGGCTCTGTACGGCAACTTGGTCGATGTCTACATGAGGGCCCTCTGGGATGAGAGCGTCAGGGTGCTGCTCGGAGACGCCGTGAGGGTGGTTGAGGCCATGAGGGGCGAGGTCTTCGACCACGTAGTGCACGACGGCGGCCCCAACCCAGCTAGCAACCCGAGGCTCTACTCGCGCAGATTCCTGGGGAGGCTGGCGTCTGTGCTGAGGCGCGGGGGGACGATGTCTATATTCGCGGGCAGGGACCCCAGGTGGGTTGACAGGATACACGCGGCCCTAGCATCAGTTGGCTTGAGGGTTAAGACGGAGTCCCTCCCGGACTCGCCCGCCAGAGTGCTCCACGCGGTCAAGCCGCTGTAAGGACGCACACTCACAGCTATATACCAGTGCCTCTTTTCAGTACATAACGGTTGGAGTGAATGAGGGCCATCACGAGGCTCGACAAGCTGAGGGTTCAGGTAGCCGCCGTCGAGCAGCTGAGGGCTCTGAAAAAGTTCACCAAGTACAGAGAGCTTGAGCGGCTCCTCGGGCTCCCATCCTCGCTCCTAGCCAAGTACGTCAAGGGCAGCATAGTCCCGAGCTACGAGAGGGCGCTGAGCCTGATGAGGGCCATAGCCGACGAGAGCCTGGAGAGGAGGGTCCTGGAGAGGGTGCTTGTGAGGGACAGGCACGGCTTCATAAACATAAGGGAGGCCCTCAGCGACCCCGCTATCGTGCGCCTACTAGCCTATAGGTTCCTGATAGAGGACGTCGAGTTCAACAAGGTCCTCAGCGCTGATGTTGACAGCATGCCCCTGTCGTCGATGGTGGCCGACCTCACCAACACTACGCTGGTCGTGGTCAGCAAGGCCAAGGGCGTCGGGCTGGAGAGGTACGTCGAGGAGACGTATTACGTAGAGAGCCCGCCGTTCATGATGACGCTCTACGTGCCTGAGGGCGCGATCGAGAGGGGCGACAGGGTGCTCGTAATCTGCAGCGTACTCAGGACGGGCAGGACGCTCGAGGCGCTCATCAGGCTGATTAGGAAGTTAGGCGGCACCATCAGCAAGATCTTCGTGGTCGCTAGCATAGGGGGGGAGTGGGTCGACAGGCTGAGCGACGTAAGAGATAAGATAACCGTGCTGGTCCGGTTCTGAGTTTGTTACTGTCAACTGATGCGACGAGAGAGCTAGTGACAATAACAAAGCTTAAATAGCTCCCAGTGCGGTTTATCATAGGAGCATGAGGAGCACCCAGATCTTGGTTGGGCCGGTGAAGGTCGCGCTGATGCTGATCGTCGCTCTGTCGCTAGCCGTGAGAATGCCCCTCGCCAGCGCTGCGCCGAGCGCCGAGAAGGGGCAGGCCGCTCTCACCATCGCGGTGGTCGGGCCCGGCGGGGGCTACAAGATCGTGACCCTAATTTACACCGACCCTGGTGTCTCGTTACTCAACACCGACGAGGACGACGATAACGACAGCTGGTTCCCTGATGTCAGCCCGTTCTAAGAGGCTTCAGCGACGGTGGACCATGAGGAGTAGCGTCATAGGTAGGCTGGAGCTTCAAGTGATAGAAGGCCTAGCGAGGTCTCAAAGCCTCGCCTCCATAGCCAGCTCACTAAGCGTGTCGAAGGAGACCGTCAGGAGGCACCTGAAGAGGCTCGAGTACTCCCAGGGCAGGCTCTCCCTGAGGTACGACCTGTACGCGATGGGCCTCTCCTACCTCGTGCTAGTGTGTGACTGCGTGCCCCGCGGGCTCAGGCTGACCAGGAGCCCCTACCTGAGGTCCGTGGCCCGAACCCTGAGCCTGGGGCGCAGGCGCGTGGTGATCGTGATGACCCCGCCCGCCGCTCACTTGAGGGGCTACGTGGCCTCGCTGCTGTCATCGGCTGGCGGGGCTGGGAGGGCTTACGTCACCTACCCGCCAATCTACTGGACCCCCGACCTGAGGTACATCAGGGACCCTGAGGACCCATTCAACTACGACTGGAGCAACCTGCGCAGAGACGTCGAGGAGGCGCCGAGCGAGCTGAGACTGAGGCTAGCGTCGGAGGCGCCGCCGCGCAAGGTCGACCGCATAGACCTCGCGCTGATCAGGGAGCTTGAGCTTAACCCCCTCAAGTCGATAAGGTCGATAGCGAGGCGCATCGGGGTGTCGCAGCAGCTGGCCCACTACCACTACAAGAGGCACGTAGCGCCCCTCGTGCTCTCCAGGAACCTGCGGCTGGCCATGAGTGGCCCAGAGGTGCTGAGAGGCCTCGTCGAGCTGGAGTTCGAGAGTCGCTCGAGCGCGGCTAAGTTCCTGAACGTGATGTCTAGCATCCCCCACGCGCTAGCCCTACTCGTGTGCGTCAGGGAGCCTGTGGTGCTGCTGAACTACCAGGTGCGCGCGAGCCAGTACGTGGAGTTCATCAGGGCGGTCCTGGAGCTGAGGGACTGCGGCATCGTGAGGGGCGTGAGCGACTTAGGCCTCTTCTGCGCCCGGATATTCAGCAGGAGGGCCTTGCCCAAGAGGCTGCCAGTTGCTCCGAGTGGCTGGGTCCCTGACGAGTTCGCCTTACGCGCTGAGGCCGAGCTGGCGCGCGAGGGGGTGGTCGTGTGGGGCGAGCTGACCTAGAGCCTGAGGTAAGGATAGACGCCAGGATACTGAGGGAGGCCATGGCTGAGTTCATAGAGTTCGCTGGGACTGGCGGGGCAGCGTTGGTCTTCTCGATAGGCTACAACTACGGCAAGCGGGTGGCGGAGCGCGAGCTGTCCGAGGGCCCAGTCAAGCTGAGGGACGTACTGAGAGTGGTGCAGAGCTGGTCCAAGGTCTCGGTCAAGGTCAAGCAGGGCGGCGAGGTGCTGGTCGTCGGCAGCGACGACCCATTCACCGTGGGCTTCGTGAGCGGCTGCGTGTCCAAGGTGGCTGAGGACCTGCGCGTGCACTACGAGAACAGCAGAGCGCTGATAGCCCTCAAGCTCAAGAAGGGCGCAGCCGACAAGTCCAGGATATTCTCGCTCCTGTCGATCTTAACTTAAGCCCCTAGCTCTCTCGCGAGCACCTCACGGTACACCCTAGCAGCCAGCAGCAGCTCCTCGACGCTGATCCTCTCGCTATCGCTGTGAGCGAGCCCGAGGTTCCCAGGCCCAAATATGACTGTGGGGATGCCGCCCTTGTGGTACAGGTTATTTGCGTCACACCAGCTCCTCATGTAGCTCACGGACACCTTACCCACCACCTCCCTAACGGCCTCGAGCAGGCTCGAGAACCTCCCCCTCCAGTCGGCGAGCCAGAACCCCATGTCGTCGTCGACCATGGAGACCAGCAGCTCGCAATCATCACTAAGCAGCTGGGCGCTCGCCCTGCCGATCTCGTCGAACAGCGCGTCAGGGTCGTGCCACGGCAGCAGGCTCATGACCACGCGAGCTCGGCACTCCCTGGGCGTCGACCAGGGATCCTCGCCGCACTTAACTAGGCTCACTACGGCCGTCGGCTCCATCATCGGCAGCGGGCCGCGCTCCCTCAGCGGTGGCAGCGACCTCACGAGCTCAAGCACCTTCAGCAGCTCCTCGTAGGCGCTGGCGCCCCGCTCTGGGAGGGTCACGTGGGACCTCACGCCCCGGACCACGATCTCGAGCTCTAGGAGGCCCGACTGAGCTGGCGATACTGAGAGGCCCGTGGGCTCGCCCACTATCGCCTTCTCAGCGCGAACTGACTTGGCCAGCAGCTCGCTGCCCCTCCCCTTGCCCTCCTCGTCGACCACTAGCCCCAGAACGGCTGTGCCCTCCGGCCGGCGCCTAGCCGCGTCTGAGAAGGCCAGCATCATGGCGGCGACGGCGCCCTTCATGTCAACTGAGCCCCTGCCGTGGATGTAGCCGCCCTCCACCCTAGCCCTAACCTCCTCGCCCTCGACGTGGAACGTGTCTAAGTGGCCTACCATCATTACTCTGACCTCGTCGCGCCTGCCCTTGAGCCAGGCCACGACGTTGGGCCTGCCCCTGCTCACGTACTGGTACTCTACGTCGAGCCCCGCCCTCTCCAGCCAGCTGCCGACGTAGCTAGCGACCTCTCCCTCCTCGTAGAGCGGGCTCGGGATGTTGATTAGGTCTACTGCCAGCCTCACGAGCTCGTCGAGCCGCACGCCGCTCGCGTGGCTGGGCGTCAAGCGCCGCTCCCCCTCGCAGCCCTTTCAATGAACGAGAGTAGGGGCTCCAGCCTAGTCGCCACCTTTGAGGGGTCGCCAGCGTCGCTGGCGGGCATCGGCGGGAGGGAGAACGCCTTGAGGGGAGTCAGCAGCTCGAGCACGTCCTGGACCCGGACGCCGAGCGCTCCCTTAACCCCCGAGTAGAGGGACACGGCCTTAGCGTAGGAGCGGCCGTCGAAGGCCATCACGGTGCCTGGGGCGACGACCAGCACCACGTCTGCGTCCAGCACGTGGCCCGAGGGGGCTGCCAGGTCGCGGAAGCCCTCCACGACCACAGCGTCGCTGCGCCTCTTCACGTAGGAGTAGCAGGAGCCTATGGAGGCGGGGGCGTAGAGCTGGAGCGCCCTGGCCATCTGCTCGCTCGAGTACACGTCGATGAGCGCGTGAGCGCTGGCCAGGACGCGCGACACGTAGTCCGGGTCGTGGTACAAGAGGCCTCCGTCTAGCAGGGCTCTGTTGACGGCGTACACGTTCATCTCCACCCTGCCCCTTAGGGTCAGCCGGAGCAGGGCCATGGACGCCACGGGGTCGTCAAGGTACAGGTGGTAGCGGGCTATCATCTTGTGCCTCAGCATTAGCGGGCTCGGCGGGAACGTGACTCCGTGCACGGGATTCGCGACCTCATACGGCAGGTTGGCGTCCGCCGCCTCTATGAGAGCAGCCACGTCGCCCGAGAACGCAAGCCCCTCTTCCACGTTCTGGAGGCTGGTGTCGTAGTCGCGGTACCAGTCGTGGACGCTGATGGGCTTGAACGGCGCCACGCTGTGGCCCAGCTCAGCTAGCCGCCTCGCCACAGCCGCCGCGACTAGGGTCTTGCCGGAAGGCCTGCTCAGGAGGCCCACCACCAGGACCCTCATGGCCCAGATAGGTTAGCGGGGGCAGAGTTAAAAGGTTGCACCGCCCTCTTAGCTAGGGTGCCAGCGTGGTCACGCGCGAGGAGGTCATCGAGGCCCTCAAGAGGGTCTACGACCCGGAGATCCCCATAAACGTGGTCGACCTGGGGCTCATCTACAGGGTCGACGTGGTGGGCGACGTCGTCCACGTAGACATGACCACCACCGCCCCCGGCTGCCCGATGGCCTACTACATAGTGGCGATGGTCAGGAGGGCGGTGCTAAGCGTCCCGGGCGTTAAGGACGTCAGGGTTAGGCTCGTCTGGGACCCTCCCTGGTCGCCCGACAGGGCCACAGAGGAGGGCAGGAGGAGGCTGAGGGAGCTGTACCCCTGGCTCTTCGAGTGAGCGCTCAGGTTTATATCACACCAGCGCCAAGTTAGCACGTGAGCGCGGTAACTGGCAAGACCTACGACGAGTTAATCAGTCCCGAGTACGAGAAGCTAAGGCGCGCCTACATCAAGCAGAAGTACCACTTCGTCGGCAGGTACGCCGTCGTGAAGCCGTGCCACTGGATGAAGAAGTCCCTCGTGACCAGGGGCAGGGAGTACTGCTACAAGCAGAGGTTCTACGGCATACCGTGCCACCGCTGCCTCCAGATGTCGCCGACGATATTCTGTAATGAGAGGTGCATATTCTGCTGGCGCGCTCACCCGGAGGACGTGGGGGCCAAGATAGACGAGCTGGGTCCCTTCAAGTACGACGACCCTGAGGACATAGTGAGGAACAGCCTCGTCGAGTGGAGGAGGATCCTCAGCGGCTACGGGGGCAACCCCAGGGTCGACAGGATGATGCTGGAGGAGGCCATGAGGCCCACTCACGCGGCGATAAGCTTGGTGGGGGAGCCGACCATGTACCCGTACATAGGCGAGCTCATCGACGCCTACTTCAGGTACGGCTTCAGGACGGCGTTCCTCGTCACCAACGGAACAAGGCCCGACGTGCTCGAGAGGCTGGAGAGGGAGCCGTCCCAGCTGTACGTGAGCGTCGTGGCCCCAGACCTGGAGACCTTCGAGGCCGTCACGAGGCCCATAATCCCAGCCAAGGCCGCGTGGGAGGCCCTAATGAAGACCCTGGACCTCCTTCAGAGCTTCAGCGTGCCGACGGTAATGAGGATAACCTTAGTCAAGGGGTACAACATGAAGGACGTCGAGAAGTACGCCAAGCTCGTTGAGAGGGCTCAGCCGACGTACGTGGAGCCCAAGGCCGCGATGAGCGTCGGGTACTTCAAGCACAGGCTCGACGTGTCGAACATGCCCAAGTTCTCCGAGGTCAAGGAGTTCGGGCTCAAGCTGGCAGAACTCACAGGCTACAAGCTCATAGACGAGGTCGTGAACTCGCGGATAGTCCTCCTCTCTAAGCTAGACAAGCCGATAAAGCTCGTGTAACTGACTGTGTCGAGATCTCGACACCCCTTCTCCAAGTTCCAAACTTTTTCCAGGCGAGTCCCCCCAGCCGCCATCAAAAGGAAGTTTAGATACACCTCAAAATTCTTTTAGTTGAGAGGTCCCCAGTTGGACTCCAGGTAAAGTATTTAAGGCACGCCCTCCCCTCTCTCCCCGAGGATGAGCAACCGCGGGTCCGATGGGTGAGGAGAACCTCTGATGCTGACGAATTCTTCGGACAGCGCCATCGCGGCGTAGTTCAGCGCGCCCTCCCAGCTCGAGCACAGTAGCTGCGGCTGAGCGGAGCTCGGCGGGACTGGGGCGCGCTGCACAGACTGCGGCGCTACCTCTTAGCCCCACCCGCCTCCTCTAGCCACCCGGCCTCGAGCAGGGCGTCGACGAGAGCCCTGAACCCCTCGGCGTCCACGTCCTCCCTGAACGCGTACAGCTCCTCGAAGACCTGCTGGACGCTCCTCCTGCCGTCGAACAGGTAGTACGCGACGTCCGCCTCCAGCCTCCTCTTCTCGACGTAGATCAGCCTCCTGAGGGCCTCCCTCTTATCCCTCGGCAGCCTGGCGATCACGTCTGAGAGGCGCAGCGGGCACCTCCTCGCCCTCCTCAGGACCCTCGGGTCGTCGACTCTCTTCAGCCTCACGCTCTTGAGCGAGCCGACTCTGCCCAGGTCTCGCACCGCCGCCTCAGCCCTGCGCTCCAAGCGCCCCCTGAGCTCCTCTGCCACCCTACTGACGGCCTCCCCAGCCTCGCGCCCCCCGGCGAGCCTGGCTAGGCTGGCCACGCCGTCGGCTAGCCACCCGGCTAGCTTGTGCGAGGCCAGGCTGGCGTACTCGCGCCCAGACTTGAGCAGCTCCACCAGCTTAGCGCTGAAGTACTCCTCGGCTACGCACGCGCACACGTGGGCTGACTCGACAATTAGGGCGTCGTCAGCTGAGGCTACGCACGCGGCCGCAGTTAGGGCGGCTGCCCCGACTGACCTCAGGACCCCTGGGTCGAGGTTGTCGGCCACGTCCATGCTGGTGTGGTAGTAGCGGTCGGGCCACTCGATGAAGGCGGCCACGTGAACGCCGAGCTGCGGGTCGGCGAAGACGTGGTGGTCGCTACCCCCTGCGTAGGGCACCAGGCTGAGCCTGAGGGGCGGCAGCACCCTGCGCCCGCCGTAGTGCTCAAGCGGCCTCAGGCACTCCCTGAGGGCGTGGTACGCGAGGAGCGGGAGGAACGTCGGACTGAAGGGGGAGACGCCGACCACCGTGACCACGCCCCCAGTCCTCTCCTGCGAGGCTCCGACCATGTCGAGGTTGACGACGGCCCTCACCCGCCGAACCACATCCTCGCGGGCCTCCAGGTACGCGACGGTCCCGCTGAACTCAGGGACCCACATGAACTTCAGGCCCAGGGCCAGCTTAGCGCCGCCCTCGGCCAGCTCCTTAGCCGCTCTGGCCAGCTCCAGGAGCAGCCCTGAGCCCGAGGCGTTGTCGTGCGCCCCGGGCCTGGGGTGGCAGAGGTGGGCTATGAGGAGCACGTACTCGTCGGCCTCGCCGGGGAGCGTGGCCTCGACGACCTCCAGCCTACCCGCGAAGAACCTGGACTCGACGGAGCCCCTGAGGACCACGGGCCCGCGCCTCAGCATGGACTTGAGCCTTAGCGCCTGCCTGTACGATATGGAGAACGCGACCCCGAGGCGCCCGACCTCGTCGGCCGACGGCCATAGGGCCGCATAGGGCACGGCGTCCGGGGCGTCGAGCAGCTCCCTGTAGAGCACGAGGCCCACGGCTCCCCTCTCCGTGACGGCCTTCTCGTGGACGACCCTAGCCGGGCCTGAGGCTAGCACGAACTTGCCCTCGACGTCGGCCCCGTACTCCTCGTCCAGCACGCCAGTGCCCACGTCCACGAGCTCGGCCTCCACCCCCTCCGGCCTCGAGGCACTGTGAGCCACCACGAGCGTGGGCACGTCGGGGTACCTGCCGAGCTCGACCTCCTCAGGCCTGACGACCCTCAGCTCGCCCCTCGTCACCTCCCAGCCCATCGGGGCCCGCCAGCCGCCCAGGTAGACCCTCCTGCCGTCAGCTGGGAACTCGTGGAGGGCCACGTCGTACCCCATGTCGGAGAGAGCGTCGGCCACGAAGAGCGCGGCCTCGCGGTAGCCTGGCGACGCCTGGATCCTGTGGAACCTGGAGATCGCCATCGCGTAGTCCTTGGCGGCGGTGCCTGACACGGCTGAGAGACACTTCGAGGCTAGCTCGCTCAACCGCATGGTGAGTGATTGGTGCTTGCACTAATAAGCGTGGAGGCAGCTCAGCGGGAACGAATATAAGGGGCGTCTCCGCCATCTCTTGCAGTGATGAGTGAACTCCCCGCCTGACCCGTGATGAGGTTTCTGGTCGCTGAAAA
>CAZCFI010000004.1:0-52609 GCA_964497915.1 uncultured Thermoproteales archaeon
GGGGTATTTAAAAAGAAAACTCATAAAACTGTAGCGGCATGCCTCGTGCGGGTCTTCAGTTTATTTTATCACCCTCCTCTCCTTTCTTTAAGCATGTAAATGACCTTGGAGTCTTATTGTTTAAGAATCATGCTGGCTTTCGGGAAGAATAACAATTTGATGCCCATTAATTTATAGAGCACGATATCAACGTACCCCTCTGTAGCTCTTGTTAGTAAACCGCTTTTTCCATTAATAAAGTAATGCATGCCCTTATAGAGTTCATGACCTTTAAATATTACAACGTATTCATTTATAGAGTGCGAGTATATGTATACAGATGCCTTCAGTTCCACACCATCAAGTTTTAAAGTTACACTTTTACGTTTTGCAATCTCTCTGAAGATCAATGGGAATTCTCCTAGTAGTTTAAGTTTGCCTTCTGAACTTGCTACAAATATGTAGTTTGTAGATGGATCCAAATGAATGATCGCCTCTTTCTTAAATTCAGAAATAGACTTCTCTCTTACAGGAACTTTGATACTTACTTTAAACTTGATATACTTTTTATCAAATCCAATAACTTCCCATGTATAGCGTCCCTCTTCTACAGCTCTATAGCACCATATCTTAATTAAGGGCATTTCATTTTTATCTGAGCATTCTATTACGTAATCCGTAACTATCGCGGTATCCTTAGGTATTATGTACGTGAGGCGCTTCCCTGTAGTGAATATTTTGTTGAAGCCATCATTCGTCTTACAGCCATCCACTTTACTATTTATTGAAATAAATGCATACGTGCTAAGAATGATGTATATTGTGATAGCAACAGAGACGATGCCCACAATATGTAACCTTCTCATGGACGCGCCCCATTTCTATCAATCACGCCGACAATATACTTTTTCATCCTAAACCACCCGTAACGCGTAAAGACCCTTGGATTGCACCTCACGATCTCGACTGTAGTGCCTAAATACCTTCCATCTCCTGTAAACCAGTGTGTTATGCACAGTTGAGCTATATTGGGATTCTCTTCTGCTTCCAATTCCGCTCTAGAAGTCCATCTCCCCTCAACTCTGCCAGTCTTCAAGTTCAATTTGTAGGGGTACCCGTACCCTAAGATCCAGTGCTCCCTTGGGAGCCCCGAAATCTTCATGCCTTGAAAGCACCTCTGAAACTCACTAATTGACGGAGGCGCCACCTCAATTCCAAACCTCTCCTCAACATGCTCCTTAGATGTCCTCTTTGATTCAGGGAAGAGGATCTTCAAGATTCTTTCAAAGTCCTCCCTGCTCTTTAAAGGGAAGGCGAGCTTGACCACACAATCTCCAATGGCCTCCCTCTCAAGTGCCAACTCGCCTGAGCTACGGCTTGGAAGAGAATGAGGGACCAGAACTGAGTAAAGTGCAATTGGTAAAGTAATTAGCAGGAATACTATCATAGTCCTTTTCATCCTCGAAATTACCATCACCCCTCAAAGCTACCCTGTCTAGCGATCAATTTCATGCTCTACAGTTAGTGCGCTCTCATATAAACTTCGTTGCTAGCACCTAGGTTTGCCAGGCAAATTCTCTGGCCATTCAGAGGAGGAAAGTGGGGAGAATGGTCCTATACTCTGAAGAGAGCTGTATAGAACAATTCCTGTGCGTTGCTACTGGAATAGTCATGAATGCGTAGCTCTAATGGCGAGTTTGTTGGGGCCCATGAAAGATCCATACCTGCATAGATCACGTCGTAGTAGAAATCTCGGCCTGTAGGAGGCGGAGGCCACCTAACCTAATCGGCTACCTGACCATAAGGTGCAAGAGTCCCACTGGCTGAGTATGTTTCAGATAGCACACCTGGATCAGCAGAGAGAAAAAAATTCTGAGAATTCACCGTTATGATGTACCAGGCATGTGACCAGGGACAGGAAGTTCAATTACAAAATGCTAGTAGATCTCCTAGAGATGACTACAGATCTCTTAGAAATTCACTACTTCTAAAATAGAGAAGAGCTTATAAGTCTCTAAGTCTTAAATAAAAGAATCGAGGGAGGGGGAGGGAGATCGTGAATAGAAGTAAGCTAAGATTAAGTCTGCTATTGGCTTCTCTAATATTGCTATCTACAACCTTGGGAGTAGCACCCGTCAAAGCTAGCCCATCTAGTAACAATGTAAATCCTCAAAGCGAAACTGGAACTTGGGAGCTAGTTTATTACGAAGACCTTGGTTGGAAGGATACTGTAGTTGGTTACGTATACTCTGCACCATACTTAAGCGTTGACTTTTCAATTAAGTTCAAATCTAAGATTGAGTGGAAGTATAGCATCGATGCGGGAGCACTACAAGTTGGAGGAACACATTCGTATGGCATTTCAAGCGAAATCTCAAAGACATTCCAAAATGGAGCAAGCGCCACGATATATTATCTGTACTACTATAGGTACTATTACTACGAGTGGACTGGCACTCCTCCGCCTGAATTTAAGGAGGAGTGGCATGCCATAGATTTCGACCCGTACTCAGGGACTTTTAAGCCGCCAGCAAAAGAGACTATAGGAAGCGCTTACCGGGGGACTTTAAGACTGCAGCCTGGACAAACTACAAAAATCACATACGAGGAAGTGGGAGGCTCATGGCTGTCTATTGGTGCAGCCGTGACGTTAACGGGGACATGGGAGGAGTTTCAAGGGAGTGTAACCTTGGGTGGCTCATTTTACATGTACTTTGAAGATAGTACAGAAGTAGTCTATGTTTATAAGAACCTAGACAATGTGTACCATGAGTGGATACTTTATGGAGAAGCGTGGGTATTAAGACCTGTGCTTAAGGAGTGAAATAATGAACGCCCATGCTTATCTCTTACCTACAATCCTGCTCCTTCTTACAGCAATTTCCTTATGCCTCCTACCCTTTATCATCATGGAGGGTGTGAGGAGGGAGGCTCTAATCGATAAGTTGAAGAGCTCCTCAGAACAGTCAGAGTCCATCCTATGCATCAAGCTGCTGAAGATAGTAGTAGAGGAGGACGATAGACTGCTCGTAGTAGCTCCACTTCTCTTTAAGCTGGTTAGCTACGTGTCGGAAGGACCTCCTAATTTAGGAGTAGTGATATGCTTCTTACCGCTCAGGTATGCTGGTCCTGGAGTCTTAGGATTAGTTTGGTCGGGGTTTCACTTACTAGGAGTTTACTCTAGTAAAGAGTTTAATGACCCATTAACTATTGGGGTTGATGATGAGGGCTGGAGGAAGTTCTATAGTACTTGCCGGGAGCTTGGAGATTTTATCAGAGAAAATGGTACTATTGAGGCTTTAGGAGTAGCTTATGACGAGCTGTGTAGAGTTTCGACTGAAATTGAAGAGAGCTACAACTTGAAGGGTCTCATACTCAACTGGCCTATACTACACAGCCCACAGGTGAGGAGGGGCATAACTCCTTATTACGTTAACCTAGGACCAACTGAAAGAGATAAGATGAAGTACTTTTGCAATGGCCTTTACAATAAGCTATCTCCGAGCGAAGTCAAATGGATTTCGAGGCACTTCATCATAGTTGACCCGGTAGTAGTGTACAGTAACCGTCGTCTAGTAGTAAGAGCGATCGTCCATCTATCAGTAACCTACTTTCGAGTTAGCGACTTATGGAATTGTAAGCTCTTCATTAGGGTATATGGTTTAGGAGAAGGGGTTAATGTATACCTCCAAAATGGTGCACTAATAATAAGGATTGAGAGCTCTCCTACAAACCCACTTAAATAACGTCATTTACCGCAAATTCGCATTCCCTGTGAATCACCAAGGAACAGAGACGAGAACATTCAGAGCGTTTATACCTTCATCGTTCAATAAGAATTTCCTTAAATTCTATTGCCTTCAATAAAGGCTTATTTACCTCTCCTGCAAATGCTCTCACGATGATTTCACTACCTCGCATTTTGCTCGAGGAGTTGAGGGGGAAAGCAGGGGAGAGGGGGCCTTCGGTTGAGGAGTTCCTAGCTGATGTCATTACTCTAGGCCTCGACCCCGAGGATAGAGCTAAAAAGTACATCGACGTCGCTTTAGAGCTGCTTGAGCAAGCTAGGGAGGAACTGGAGAGGAACGACCTCAGGCAGGCCTCTGAGAAGATTTGGGGGTCGTGCGCTCTAGCAATAAAGGCTTACGCTTTTTGGAGAGAGAAGAGGCACCTTGAAAGTCACAGCGAACTTTGGAAGTACAAGAGTAGAGTTGCGAGAGAGCTTGGTGGATGGGTAAGGGACGTGTGGATGTATGCTAACTCAATGCACCGAAATTTCTATGAGGGTGAAGCTGATAGGGAGGACGTTGAGAAATCCTTGAGGCTCGTTGAGAGGCTCGTCAAGACAGTTGTAGAAAGGGTGAGGGGTTAGGCAACGTGCCCTTGATCCTCTGCCGCGTGGCTCCTCTGACCTTCACTACCACCTTCACGCTCCCACGCAAGCCGTGCAACAGAGAAATGATAGCGTTAAATTAGCTTTACTGAAGCAAAAGCAGGTTTGACGAGCTACCCTCGCTTGATGACTATGTCGCCCACCCTAACCCCTAGGTCCTCAGCCACCACTGGGCACTTGGCCACTAGGAGGAAGTACACTCCCTCCACGTCGCTTAGGTCCTCGTAGTTTCCTTGTCCCTTGGATATTACCAGGTCGTGGTCCCTTATCCACGACAGCACCTCAGGTGAGGAGCGCTCGGGTCCCGTGCCAGGCTCGCCGCTTGACACTTTTCTAAACTCTATGTTCGGCAACTTGTCTAGACCTATGTAGAGTGCATCCTCTATCGTTGCGTCGTTGACTATTGGGCCCTCCCTTAACGACAAAGGATATCCTCCTGAAGGGCCTTTTCCTGACTCTGATCATCTCCTCTATCAGGAGCTTGTCGAAGACGATCTCCCCTGCGTTATCGGCGAAATACAGAAGGGTTTCCGCGCTCAGCACCTCCTCTCTCAACCTGCTATAGTCGTCTATGGCTGGTTTTTGTTTCATGACTCTCTTGATCGTAGCTCTTAGATCGTAGGTCTTGACAGTGACGAAGTCGATTATGTTTCCCGCTATGGCCACCTTAACGGCAGCTCTTAATGAGTCCTCGCATGAAGCTATTAGGGATTTGACTTCACCCACTATTGCTAGGGCGCCATCATTACTTGCCTTCTTGAGGTTCTTATATGGGTCGTCGACGTTCGTTAACTCCCTAATTAATTCGGTGGCCCTCGACGCCCTAATGAGTTGCGGCGGGGTGCCGACCCACTCTATCTCTATTAAGCGGCGCATTACCCTACGTAGTACTTCCCTCCTGCACCTTAGGATTGTCCGTCGCTAACCTGGCTGCCTCGAGTGCTTGCCTAGCTATGCATACCACACAGTCCAGTCTGAGTTTCATGTGGCCCCGACTACGAGTGAGTGCATCACAATCGTATTATAGGTTTCTCAAAAACGCCCGTGGCAATTGAAGCCTTACTGCCGAATGAAGAGCCTTTAAGAGTTGACGTTGAGTACTCTAAGATTCAGCTGAGAGTGCCAATGTCTAGCGATGGAGTTTTGAGGGGCAAGGACGTAGCTTTTGCCCTTGAGAGGGTCGTCACAGTATACCACGAGGGCAAGAACATAATCGTTGATCCTAAGCCTGTTGCAAACTATGCTTTAAAACAGAGTACGATGGGGACGTTCACGTAATTACTCTAGTACTGTTTAAAGTCCCGTATGACACTATAGTGGAGAGTTCAACGATATACCCGTCTAAGCTGGACAGGCACGCCTACGTCAGGACTTACTCGTACTCTGGCTGTTCGAAAGTCTACGTCAATGGAGTGGAGGCCTTCTCTCACGGTTAGCAGCGGGGACGTGCTGGAAGTGGTCGTAGTAGTCTGCGTCTGAGGTGTTAAGTGATGGAGTCAGCTGTAGCGGTCTTGATGGCATCCCTACTGCTGGTCTCGATGGCCTCGCTGGCTACCTACCTGACCCTAACCAGGGTGAGCGTCAGGCCGGACGCCCTAGCCAGGTTGGTGGCTGAGGAGCTCGAGGACGTCTACGGGGTCAGGGCGGTGTCCCTGGGAGTCCCCTGCGCCGTGGAGGTGAACCAGACTCACGTCGTGGTCAGGGCCTACGGAGTGGTGGGCTGCTGCGCCCTGAGCTTAGACAGGGCCGTGGTGCCGTCCAGCGCCAGCGGGCTGCTGGTCAGAATATACGGAAATGGCACGCACGTCTGGATCAGGAGCTAGGAGCCACCTCCTGCCCCTCCTGAAGAGCCTGGCTATCCTGCCCCGCAGCCTGCCCTTGCAGAACAGGTAGCGCCTCACCAGCCTCTCCTCGCTGTCGAACTCCCTGCCGCAGTGCGGGCACCTGCGCCTCACGGTTAACCACGCCGCTCGCTGGGAGGTGAGCACTTCCGCGCCCCAGGGGGCGGGCCCCGAGCCCTCAGGGAAGAACTATTTTTAAACCTGGGCGCCCCATGGAGAAGCCACTGATAACGATAATACTGATGGTAGTTGGAGTGGTAGTGTCAGTGATCTTAGCTGGCTTCTACTTCGGCTGGTTCTCGATGCTGCTCGGCGGCCACCCGGACTTCCAGGTGTACGACGTCAAGCTGTACTACGACCCGATAAGCGGCAAGAGCTGGGGCTACTTCAAGCTGAGGAACACGGGAACAGTGGACATCGTTGGCGTCGAGGTCTACGTGATAAAGTTCCCAAATGGGACTGTCCCAGCCACCCCGTATCAGGTGACCCTAGACCCCACTACGGTGCCGACCACCACCGACCCGCTGAAGAAGGGCGACGAGATACAGGTAGCAATTACTGACTTAGGAGCTGATCGAGTAGGCACTATAACGCTGAGGTTCAAGGTAAGCTATTCAGGGGCTAAGCCGACTGTTAGGGAGTACAGCTATAGGATATCTTCGCCATGAAGCTGATTTTAAGGAAAAACAATTTTTTGCTCTTATTTCTCTGTTGTATAGCTCGCGTAGAAAGAGTGAGAGTAGTAGTGAAGGTTGGAGAAACATACAACAGAGAACTAAGTGCGCTAAATAAAAATAGGAGCAAAATATAACTTAGTAACGTGATAGAATTTCCATTGGAATTCAGGAAAATATTAAAGAGAAGAGATATACTTCTCCTAACCGTATTTATCTTATTATTCCTGATAACTGGGGCTTATCTCTTTAATATTATTAGAGTCAGAAGAAGGAGTATGGGAACGTTTGAAGCCGAGAGACAATACACATTAAAGGCAAATTCTAAAATGCTAATCTATAAGGTTCATTTAGCCTTCATAACGTCTGGACCTAATGATATAAGAAGTACAGAAGAAAATAACGCATTTGTTTTATACATGCGCCTGAATAAGAAATTCAGAAGTCCTACGCTCTTAGGTCCTATACTCTTAGCATGGTGGCATTATAAGGTGAAGCTTACAGTCTCTATTCCTCCAAATACCACAGTTATGATATCCTGGAAATTAAATGGAGTTTTAAGAGAAATTATTAAAAAAGTGAATAGAGAACCAAGTTCATTAACTACAGAATTCATACTTGGTGCAGAAGAAGGTGAGAATAAGTATTATCTAAGTGTAGAAATTCCTAAGGGTGGAAGTACAATAGTCAAAATAAAAAGACCTACTTTTATAAAGGAGGAATTATGGAGACCCTATATACATGCCTCCATACTGTGTTACATCATCTCACTAGCTTTTCTAATAGTTTTGTTAAATAAAACCTTGAGAAGTAAAGAATGGTATGGAAGGAGATTAAAGAGAGTATACACAACTTGCCCGTAAGCGAGAGGTTAAAGGTGAAATCGTGAAGGAGGCTGCCGTCCTCATAATTAGAATTTTAGTCACTGCTGCTTTTCTAGCGTATTGGTACTACTTTCACAGCTGCAAACTGGCGTTGATGAGGAGACAGCTAGTGGAGAAACTTTCGAGAATTAAAACGTTATTTTTACAGTTTTTGAGTAGTTAATCTTCATGGACGATTCACCAATATCAATAGTATTAATGGTAGTCGGTGTAGTGGCTACAGTAGCCTCCGTAACCTTCTACTTCCCCTATTACTCCTGCTCAGCCGAGCACTACGACTCTGAAGTCTACGGCATCGACTTGAAGTGGGACGGCGCTAAGTCTTGGGGCCACTTCAAGCTCTGGAATTCAGGGGGAGTTGACATAGTTCACGTGGAGCTGGAGGTGAACGGCAGTAATTTCTCCTGGGATAGGGTGGTTAAGAAGGGGAGGGCTGAGCAGTTCTACGTAGATGACTTGGGCGTAAGTGGAGTCGGTGAAGTATATTTAAAGTTTAAAGTGGAGTTCGCTAATGGTAAAACAGTAGTTAAAGTATATAGGAGTAAGGTTCAAGCTATCATAGTCTCGAGCCCGTGACGATTTTTAAATGAAGTGAATTCGTGGGAGTATGGAGGCTCCAGTAACTAGGCTGCTGATGTTCGTGATGGGATTAGCAGTAGCTGGCGCAGTCGTTGGCTTGATGTGGAGCATATACGGCGGGATGAGCAAGAGCGCGGACTTCGCCGTGACCAACCTTCAAGTGTTCAAGTCTGGGAACAAGTGGCGCGTGATGTTCAAGGTAAAGAACACAGGGACTGTGAAGATAGACAGCATAAACGTGTACTTGTGGCGCGGGACTACGCAAATAGCTTCGTGGAGCACTGGTCAGGACGTTGGATTTGGGAACGAAGTCTTCATTGACAGCGGGTGGGTTACTGACGCTGACCCGCAGTACGGTGGGTCTCTTAAGTGTGAGATTAAGGTTAGGGACTATGGCGGTACTGAAGTCAGGAAGGTCTTCGACGTTGTAGTTCTCCAGTGGCACGATTAATTTAAACGGGAGCGAAAAATTCTTCAGCTCCACTTGGTGGATTGCTAGCTCCGCTTGGCGAGGCACCGCGCTCGAGCGGGGACGAACCGCTCAGAGCGAGCTTGAAAGCTATGATGCTGACTGTAGCTATGGCTATGAGCACTAATGCAAGGGAGTTACGGCTCCTTATTAATACATCATAGGGCCTTCGGGAATAGAACGTGTACGCAGATGTGAAGCCTATACGTTTGCTTACAGTGCGTATGCGCATGAGCTGTGGTAGATGTTCGGGGATTTAATAGTATTTCTCTTTTAACTATAACGGAGTGGCTTTGATTGTTGTCTAGTGCTTGGTGTCAATTGCGATTAAGAGTCAACTTTATATTATATTCTCTTTATAAATTAGGTGATTGATGGCTGAGGAGCTGAGGGACAGAGTTTCTAAGTTAGAAGCTAGGCAAGAAATGTTGGAGAAAGTCTTACTCAAAATAGACTCTAACGTATTAAGCTTAATTGATAGAGTAAGTAAGCTTGAAGAGAGAGTAAACCACTTAAGCAGTAGAATTGATGGGCTTGAAAGCGAAATGAGGGGTTTAAGAGATCACTTCGATAAGAAGATCGACTCAGTATTTTGGAGACTTGTAGTATTAATTCTAGCTAGTATGGTAATACCAATAATATTGAGATTGCTAAGAATATAGCCAATTCGCATGCTAAATTAATTCACGAATGGGGATCAGACGTGTACCCTAGCGACCTTAACCTCCATAGCCCCAGCGGACGTGCCTGCCTCTACCACTGCTGAGAAGGTGCTGGGAGAGCTGTTGCTAGGCACGAGATGCAGGAGGCATCACACTAGCGATGCTAGGACTCTGAGGCTTACCTAGAGTCGGTTTTGCCCTCTGGCACCCAGTACTGCCTAGCGGTGTTCGGGTGGCGACTGGAATTTACCATTTGGGGTCGGAGGGGACCTCGACGGCGTTTCAGCGGTTGCGCAGCTAACCGGCTTCGACGGCGCTATCGAGGTCAGGTATATAGTCTTGAAGGTGAGGCTAGACTTCGTTAGCAGTGTTCTCCGTTTCGCTAAGCTACCACTACCTAGCATCTAGGAGTGCGAGACAACTAGATTACTTGAAGCTACACATGGTGATAGAGTCAATTGCAAATAGACCTTTCTTAAGCGTCAGGCTAGTCTTCTACGTTCCGAGGGGCGTCACTCTAGAGTTTAGTGGTAGCGAAGTTAGGATTTCTGGTTGTGAAGTAGAAGGTTAGCTAATTGTTAAGCTCGACCCCAGCAACGTTAGTATACGCAACTGTTAGGAGGGGTAGAGAAGCGGAATTAGTTGTTCATGAGCTCATTAAGAGGTAAACTCCAATTAGTGTAATGAATATGCTTGATGCTAGTAGATACCATATGATAATTTTGTCGATCGTCTTAATGTTCATTGGGTCACCATATAGTACTTCTTCAACTACGCTTATTTCCCTTACTATCAAGAATAGTCTCAGTATTAATAGTATAGTAGAGGTCAATATGAAGAGCAATGGCAGGTAGAAGAGCGCGGTGTATAGTGCTCTCGTCCACAAAAACACTACATAGGCTAACTCGATGTTGAGCAATGCTATAATCCAATTAAAAGTATGTCTTGATGAGTTCTCTAGACCGTCAAGTCTCTCAATTAATAACTTCTCATACTTCTCGGGTTCCTTCCTAGCTTTCTCATAGAATTCACGCATAAGCTAATCACTTTAAATCCCCTAAAATTATTGACCTTTAAAATAACTATTTTTAAGCCCTCGTTAACTGAAATGAAGGTATTAAATGTTGAAGTCAATGTTGAGACTGAAGTACTGGACGGGACAGTCTATACTCTAAAACGCGATGGAGTGGTTTATTACGGGGTAGTCAAGCCAGTTAAGCTGCCCCGTAACCCTCGCGAATACGCTCAGATCGAGACAGCCCTAGAAATCCACAGGGACTTCGTGAGCTCGACTAGGGAATTGCCAAACGCAAGATTGATACTGCTAGCCTGCAACTCGAAGAGATTAGAATTGATCTGGTGCTACGGAGTAGCGGTAACTGGATTTGATAAAGAGGAGTCGCTGGAGCTAGCTGAGGACTGCTTCTACGCCTTAATATCTTCATTAAAAGGTTCACACAGGCAAGCTTTGTTTAGGCTGCTGACTAGGGACGAGGCTTACGAGATACTCAGGATGATGCAGAGCGATAACGGTCTGGCAATTTGCGGGATACCGGAGCCTAGGGACAGCTACGCTAGGAGGCCCCACTTCCTAGGCTTCCAAATTGGAGTGAAGATCGTCGAGATGGTTGAGGAGCTAATTCGTGAGCTAATTGATAGAGAGTTCGTCTACATGATCCTCGCTAAGCCTGTTGAGCCGAAGAAGCTAGTAGGAATGCTTCAAAAAGTCTCAGATTTAGCCTCCAAGCACTCAGACTTTCAGGATGGCGCGTCAGTGCTAGTTCCAGTTGGCTTCACTCTGGGTCAGAGCTTGAGCGAGTCTATAGCTAGGCAGTTAGGCAGGAGCAGGCTTCCTAGCTAGATTACCCATAGGCTGGGAGACTGTCAGGAAGATGCGTACATTCGACCTGATGGAGACTGAGCCAGTGCTGGTCAAGTGGGGCTACTGGAAGCAAGACCTCCGCCAGATCAGGGCGTAAAGGGGACCTCGAGATCATGCCTAGATTTTGAGCATCTTAACTAGAGAACAGCATGGCTCCTTAGACCTCATCGACAGAAAGCGGTAAAAGCCATGGGAATCAACGAGCACGCAGCCCTTTCCAACGTCTACTAAAAGTTGCATTTATGGTGCAAATAATGGGCATGAATTAAAGAATAACAAAATATAAGGAATATTGCTGTTACTAAAACATAATGAGGGAGTATAGGTAGATAGTGGTGAGGAGCATGAAGTACAGGGGGAACCTGCTCATACTGTGGTCTACGGCGGGCCTGCTGTCGTTCTCCTCCCTCTACCTGCAGTGGGCGCTCCCAATAGTCATAAGCGATGTTGGCGGCGAGCTGTACGTCGGCGCCATATACTCGGTCAGCTACGCGCTGACAGCCATCCCAGCCATAGTGGGAGGGCTCATCTCGGACTTGAAGGGGAGGAAGTTCGCCATTATCCTCTCCACTCTAATCTACGCCACTGGCGCGTCGGTGCTGGCCGCATCGCGGACCCTCATAGCGCTGCTGGTAGCAGTGGTGTGCATCATGGCGTCTCCATCGATAGGGTCTCCAGGGGTCCTCTCGATGCTCTCAGAGTCTGTCGATGAGAGGAGGAGGGGGCAGGCCTTCTCGGTCCTCAGAGGCGTTGGGCTGGCTGCGTCAGCTGTCGGCTCCGTGCTCCTCGGCCACTTCACAGAGGCAGTGGGGCTAGGGCTGGCCCTCGCAATAGCCTCCGCTCTGAGCTGGGCAGCTCTGCTCTTGCGCCTGGGCTTGAGGGAGACGAGGCCGGGGGGCATTGAGGCAGAGCCAGCTAGGGGCTTTAGAGCGAGAATTCTTGAAGCCCTCTCAGGCACCAAGTACGTGCTACTGAAGAAGATGCTGCCCTTCACCTCGATGGTCGTCATCACGGCCTTATCCGACGTAGCCTCTGGGACGTACTTCTCCCTCTACTTGAAGAAGGTGATGGGGCTGAGGGGGGGCGAGATCGGCGCCATATACCCAGCGCTCGCTATAGTGAAGGCCCTCTTCTACCCCCTAGCTGGCAGGTTCGTCGATAGGTACGGCGAGAAGCTGGGCTACATCGTGTACTTCATCGCGAGCGCGACCGGCACTGGAGCTTTCCTAACGCTCTCCCGCACACACCCCTGGCTTGCCGTATTCTCCCTAATCCCGGCTGCAGTTCTGGGGACCGTCTCCAGCACTTCGTTCACGACGTACGTGGCGAAGATGGCCCCGGCAGAGGTCAGGGGGACCGTGTACTCGGCGTACAGCGTCATTACCGTGCCGTTCCTAGCCGTAGCCCCTACGGTTGGGGCGATCCTCTGGAGCATCTCGCCCTCAGGCCCGTTCGTCCTCAGCATAGCGCTCACGCTGCTGAGCATTGCACTAGTGCTCAAGATGTAACGCGCGAACGGGTGCTACGTTCTGTCCTTGAGGCTTATGCGTAGGGGAGCATGCGCCTCTAGAGGGCGTTTAGCATGGGATTACGAAGCGACCTACGACTTAGCGATTAAGGCACTACACCGCACACTACCACTACGGCTAACCGACTACGCTAACCCTAATCCACAGCTCTGAGAGCGAGTTGAGGGGGGCTGGGGATGAGGTGGAGGGGGCGATAGAGGTCACAAGCGATGTTGAGCTGCTAAGAGAGATTATGGAGCCGGACAGCGACTTCAAGGGCTTAGCTAAAGAGAGGCATGCTGAGCTTCTAGGGCTGGTTTCCATTAAGAGACTTGGAGGTGGAGCTAAGAGAGTACTGACAAAAACGTTAGCTTAAGGACTAATTGGAGGGAGCGCACCTCACCAGCAATGTCGCCCCAGGTTCTACAGCCCGCAGGATATCGCCTTGAGGGAGGACTTGAGGGTTAGTGTGAGACAGAATGAAGTGATGCTAGAGGGCTCTAAAGAGGTTACAAGTTCAGTAGTAAGTCAATTTTTACAACCTTTAAGCCTACCATCTTCAGCTGCGGGGGGTGGGCTGGTGAGGGTTGATGAGCTGATCGAGAGGCTTAAGGAGGAGCCAAAGGAGTGTAGGGATGTGATACTGGAGGTTTATGGTGAGCTGAAGGGGGATTGGAGGCACGTGTTTACGATGATAGTTGCCCTTACATCGCTCTTTACTGCGGTGATTCCTCTAATTAAGACGTTTCTCTGGAGAATAGCAGCGTTCATGCTGTGCGTAATGGTAGAAGTGTTCTTAGGCAGGGAAATCTTAAACATAGACAAAGAACTTAGACGAGCTACGCAATATTATGGTCAGTGATAACATGGATGAGCATACTAAGAACGCTCTAAGGAGACTCTTGCCGCTCTTCATCTACGTAGCCCTATGTCTATTCTTCATGGGAATCGTGATACTCATGGGATTGTAAAACGCCAATTTTTAAGCTACTGATTCTCGTATGGCTAGGGTGGGCTCGAAGATAAGATTCTCGAAGAGGTAGAGCTTGGCCACATACCGCTACCACGCCACACAGAGTATGTCTGAACCCTAAGGCGAAAGCCGCCTACTGCGACTTGGCTGCTGGAGTAGCGGCGCTAAACCCAGCGCGAAGACGCTAAGTGGGACTACAGGCACGAGATTGAGCACTGAAAAGTGTCCGAGGAGGCTAAAGCGGGAGCTCATACACTGCTACAAGGCTCTAAAGCTGACAGTGAGGGAGGAGGGTAGGAAGTTGCTTATAATGCCTTTAAGCGATCCGCAATTACCCTGGCTAATGAGATAGATTAGGGTAGTCAATGCCCCACCAACGCTGACCGTAGTAACGCTGGGGCTCAGCGTGGCGTTCAGGGCCTGCGAGTTCGCTAAGCCTCGAGGCCTCTCGGCCCTCAGAGAGCGCAGCTTGTGCGGCACTTGACTCGGCGATGCCCACCGATCATCATAGTCCTAGGAGCTTAGCCAGCCTTGGGTCCAGCCTTGGAGCTAACCTAGCCCTCAGCTCTACAATGCCGAGGAGGAGGTATTTCTTCCTTCCCAGCGACCTGTTCAGGGGCGGCGCCTCGCCATACGTCTCGGCGTAGCTCCTGAGGGCCGCCCACTCCTGCTCCCCTGCTTCATCTCTGCTTCCTAACTCTACCCACGCGACCTCCAGCTCGCTCATCTCGATGCGTTTGTGTAGCGCGAAGAAGTAGTAGCTCAACGCGGCCGAGTGGATCTTGGGGCCGGGCCTCCTCAGGCCCCTAACGAGCCTCCTAAGCCTCCTGCGTAAGTTCCCGGTGGAGCCCACGTAGAGCGCCCCACTCTCATCGACCCCTAAGAGCCTTGGGATCCTGACCGGCTCCCCGCCCCTGACCCACCTAATCACGTAGACCCCCGGCTCCTCCGGGGCCCTCCTTGGGGCCTCCAGAAGGCCAACCCACATGCCACGACGCCACGCAAGGGATCAATATGAGCTTTTCGCTGGACCTCAGGCCGCTATCTGGGCAGAACCAGGCGCGGCACTCCGTCACTTCAAGACATGCCCAGCCCTCGGGAAAGCTTACGGATGACTCCCAAAACCCTCGCGAAAGGGGGATGGCTAGCTCGACCCTCCCCTCGGTCTCGACGGGCCTATAGGCTGCGCAGACCTCAGCGTCGCCCCCAGAGTAGCAGGCCGTCGAGGGCGGGGTGGCGGGGGCCGCCCTGGAGCTCGGGCTGGAGGTCGCTCAGCTGGATCGTTTACGTTGAGCACCGCGCACTCACAGAGAGACTCTGTGGAGGAGCTCCAACGCTCGCGAGGCCTTTCCTGCAGAGTGTTTAGGGGAGGGCCTGGCCAAGCGTCAGAGAAGGCAGGCTGACTTAGGCCCAGCTTGTAGCGGGGGCGAGGTGCGGCCAGCGCTGTGCTCGGCGGCACTTGCGCCCAGGCTAGAGCGCTCCTTAAGTCGTCGAGCTGCTCGCCGCAGCTTGCGCGTGTAGCGTTGCAGGCGCGGCTCGCACTGAGCTCCGCCGCCTCCGTGGACTTGGCCTGAGCCGCAGCGCGGGCACCTTACGCCGCTTAGCCGCCCGCGCTTGGGGTGAGCCCGACCACTTCGCCGTCGCTGAGCTCTAGCCCCAGCCTTTCCGCACACGTGCTGTAAAGTACGCGAGCGCTTGATTGGGCCAGTCGTAATACGTGCAAGGGTGATAAGAACATAAGGGAGCTTCACCACACCTCACACGTGACTGAGAGGGTTCTCAACAAAAAGAGAGGAATTGCGAAAATAATGACAGCTCTACTACTCATCTCAGCAGCGATATCAGTAATTATCATGGCTACGGCATGGGAACGAGTTACCTTAGACGAGAGTTACCAGGCGATCAAGCTGAACGTCCTGGCGTTAGACGAGAGGGGAGAGCCCCTCCCAATGGCGTGGATCCTGATATTCAACCTCACCGAAAGAGGCTCAGTGCGCATCGCCACCAGCCGCGCCGACGAGCTTGGGCGCTGCTCGATCACCTTAAAGATCTACAGGTTGCACGTAGGGTGGACTAACGTCGTGCTAGAT
Organism: uncultured Thermoproteales archaeon; assembly: GCA_964497915.1. Lineage (GTDB taxonomy): Archaea > Thermoproteota > Thermoprotei > Thermofilales > CAYSTQ01 > CAZCFI01. The sequence goes on from CAZCFI010000004.1 coordinate 15,935, forward strand.
AGAGAAGGTAGAGAGGTATTCAAGAGGGTGCCAGTGCCGGTCTTTGCAGCTCACAACATAATCATAGTGGTCCACAAGTACCCTTATCACGCGGTGCGCGCAGTGCCACTTGACCCCACGTTCATGAAGTGGCCAATAGACGAAATAGAGCTAAGGATAGTGGCGAGACGTGTGTTCATTGAAAAGTCGGTTATGGAGTCACTCCCTCCTTCCACTTCAATAACTCACCCCGCTAGCCCCACAGCTCGGTCTCCCGAGTACATCTTGATAGATAGCTGCAACAACTGGACTTACACTAATGCAGTAGTCTTCGCTACATGGTACAACGTATCGGCGTATGCTAGGTGGCATGTCGGCAGTAAGTACGAAGTTGAGACCAAGAGTAGGGTGAGCTATGATGGAGTGAACTGGGAGCCTTGGCTAAGTGCTGGCTCTACTCAAATAACCATCGACAGAGACTTGGAGACGAGGAGCTTCACTGGGAATAGCAAGGTCCTAGTGAAGTTTGAGTATGAGTATAGGGTAGAGCGCTATCACGTCATTGACTGGGAGACTGGAGAAGAGTGGTATGAGGACTGGGCATTCGCAATAGACCACACATCAGGAGTACTTGACCCTAGAGGCTACGATAAAGTAGTAACTACATGGGATGGGGCTAGGAAGGGAGGAAACTACGTGGAGATAGAGCAGGGGGACGAGGCTGGGATCCCAATAAAGGGTGGCATGCACTGGACATTCAGCATAAACGTTCAATTCACTCTTAGCGTGCCTCCTCCCGCAGCGTCGGTGAGAGTCACGCTGGGCGTAACTAAAGTGATAGCTCCGTATGGCTACGTCTACTACGCTGCAGGTGCTCGGCACTCAGGCTATGAGGTTTACGTGTACGATGCGAACACCAACTGGCTGAAGATGTACGCGACGTGGAGAGCCGAGCCTTAATTCCTAGCTCTGCACGACAACAAAGTTCTAGTCGGGGCTCTGCGAGCTTCCTGTAAGAAGAGCTAAGGTTAGCTTTACTTTAACCTCTCTTTGCACCTTGGGCAGTAGAGCGACCCCTCCCTCAATGTTAGGACCCTTCCCCTACGTCCTAAGCGCTTCAGCTTCAAAATTAAAGTGAAGTCTTAAGCTCAACTTCATCGGGCATGCAATCCCTTGGCTTGAAAATTGCTCAGCAATATGCCTTAAAAATGTAATTTAGTGACGGGAGGGAGGTTGACGACTCGGTTAGGATGCTGGCTTACAAGGGTGACAAGACTACTTCGAGGTTCACGGCCAGATTAGACTCAGTAAAGTCGCGCGTGTAGATTTTTGTTTGAGGGTTTTGATTATTTCTGGGAAAACTACGTTATTTCTACCTCTTTTTTCTCCCTCCCATTGAAGCATATCTTATTAATCGTCTAGAACGTCTCTTCCAACTATAGCCTTTACGACGGCTTGTTCGGGCAAGTCTCTTCCAAGGATAGCTAGTAGTTAGGGGAGACCTGGAAGTAGTGGTCTTCAATCTCGTAAGGGAGGGTCTTAGAGTAGAGGCTGTAAACCCCTACGAGCTTAGGGAGGGCTACGAGCTAGTCGACAAGTTTGCGTGGAGAGGCGCTGAGGTAGTAATACAGCATCCAAATCATGGGTGGAACCTCATAGCGGAGATAGAGACGTTTAGGGGATGTCCGAGATGGCTGGTAGGAGGATGCAGCTTCTGCATTGAGCCGAGATATGGCAGAGTAGTATTCAGGTCCATTGAGGGCATTGCTAGAGAGGTTGAGGCACTCTACGGGCATGGCGTAAGGTGCTTTAGACTGGGTAGACAAGCCGATTTCCTCGCCTACATGGCTAAGGGTACTAATGAGGTAGAGTTTCCTAAGCCTTCACCCGAGGAGACGGAGAGGCTTCTTACGAGCGTGAGAGCAGCTACTCCAGACCTCGAAGTGCTGCACATAGATAACGTAAATCCCGGGACGGTAGCGTTCCACGAGGAGGAGGCTAGGAGGGCTCTAAAGGTGCTGGTGAAGTACCACACACCGGGTGACGTGGCGGCCATGGGAGTGGAAAGCGCCGATCCTAGAGTTGTGCGAGAGAATAATTTGGGCGTAATGCCAGGTGACGCGCTCAAGGCTATAAGGATAGTGAACGATGTTGAAGCCGGTAGGGGGTATAACGGGATGCCTGAACTGCTACCTGGTATAAACTTCGTTCTCGGCCTTAAAGGAGAGACTAGGGAGACCTACAGGCTAAACCTAGAGTTCCTGAGAACCATACTGGAGGAGAGGCTCCTAGTGCGCCGTGTAAACGTTAGGCAGGTGCTGGTGTTGCCCCATACCCCAATGTGGCATGTGGGAGCAAGGATAATGGCTAGGCATAAGAAGTACTTCAGAGCCTTCAAGAGAAGGGTTCGGGAGGAGTTTGATAAGCCCATGCTAGCACGGGTTGTGCCCAGGGGGGCTATCCTCAGGGCTCTCTATGTAGAGGCTCATGAGGGTAAGTACAGCCTAGCTAGGCAGGTAGGATCGTACCCCCTGCTAGTCTACGTGACCGAGAGTATGAGAATTGGTGAGAAGCTGGATGTAGTAGTTGTAGAACACGGCTATAGGTCTGTGAAGGGCATACCGTACCCGCTCAACGCTAACACGGCTTCTAGATTCTTTAGCGTAGTTCGTGGCTACAGCTTTCTCAGCGACTCCTCGCTCTTCTCAGCCTTCTCGCTTAGCCATTTCCTCGATCTCTCAGCCAGATCCCCTCTCCTCAAGTAGTGTTCCAGGAAGCTCTTGACGGCGTTGAAGCAGCTAGCCGCGTCTCTGCTCCACTCAGCACCGCACTCAGGGCACCTGTACTTCCTCCTGCTAACCTCAACTCCTTGTTCACCGCACACCGGGCAAATCCTCCCGCTGCTCCTCCACTCTACGTAGAGGGCACCCTCCCACCCACACATCCACTCAATCCTCTCCGCCAATCTGAGAAGCGTCCCCTGGAGCCCAGCGCCCCTAAGGCTCTCGGTTTCAGGCAGGTCCACCAGCACTGCGGCGCTGAACCCCCCCTCAACCCACCTTCTGACGGCTCCGGTACTCCAACCTCCCCTGTAAGACAGCGATGGCTCCATGGCGAGCCACGGAGTGGCCAGCAGGACCGAGAGGGCTAGGCTCCTCGCGAGCCCCTCCCTTCTTAAGCCGTAAAGCCGGGGCTATCCCCGCAGAGGAGGGAGAAGGCTAGGGGTAGGGCTCCAACGCCTACGACCTCTAGGTACGACGCTAAGTAAGGCCTACTGTTAAGTAGGCTCGTGACGCCCTCAAAGATAGGCGGCGCGCCTCCGACTAGGGCTAACGCGCTGCCGACGAACGTCCAAGCCCACGTCACTAGGACGAGGAGGCTCCTCCAACGTGCCCTCAAGCCGTTTTACCCTTAATCGAGCTCCTTAGCCCTTCAGGGGGTAGTTAATTAACTATCGTAAGAGTTAGCTTTAGCGGTGGGTAAGGTTGAGGGCTGAGCGGGTAAAGGCGCTAGCAGAGGCGGCGGCGGTCGAGGCTTGCTTCTCCGTCGTCGCGTGGGCGCTCCAAGCCGCTAACCCGAGCTCTCGGGATGACTCTCAAAGGCCTTCATGGTGCTGCTAGCTCTAGCGGGGGTCGCCGCGCACGGGAGGCCGGGAGAATACGGTCTCAGGCCTAAGAGCTTGAAGTTTAGCGTTAAGTGGTGGTGCTACGTGCTAGCCCTCTTCCTCGCGGCCTACCTAGTGGCGCTCCTAGCCGTATCCCTAACCGGAACATGCGTGAGCTTAACCCCGGTTAAGCTCCTCAGGATGCTCGCGTGGTACTGCGTGGCCGTGGGGTTCGCTGAGGAGCTGTTGTGGGTTTAGTAGCTGGTGTTGTTAGGGAGATGACCAGATGCGTGCTGGTGCTGGCGGCGCTCCACGGCTCAATAACGTTCACCACGTTCGCCCTTAGCGGCGTGACGGGCTTCGCGCTCAACAGCCTAGCCGCTGGCTCGGCCTTCTCGTATTCCTAGCTCTCCTCCTAGAGAAGCTACTTAGGGGGGATGTTAGTTCGTGAAGGGCTAAAGCCTCCTCCAGTTGATAACCGCTAGGCCCCTTATCCTTCGGAAGTGCTCCTCGTTGCCCGTAACGACCGCGTAGCCGTTTTCCCTAGCGATCACGCCTATGAGGAGGTCCCTTACGCTTATCGGGAGGCCTACGCTCTCGAGGTAGGCCATCTCCTCGCCCGCACCCTCAGCGACCCGCTCATCCATGCCCAGCAACTCTAGCCTTGTCAGTAGCCTCCTAACTTCGTTAACCCTCCTTCCGCCTCCGAGCTTGAAGGCGCCCCAGAATAGCTCGAAGGCGTTTACGACAGTTGTCGCGAGCGCCCCCCTCTCCCTAAGCTTAGCCACGGTCGAGACGGCTTGGCTACGGCCTCTCAGGAAGTCGATTAAGAGGTCTGTGTCTAGCGCGTACCTCTCCAACCCTCCCACGCCTCCCTAACGGCCTTAAGGAACTCCTCGACGAACTCGTCGCTCACGTCGCTCCAGCAGCCAGCTAGGTCCCTCAGGTCGCCGCCCCTCCTAACGAGCCTAAGTATTACGTCTGAGAAGCTCTCCCCAGGCCTCTTCTCCCTAACTAACGCCTCGTAAGCCTCTAGGGATATCGTAATAGTCTTAGACGGCATCGTGCGTATGTATGCACGTATGCATATATAAACTTAGGCCCTAGCTCCTTTTTAGCCTAGGCGGTGTACTCAAGATAGCCGTATTGACCGAGGAGAGGGTAAAGCTTAGCGTTAACGGACTATGCTCCTCCTTACGGGGTGCCCTAGTGATAGGCACGAGTGCGTAGATGCTCGTGATGAGGAGGGGTAGGTGTAGGGTAGTGCCTCTCTACACGGCCTCCTCGACGTAGGTGCCGAAGGCTAGGTAGATGAGGGGCGGTGTCACGTTGCAAAGCCCATATATCAAGCCTAGGCCTAGGCTCAGGCTCATCAAAGATTCCTCCTCAACGATCTTCCCTGAGAGACTTGGAGAAGCTCTCCGTAGGCTACAGTCCATCACTCTGTTTAATCGCTTCTGAGGCTGCTTACCCCCTACCCGCGGCTCTTTAATACCTCAAGCATGCAGTAGTTACCACACTTGACGACTCTGACACTCACCTTATCGCTAAAGCTGAAGGATCCTCGACACGCTGTGCAGAACTCGATATCGCCGATGAGGGTGGTGCCGGTCTTAGAAGGGCAGTCGCAGATTACTATTTCGGACCTCTCCCCATCGTAGTGGCCCATCTTAAAGCCGTACCCTAAAGCCTGCAGCCAATCTGCTAGGTGCTCCGTCAAGGTTCCAGTAGAACCCGCGTACTCAAGCATCCTGTAGATGATGGACTTCATAACCTTTAAGGCCTCATCTACGCTCTGCTCACTGAAAGCCTTCATGAAAGCCTCTCTCCTCCACTTCAGCCACTCCTCGGAGTGCTTCCAGAGTACTAGAGGGTACATCGCCGCGTCACCGTAGGATTCCAAGAGGGTGCCCTATTGTGGATAGGGTCGTGGGAGCATCCTTGTGTGCCGTACGTTGAAAGGGATCGTATGCCTAAACCACAATTGAGGTTACTGGATCCCGAGGACATTGAGGTGATTCACGAAAACGCTATCAGGCTTTTAGAGGAGGTAGGTTTGTGGATCGATAATACTGAAGCATTATCAATCTTAGAGAGCGAGGGAGCCGAAGTTCATGGTAGGATGGCAAGGATACCCAGGGACATTGTGGAAAGGGCGTTGAAGCTAGCTCCCTCCAGCTTTACCCTCTACGATAGGCGAGGTAAGCCCTACGCTGTAGTAGGCGAGGGAGTTACAAGATTCAACCCCGGGTCTGCTGCGACTAAGATCCTGGACTATGAGAGTGGTGTGCTCAGGAACCCCACTATAAAGGACTTGGAGCAAGTAGCGAGGCTTACGGACTACCTAAGTAATATCGAGCTTCAGAGCACAGCAGTAGTTCCCTCGGATGTTCCAGAGGAGCTTAGGGATAGAGTTAGGCTTTACGTACTGCTTAAGCAGCCGATTAAGCCTGTAGTGACCGGCGCCTTCACGGTAGACGGAGTTCACGACGTGGTTAGAATGATGGAAATTGTTATTGGGGATCCAGCTGAAAAGCCCTATGCCATATTCGACGTCTGTCCTTCACCTCCTCTCAAGTGGAGCTACGTAACGTGCCAGAACCTCCTAGACTGTGCTAGGAGGAGGGTGCCGGTGGAGGTGGTGCCTATGCCGCAGTTAGGGGCTACGAGCCCTGTAACCATTGCAGGCGCGCTGGTTCAGCACCATGCTGAAGCCCTCTCTGGATTAGTGTTGGCACAGCTAGCCAATCCGGGTACGCCCGTCATATACGGCGGGTCGCCCTGTCAGTTCGACATGTTTGAGGCTACCGCTAACATAGTGAGTTCCCGAGACAATGCTCCTCTACATGGGTTACGTGGAGATCGCAAGGCATCTAGGCTTGCCGACTCACGCCTACCAGCACTAAGCGACTCTAAGAGTACCGACTACCAAGCTGGAGTCGAAGCGGGTTTCAGTGCAGTTATAGGAGTCGTGGAGAGCGTGGATATAGTCTCAGGACCTGGAATGCTAGAGTTCGAGAGCGTCTTTAGCCTTGAGAAGCTCGTGCTCGACGACGAGGTTTGCGGTTACGCTCGTAGACTAGCTAGAGGCTTTAAGATTGATGAAGAGCGCCTGGCTGTTGACGTCATTAAGGATGTATGCTGGGCCCGAAGCTTCCTAAGTCACATGCACACTGTACGGATGTTCAGGGAGGAGCACTACGTGCCCCGCGTCTTCGATAGGTCGAGGATGCGCGAAGCCCTAGATGCCCTTAAGAGAGCGCATGAGCGTGTCAGGGAGATACTCGAGAGGCTGAGGCTCTACTCCAGCCTGCTGAGGGGGAGGGACTCCTTGAAGAGGGGGCTTGATTAAGTAAGTTCAGTAATCCAGCTATAGCTTATTAGTAGGGCGATACAAATCGTATAGACTTGTCACTGCCCTTTTAATTTGAGTAAAGCTTAAATTTAAACGCTCGCTTTGAGTGGAAGAGCTAGAATGAATGTCTTCCAATGGTCCATTGACCGGTACTAAAGGTAAGTTTTATTTACTATTGTATCAAATGTTTACACATGAACGATAGAACTGTGGTGCTTCCAGCAGTAAGGATTCCAAGAAAACTATGGCTGTACTTAGAGGAGATAATGAAGAGAAAAATGTTTAGTAGTAAGGCGGAATTGATTAAAGATGCTTTAAGAGAATACGTGATTCACCATAAGGAGTTAATCAAGGACTTCGATATAATTTCAACGTCAATAGAGCTTAAAGAGGGTAGGCTTGAAGATGAGGAGCGAGAAAAAGACCTCCTTGAATGGGTCAAGAAGATACGCACTAGATACTAGCTTTCTGATATACCACTATTATAAAGGAGATGAAAGGACATTAGAACTACTTCACAATGGAATAACAAATTATGTCACATTATCTGAAGTATTATATATTTTGTGCAGGTACGAAAACTTAAAGAAGGCTCTCTCCTACATAGAAGGAATCGTTAAATCGGTCTCAATTGCACCGTCGAGTAAAATATCACTAATAGCAGGACAATTCAAGTGTAAATACCCAATAGCGCTAGCTGATTGTTGGGTGCTTGCAACCGCTAAAGTCTACAGAGTACCGAGCCTATTCGCGTTTAAGGAAAAAGAAATCGTTAAACACCTCGATCTAATCAAAAAAGAAGTGGAAATAGTTTTCCTCGATGAAATAATCGATTGAATGTTATCCAACTTCCTAAACAATTCTCAATTATCTCCTTATAAATTGATGAGCTGAAGCTCAGTTCTAACTCCTCTGAAGGCTCTAACTATAATGAAACGACCAAGTAACAGTCAACTGCTTCCGTTACTGCATCTTCAGTGACGAGCCGCACATTAGCCCCCCTTATCCTGTAGACCCTCATGAAGCCCGAGGCCGACCTATAAGTTTCGACGAGGGCTCCCTCCGGGAGGGCTGGCCACACTCCTAGCCTTTCAGCGGTGTCTAGGGGGACGAGGATCTCTGGGACGTCCCCTTCAAATCCTGTGTTGAGCAGTGCTACGGCTTCCACGCTCTTGCCGCCAAAGCCTATCCTGACTCTGACCCTCACTCCCATGCTCGCTAACCCTAGGGGTTAATTAGTAGCGGGTTCGTGGATAAGTGTTTGCCTAGGGCAGCCTTGCCCAGAGCTAAAAGAAAGGCTTGTTGGCTTGACCCCTTAGTGGCCGCTCAATCCAGCGAACCACATTTATAAGCGGCCTCACACTACCTACCGGAGGGATTCTCTTGAAGAGGATAGGCTACCTCAAGCCCTTGAGGTTGGTCAGGATGAAGAGGGTCGGGTACTTGAGGCCCCTGAGGCTGCCTGCGCATGGGAGAGCTAAGCGCCGTTTGAGAGGTAGAAAGCTGGGTCTGCAGAGCCGACAGGGCTGAGCTCCAGCCTTAGGCGGCATCTAAGCGCAAGCCGAGCTGCCGGAAGCGGCGGCACCTGAGCTCGCGTCAAGCACTGCTCCTCAGAGGCTGGGCCTCGGGGGGCTCAAGCGGAGAGGGGGCATTTGACTAGGCGACTTCGCAGCGCGCAGGCACGCGGGCGAGGACTCTAAAAGTGCCGCTGGCCCTCCAAATGCTCCGGCCCCCCTCCTAACGGCCTCAGCTCCCTCGAATGACAGACGCATCACCGAGCGGAGCACCTGTCACCCAAGCTAGTACTTTTTGCTCAACGAAGCCTAGCTCGGAATTCAAGCGTCAGCTTCAGCCATGGCCCTCGGCCTGCAGCGCTAGCGTGCATCTGGAGGCTTCGAGAACCGCTATCTGCTAGACGCGCGGGCTTTAGCCCTCCTCAAGGCCGGGGCTGCGGCTCCTAGCTCAGTGGCCGCGTCCGGCGAGCCCTCAGCTGGCGCGCCTCACCAGTACTGGGGCTTCTCGCTCCCCCTCAGCTTCTCCTCCCCCCTGAACCTCCAGAGCCCCCTCTTTGCGTCCTCTATGACTATCCTGTGCGCGCTAATCGAGGCGTCGCTCAGCAGTATCTCGTTCTGCCCCTCCATTATCGCGGCAGCTGTTTTGACGGGCTCGGAGGCCTTGTCCTCAGCGACTACTTGAACTTCCAGGCAGTCCCTGATGAAGTACGCCCTGACCTTGATCCCCCCAGCGACTTCGTACTCTTCGACCTCCGTCCCCTCAGGGAGCCTCGGCCACAAGCCCAGCCTCTCGGCGACCTTCACGGGAATTATGACCTCCTCCTCTACAGACTCATACCCCGAATTTAGAACGGCTGCGCTCTCGACGACTCCCCCCACATCTCCCTTTAAGGCCTTCAATTTCACTTTCACCCTAACGACCACGCTGCTGCCCCCTCTTCAGGACCTTGGAAGATATCACCCTCCCGACCCTGCCCGCCACGCGCTTCACCGTAGGACTATACGCGTGCCTAGGTATTTATCGGCTTTGGGGAAGGAGGCTCTCGCGGCCAGGGATGAGGAGCCGCACCGCTTGAGGGCCAGTCGACGCTTTTAAGTTGGGAATTGTTGGGCTCTTCTCATTGAATTCATTCTATACTTGTTAAACATAGAAAGAATTTTTCTCTTATTAATTAAGTTAAGTTTATATACTAATGTATGGAGGTTTTTAACGGTGGCTATCCTTGAGAAAGGTACATGTAGCTCTAATATCACTCTTGATAATATTACTATCGCCTTCCTATACTCTTTGGGGGGTGTATGCTAATGTCGAGGACAACGTACTATTGTACCAACTTTTCCTAGAATGGCTTCAAGGAAAGCCTGTAGGTCTTGTGAAAATAGTGATTAGGCCTTCTACTCCTGATGACTACATAGTTATAGTCCATAATTTAACAGCACCCTGGGCTAAGCCGTACTGCGAGATAATTTATAAGGGGAAGAGCTTAACTCCACTGATCAAGATACTACGATATGTTTATAGCACTCGCAATGGCAGGATCGAGTACTTCCCAGTAGACTTTCTTGTAGTGTTGATAGGGAGAAGCTATTTTGGAGCAGCAACAGTGCATGTTGTGCCCCGAAAACCCTTCGTAACTGCCGAGGTCGAGGTAAACGTCCATGAAAAGGCGAATCGGGTTGAGAGCATTTTACAGAGCTCTTCTGGCTCCACAGTGCTCGGCTATGCTGGAGACTGGGTTAAAAGTGGGGCATTACATACTATAGTAGGCATGACAGCAACTTGGTACATTACGCGGAACACCCGCTTATATTACAGCCAGTTCGTAAGGGAGGGAGTTCTAAGTGCTGAACATGATCCAAGTGACCCTAGTGCCCCCGTTGAATATTCCGGAGACTGGTTCGAGTCAGGGAAAGCATCAGCAGACTCAGTAATAGGAACTGGACGAAGCTTGTCCAACGGGGATAAAAGGCTTATTGAGCTATATGTAGAGTATCGGTGGGAGCGGCATTGGCTACTAATGGGCTCTCAGTACGAAATCTGGGAGATACTAGTACCAGTTTGGATCAAGAATATCAAGTGGGGTAATAGTATAAAGTGCACCCTATGTGGAAAAACCGCTCCAAATCCAAACTTGTACATAGATCCAGAAGATAAACTGCCCTACGAACTCGACCTATACTATAACGACGACGCTCGTTGGCTGGAGACTGCGGTAACTCTTATTTTCTCAATAACTGGTGGGCCATTCGAGTTTTCGCTTGAAGTAGCAATTTACAGAACACTCACGGGTGAAAGTCCTTACCTTACAGTCGACAGCATTGATTGGAGCCACGGCAATAAACTCTACTACTGGTGGACTGATGGCAACTCAATAGTACACTTCTCATGGAAAAGCGAATCTTAGATAGAAATTGAAGGTTTATATTGGCATATGTAAAATTTTTAATAAGAAGTACTCGATATTAACAATAACAGCGCTGATACTAGTTTATCAAGTATTCTACGTTGCTGCAGCACTTTGGGGCTACCTGAGAGAACTAAGAAGAAAGAATTGTTGCTATGACTCCTAATGTTTATCTTGATGTACTAGAGGAAGTTGAGCATTTAATGCTCTTATTCTTTTAGAGTTTGTAATTGAGCCGCTCAAGGTGCTAAACCAATCACTGAAGCAGAAATGCAACCATTGATAGAGCCAGATGGAGTGAAATTAGGAGGAAGAGCGAATATTCCTAGAGCAGAGCTTCTCGGCCAGCTCGCTGGGCGTGATCGCGTCGAGCCCCAGCTCTCTGGCCAGTAAGAGCACCTGCGTCGGGATGAAGCCGTGGCCCTCCAGGAACTCGAGGTCTCCCAAGACCTCCCTCACGGGGCCGTCCCGCACGACGCGCCCCCCCTCCAGCACGACTATCCTGTCGGCGTAGCGCGCGAGGAGGTCTATGTCGTGCGTTATCAGCACGACCGCTCTGCCCTCGTCCCTCAACCTCTTGAGGATCTCGAAGAGCTTCAGGCACCTGCCGTAGTCCAGGCCCGTGGTGGGCTCGTCCAGTATTATGGTCCTGGGCTCCATGACGAGGACGCTCGCGATCGCGAGCCTGTGCTTCTCCCCGAAGCTGAGCGCGTACGGCGGGGTGTCCAGGGGCTTGTCGCCGAGGTCGACCTGCTCCAGGGCCCTGACGACCCTCCCCCTTATCTCGCCCTCGGGCACGCCCAGGTTCCTCAGGGCGAAGGCTACCTCGTCGTAGATCGTGCGGGAGAATATCATGAGCTCAGGGTTCTGGAACACGTAGCCCACGTGCCTGGCGAGGTCGGAGACGGGGACCCTCCTGGTGTCTAGGCCGTCCACGAGCACCCTGCCCTCCTGCGGCTTCAGGAGGCCGACGGCGAGCTTCGCCAGCGTCGTCTTGCCGGCGCCGCTGTGGCCTATGAGGCCCACGAACTCGCCGTCGCGGAGCGTCAGGGTGACGCCCTTTATCGCCCTCACGCCCTCGGGGTAGGTGTACGAGACGTTCTCGAAGGCTATCAAGGCGCGCCACCCCCCAGCGCCTCAACCGCGTCCTCGAGGTGGACGGGCACGGGCACCCTAACGCCCCTCCTGATGAGCTCGTAGGCGACCTCAGCCACGCCGGGCGGCCTGACGCCGAGCTCCTGTATCTCGTCGACGCGCGAGAACACCTCGTCGGGCGCGCCCTCCAGCACCAGCCTGCCCTCGCTCATGATGGCGACCTTGTCGGCCACCTCCACGGCCCACTCGACCCTGTGCTCGGCGACTATGACCGTGAGCTCGCCCCTCCTCTTCAGCGCGCTTATGGCGCTCAGGACCATGCGCGTCCCCCTGTGGTCGAGCATGGATGTCGGCTCGTCCAGCAGCAGGATCTTCGGCCTCATTGTGAGGACGCTGGCTATGGCTATCAGCTGCTTCTCCCCCCCTGAGAGGGCCTGGGGGTCCTTGTGCTCGTAGCCCCGCAGCCCCAGCACGTCCAGAGCCCACTCAACCCTCTCTACGACCTCGTCCTTCGGGAGGCCGAGGTTCTCGGGGGCCATCGCGAGCTCCTCATAGACGGACCTCGTTATGACCTGGACCTCCGGGTTCTGGTAGACCATGGCGACCCTCCCCACGAGGCCCCTGTGCCCCGCGGCGAGGACGTCCACGCCGTCGACGATGACTCGCCCCTCCACCACGCCCGGGATCACGCTCGGCATTAGGCCAGCGATGACGTTGAGAAGGGTGCTCTTGCCGCAGCCGCTGGGGCCCATGATCACCAGCATCTCGCCGCGCCTGACCTCGAGGTTTACGTCCTTGAGGACCCAGTCCCTGGAGGGCGGGTACTTGGCGCGGAGGCGCTCGACCACTACAGCAGGAGCCCCCATGCCGCGATCACCCCGTAGAAGGCCAGCGTGAGCGCCGAGAAGGCCGTGTCCCTGAGGCCCCAGGCGGGCTCGAATGCGTAGGTCCTCCTCTTGGCGTAGCCCACGCCCCTCGACGCGAGGACCATGCCCAGGTCCCAGACGTCCCCGATCAGCCTGGCCATCAAGGGGATGAGTATGGGCGCGTACTTGCTGAGCCTCTCGACTATGCTGCCCTTGTCGAGGGCGAGGCCCCTGGCCCTCTGGACATCTATGACTTCCCTGGCCGTCCTGACCATGGAGGGGAGCAGGCATATGGCTATGACGAACGCCGTGGCCAGCTTGCTCGGCACGCCCAGCCTCTCGAGGGTCCAGGAGACGTGGTAGGGCTTCGTGGAGGCGAAGAAGACCACGAACGCGAGGACGGGGTTTATTATCAGGAAGAACTTGCCGAGCGCTACCAGCAGCCCGACGTCCGTCAGGACGAGCCAGCCGAGCTTGAGGACGGGCGCCCCCTCCAGCGCGTACATGCTGGCCCACACGAGCGTCGTGACGAGGAGGAACACGGAGGCGTTGAATATTATCAGGGCGGCCAGCCCGGCCCCCATCCCCGACACCGCCAGGGCGATGACGACCGAGGCGAATACGGGGAGGCTCTTCAAGCCGTTGAACTGGGTGGCCATGGAGGCCGCTAGAACCATGAGGGCCCAGGCGAGCTTGGCCCTGGGATCAAGCCTGTGAAAAAAGGAGTCTCTCTCTACGTACATCCCGGCTAGCAACAGCCACCCCCCAGGCCCCGACCTGTGGGTGGCCTAGCCCGCTCTCATTCGCTGCTTCCAGTACAGGCCGCGCGCACTTATCAGCGGGAAGAGGGCCCTGCCGAGTATGGGGGACAGCGTCGCCGTCACGACGACGTTATTGCTGAATATTATGGGGGCTATCACGCCCCATATGACGAATATCGGCAGCCCCACGAAGGCCTGCATCACGTCGAGCCACCAGCATATGTACACGGCGCTGACTATGGCCTGCCCTACGACCCCCCAGACGTAGAACTCTCCTATCGAGGAGGCCGTCGTGAAGCTGTGGTCCTTCACGAACTTGTAGGGCAGGTAGGCTATGAGGAAGTTGCCGACGAAGCCCCCTATGGAGCCCACGCCGAAGAAGCCTCCCAGTATGTCGGCTATCAGGTTGCCTATCGCGGTTCCCAGGCACCCTGGGATTCCGAAGAACATCCCGAAGAGGGGGGCCAGGGCGTTGGCCGGCCTCAGCCACGTGAAGCCTGGCACGAGGACTATGGGCGCCGTTGCGAAGAGGAGGCCGCCGTAGACGGCCGCGCTCAGCGCGGTGAGCGCTACGTCCACGACCCCCCAGCTGGCGACGCCCATCCCGGTCTTCCTCAGCCCCTCCCTGGTCACGGTGTAGCCCGCGAGCTCCAGCAGGAAGGCAGCCGTGCCGAGTATCCAGACGAGGCCGCCTATGACCAGCATGGCGTCCCTAGCGCCGAGGAAGGCCTGGGATATGGGGAAGGCCGCCCACGGGTTCTCTGGGTTAGCGGCGAGAGCCTGGGCGAAGAGCCAGACGACGGCTACCGCGAGAGCGAGGCCGATGACGACCGCGACGACGTACACCGCCTTGCCGGGCTTGGCCTCCTCGGGCAAGCCCCCGTCACCGTAACACTTCCGCGCAATGCGCTTAAAAACGTATTCTTGTAGTAAGACAGCTATTGTATCTATTTTATCAAACTACGGGGTGGAACCTTGAATAGGTCAAACTTGACTAGTACAGGCCCGATCTCTACTAAGTCGAGGGCCCTCATCTTCCGGGCGGTTCCCCAGCCTATCGGCAGCCTAGCTGCGAAGCGCTCGACCCCGCGGTGGTCGAGCCTAGAGTCGCGCGCGAGCGTGCCCGTGATCATGGAGGCCTCGGCTTGTCCGAGGCCTCGCTTACGAGCTTGAGGGTTACGAGCAGCCCCACGCTCTTTCTGACGCCGTCGCTTAGCATCGCCGGGCTCCGGGCCATGAAGACGGGGCAGAGGTTGCAGCCAGCGGCCTCGGCGGCTACCTCGTCAAACACGCCCTCGACCATGTTTAGCTGCTTGGCTGCCTCCCTCCTCGAGACGTCAAACGCCACTTGGTGGGCCTCCTCAACGCCAGCAGCTCTGGCGGCGTGGGACTTCCTCCACCGCAAGTTCGACGGGCTGGCAGAGCCGCCAGAGCTGCTGGCGCTTACAAAGGGGGCGTAGTGCTGGTCGAGATTTTCACATTGGACTCGAGCGCCGATCCCTCCACAGCAAGTCAGCACCCCCCCTCAAGCCTGGCTCAAGCGCGGCCTTAAAGCTCCCTGCCCTGGGATCTCTTCGCGAAAGGCGTGCGCAGCGGGAACCGGTCTAGGGAGGGGAACATGCTTAAGAATCTCCCCCACTCACATAGACTATGTGCCCTTAGAAAGTGTGGTCGAAGTACGCGATCTCGCGAAGTCCTTTGGCCGTGTGAGGGCTGTCGATGGCGTCTCGTTCAGTGTGAGGAGGGGGGAGATATACGGCCTCCTGGGGCCTAATGGCGCTGGTAAGACCACGACGATCCGCATGACTATAGGCATAATCGCGCCAGATAGGGGTGAGGCGTACATTATGGGGTACAACGTCCACAAAGAGCCCGTCAAGGCTAGGAGCTTTATAGGAGTCGTCCCCGAGGTATCGAACCCCTACGTAGATCTCACGGCCTGGGAGAATCTCATGCTCGTTGGAGGAATATACTGCATCCCCAAGAGAGTCAGAGTGAAGCGCGCCGAGGAACTTCTAAGGATGCTTAAGATGTACGACGCTCGCGACCGCAAAGTTAAGGCCCTCTCCAAGGGCATGCGGAGGAGGCTGTTGCTGGCCATGGCCCTCATAAGCGATCCAGATATTCTGTTTTTAGACGAGCCGACATCTGGGCTGGACGTAATGAGCGCTAGGATGATAAGATCACTCCTCTTAAAGTTGAAGGAGCAAGGAAAGACCATCATTTTAACCACGCACAACATTGATGAGGCAGGCATGCTCTGCGATAGAGTGGCCATAATGAATAGGGGCAGGATAGTCGCGAGGGGCACTCCCAAAGAGTTGAAGATAAGATTCGGGGAGTACACTCGCATCTCACTCTGCTTCGATAGAGAGGTTGACGCCAAGCTCGTCAGAGAACGCTTCAATCCCTACGAAGTCATGGCTCAGGGAAGACGGTTAGTAGTAATATGCAGGTCAAAGGACCTGGGAGACGTTCTCGACCAGATAGTGCGCATCGCTAAGGAACGCAGCCTAAGCATAGAGGAGATCCGAGCATCGGGATTGGACTTCGAGGACGTATTTATTAAGGTGGTAGGGGAGTCAGGATGAGGCCTGAGGGGATTGGGCAATACCTGTACAAGGTGTGGGTCCTGTGCCTCAAGGACATGAGGCTGTACTACTTCAAGGGGCCCACGGTTGTCATGGGTATCCTCACGCCCTTGTTCCTGTGGCTCGCGTTCGCAGTCGGTAGGGGGTTCTCGCTCGCTGAGAGCCTGCCAGCGCTCGTGACGCTGGCCTCCTTTTTCGTCTCATCGTCCATTACGCCCATAGTGATGCCGTGGGAGGCGAGGCAGAAGAGCTTAGAGATGCTCTTGAGCAGGCCAGTGACCGTACGCACCGTGCTGCTTGGTACGGCACTGGCGTCGTCGCTATTCGGCACTTTCATCTCGTCTGCCTTGGTGACCGTCGGCCTGCTCTTAAACGTCGTACCGCGCGATTTAATCCTGCTACTCCTCGGGGTAGCGATATCTTCGCTGTGCTACTCATTCATGGGACTGCTATTTTCAGCAGTGCCCTCTGACGTACCGGCAGATGCGGTCATGCTGTCAAGTGCCGTTAGATTGCCGTTGATATTCGTGAGCGGAGTATTCATACCCATATCGAGCTTGCCTCACTACATTAAGCCCATAGCCTTAATCTCGCCGCTGACCTACTTCTCAGATCTCATTAACTACTCCTATGGACGTAGCTCGCTCTTCACCCCCTTAATTGACGTAGTCGTCCTCTCTCTCTTGACGATAGTATTTGCGGCGTCGGCATTAGCTGTCAATGAAGCGACCCTGGTGAGGCGACTGTGACTGCCAGATTCTATCGGCTAGTCGGGCGTGTCGGTCAACGAGAAGCGGAGGAGGAGAGCGCGTGAAGGGAGATTCGGGCTGGATTGAGTGGGGGGTGCTCAACATCGGGGCCGTGAGCAGATGCGGTGAAAGTTGAAAAGTCCGGGCTCTTACCCTAGCCGCGAGGAAAGTAGAGGTAGAGTAGGTACGTGCGAAGAGACTTAGCTGCAAAGACCTCCCACTTTATTTACCAGGATCCTAGAGGGTCGCCTAGAGCCTCGGCGGCCATCCCGAGGCGAAGGGGGTTCGCGGTGGCCCCCCCTCACCTAGCCCATCTCAGACCCTTCACGCGAGCCTGAGCGCGGCCACGCACGCTCCACGAGGCTGGCCCAGTAAGCACCCTTAACCCCAGCGGGGCGCAAGCTTTTTGTGCCGCATCTCATTAAAACTGGCTGTGGTGGGAGTGGTGGCAGTTAAGGCGGTCGTGCCCCTCGACTCCCTGGAGGGGTTGGAGTCTGAGGTGGCTGAGCACTTTGGGAGGGCGCCCTACTTTGCGCTAGTAGAGCTCAGAGGGGGAGAGGCGCGTGTGGAGTTCTTCGAGAACCCGAGGCGTTGGGGCCGCGCTCCGGGAGCCTACGTAGCTGAGATGGGGGTAGACTGCGTGGTCGTAAAGGGGGGCATCGGCGCAAGGGCCCTCGCCCTGTTGAGGGAGAGTGGGGTTAAAGTGCTGGAGGTCGAGGGGGGCAGGCTTGGGGAGGTCGTAGAGGCGCTCAAGTCCGGTAGGTACAGAGAGTACGCGGGCGAGGGGTGTCCGGGGAGACGAGAGTTCTGACGCTCTTCAAAGTCCCAGTCTCAAACTCCGTCCAGCCTCGAGGGCTGCCGGATGCGTCCCTGACGAGATGCCGCCCCTACGCGCGTTGCAAGGACCGCGTGGGACGCAAGGCTCTCAAGCTGACCTCTGAGAGGCCCGCCCGATTGCTACCTTGAGCTGGTCGAAAAGCGCGACGCCGGATCTCAGCGCGAGTAGAGTGCGTCACTACTAAGTCGCTTGCGCGAAGCCTCTCAGCACCCCCCTCGCGCCACCTCTGTGGAGCGCAGTAAAACTTTAAATCTGTGGGTTTTACTGCATGACGTAGATGTAGCACTCCAGGTGGTGGCGTGAGGTTCGTCGTGAAGGTGAGTAAGAAGGGCCAGGTCGTAATTCCCGTTGAAATTAGGAGGAAGTTCAACATCAGAGACAGAGTGGTCATCAAGGCCGATGAGGAGGGGATAAGGATCATACCGCTGGTGCCTCTAGAGGAGCTGTTCGGCGCTGACGGGGATGTCATGAGGGACGTCGCTAGGGAGATTGTGAGGGAGAGGCTGGAGGAGCTTAGGCGTGAAGAGTAGGTACGTCATCGACGCGGGGGCTCTAGCGCTATACTTCGCCGGGGACCAGAGGGTGAAGAAGTACTTTGACGAAATACTTCAAGGCGCGTCGGAGGGATACTTGTGCGAAGTGAACCTCGCAGAGTTCTACTACAAGACGGCTGAGAAGCTGGGCGTCGACGCGGCCGACATCAGGTACGAGGCCATAAGGGCCTCGCCGATAAAGCAGGTGCCCGTCAAGGGCGAGCTCACGAGAGAAGCTGCCAAAGTGAAATTGAGGTACGGAGGTAAGGTGTCGCTAGCCGACGCGTTCCTCATCGCCTTAGCGCGCTGGGTGGGAGGCGTAGCTCTGACAACGGATCCTGTGGTAAAAAGCATATTAAAAAGCAGGTGCAAGTTCTTCGAGGTCTGATGGCACTCCGCGCTGAGCCTGAGAGCCTCGGACAGGCTGCGACTGGCTCGGGGGCGCGCGTCCTATGCACTCTTCACAGAGCCAATATCGCCTCAGCTTCTCTGAGTTGTCTGGTCACCGGATCCACTTCTAATCCTAGCCCCTCTAGGGCGTGCAGCCCCAAGACCTCGCTATCCCTCTCCAGGGCGAACACCACAACGGTGGTGGCCCTCCTGCCAAGGCACTCCACGACCACTTCGCCGACTTCGCGCTCGATGATCCTGCCCTCTATGGTCCTGAACCTCCTCCTGCCCGTGGGATCAATGCCCAGCTCTTGGAGCCTCTCGCGCCTCACCCAAGTGTAGGTGCTTCCGGTATCCACTAGCAGCTCCAGCTCTAGGCACCTCTCGGGCTCATGGGGGTTGCAGAGCTTGACTCTAGCGATGGTGTGTCCCACGTTACCACCTTCGCGTGACACGTCTATGGTACCCTATTATGCCTCAAGTACTCTGTGTTGCTTTCCCATCTTCACGCTTTCCATCACTAAGGTTTTAGTCTTGCCGGGGGCGTGCTGCGCCTTTGCGTGCTGCGCCTTTGAGGGATGGGCAGAGCGGGTAAAGGGGAACCATGCAATTAGCGAGGCGCTAGTGACGCCGATTGCCGCTTTACTAGAAATGGCGCAACTGTGGGCTCTGATAGGGAGCTCGACCCCTGGCAGGGGCCCAGCTGCCACCGAGCGTAACGGCGCTTAGGCCGGGCCGCGCGTTCGCAGCTATCAGGCAGAGCCCGCCTCAGGGCTCTCGACTGAAGGCGCTCGTGGGTAGCACAGACCTCGGTGCCAGCTCCCCAGCTGGGGCGCTAAGCGGAGAAAAAGATAAATCTCTGACACTCGGAAAAAGAGACATATGTCGGAGCGTGCTAAGCCCCTGGTTTTCAGGCTCAAGGTGGGCAAGAGGGGGGAGATCTACACCACGAAGGAGGTCAGGGAGATCGCGGGCATAAGGGCGCCGGGGGAGGTGATCCTGGTGGTGAGGGGGGACGAGCTGGTCATAAGGAGGCCGCCGTCGCTAGACGAGCTCCTAAAGAGGAAGCCCGTCCTGAGGATCACGTTCGAGGAGGCGGAGAGGGCGTCCGAGGAGCTCCAGGGGGAGCGCGGCCTTTGAGGCTGCTGCTCGACACGACCTACGTCATGCCGCTAGCTGGCATAGAGACCGAGAGGTTCGGCGCGGGGGACTTCGCGGAGCTCTGCTCGGTGGAGGGGGTGAGGCTCCTCCTCTCCCCCGCGTCACTGATCGAGGTCAAGTGGCTGATCATCAGGGAGACTAGGGGGCAGCCTGAGTTGAGGGAGAGGCTGAGGCGTAGGTACAGGGACATGCTGAGCTTCGTGCTGTACGGGGGAGCCATAGAGCTAGTCCCCCTGCTCGACGAGGGCATAGACGAGGATGAGAACAGGCTCCTAGACTTAGGCGTCAGGGACTACTTCGACAGGGTGATATTCTCCGCCGCCCTCCACTACGCAGACGCGCTCCTCACGGAGGACGAGGAGCTCCGCGACGTGTGGCGCAGGACGCCGGACTACAGGAGGTCGCTGACTCTGTACACCTGGCAGAGCCTCAAGTCATGGCTCGTGAGGGAGGGTGTGAGCCCTGACGCCTGAGTAGCGCAGCTGAGAAGAACCCCAGTGGATAGCTCGGGAGGAGGCCTGAGCTCTGGGCGCGCCCAGCTGGCTCTGCGGCATCACGCTCAGTGCTCCTCCCTTCTCACTCCAAGCTCATCGCGTTCGCTCGCGCCTTGCTGGAGTCGCTGAAGCTGACCTCCGACGCAGTAGCTCCAGGCATCACTCCGCCACTCGGAGGTCGTTAAGGGCGGTCTTCGGAGGCGGCTGGGGGCTAGAGGCAGCGGACTGATCGGTCTCACCAGGGCTCTACTTAAGGGGCGCCAGCATAGGTAGAGGGTGCGTCAGGGTGCCCGATCCCGAGACCCGAAGCTGAGTGGCTCGTGATGGACCTTGAGCGCTGAGGGAGGGCCGAGGTAAGCACCGGCTTGGGGACGGCATTAGAGTCAGGGTCAAGCCAGCGGTGCAGTTAGCATCTCACGTAATAGACTGCGACGTGGGCGAGGTTGCGAAGAATCCCTTGAGGGGCTCGTGACGAGCTTGAGGCATAGCGTCGTGGCGGCCACTCACCCTTACCCCCCAGCTCGCTAGGGTCTCCTCTAGCTCGCCGAAGCGCTCCGCCGAGAAGTGGTAGGAGCACTTAAACGCGTCCATGACCTTGGGCTTGGGGCCTTAACCTCGGATAAAAAAGTCTCGAGGTTTAACGCGGTCATTCACCACCTCTCCCTCCCCGAGCCGGTGAACGTGCTTAAAGCCCAGAGAGCCAAGTACTGAGCTCCTAGCCGCTTGTCCCCTCACCTGTCACTGCTCCTAGGAGAGGCTCTGGGCCGTCTAACATATCGCGGCATCAGCTCTCTCATGAAGCCTCTTAAGTTGAGGTAGAGCGGCAGTGACAGGAGCCCCAGCACCAGGTGCGGTGCCACACCCCACGGGTCTGAGGCTAGGCTCCACTCGTAGTTTGGCTCCCCTCCGTAGAGGAGGGGATAATATGCGTCGAGGATGCTAGCGACTATTTCCACGACGTTCAGGGCCAGCATCGCTGTTGAGAGCAGCCAGGCCGCGAAGAGGTATCCCACGTACTTCGCGCTCCCTCGCGCGCAATAGTATAGGGACGCCAGGAACAGTAGCCCGACGGTTGCTAGCGCGAGCCCGGAGAACGGATCCGGGAAAGCGTTAGGGATGGATGTTCCGAGCGCTTCGACCCCCAGCTGCAGGAGTTCCTCTCCCCCAAGCCACCAGTTCGCCACGCCGTTGTATAGCTGGACGATCCCGTAGACGATGTAGAGGAGGCCTAGGGCCGCTCCGTAGTATGCGGCGCTCCTCGACATGCTCACACCCCGGGTAGGACAGCCCTCCCGATGGCCACTGTTAGCAGGCTCAGCGCGTAAGCTAGTACGACACCGTAGGCTACCGTGAAAGCGGCCCACTTCCATGACTGCGTCTCGTGCCTCACTGCGGCAAGCGTCGCGACGCACGGTATGTACGCAAGCACGAACACCATGTACGCGTACATGGTCACGGGGTCATAGCGCCCCACTAGGAACTCGCCAAACTCCTCCTCTGGGACCCCGCACAGCATAGCCGACGCTCCGATCACTATCTCCTTAGCGACAAAGCCAAACACCACTGATACGACGAGCCTCCAGTCCCAGCCGATGGGAGCGAACAACGGCTCTAAGGCGCGGCCGAGAGCTGCCACTAAGCTCCTCTCCACGTCGCTCGTGAACGAGAGCGTGGATGCGTCGACTGAGGCGAGGACGGCTACCACCAGTAGGCCTAGCAGAATCACCGTGCCAGCCTTCTTGAAGAACAGCGACCCCCTGAACCACATGTACGTGGCTGCGACCCTAAGGGAGGGCATCTGGTAGGGGGGGAGCTCCATTACGAAGGGCGATGGCGGGCCCCTGAGCACGAGCCTCTTCAGGGCCAGCGCGACTAGAACCGCGAGGACCACTCCGAGGATGTACAGCGAGAGGAGCACGCTCCCCGCTGCGCGCCCCCAGAAGGCCGCAGTTATTACAGAGAAGGCGGCTAGCCTGGCTGAGCACAGCATTAGGGGGTTGGTCACGATAGCTATCATCCTGTCCCTCTCATCTGGTATCGCCCTCGTGCTGTAAACGCCCGCGATGTTACAGCCGAAGCCCAGGATCATCGGTATTATCGTCCTACCCGTCAGGCCTAGCCTCCTCATGACCCTGTCCATCAGGAAGGCGGCCCTGGCCATGTAGCCGAAGTCCTCGAACAGAGACATCGCGAAGTACAGCGCCATTATCAGTGGCACGAAGCTGAGGATCATGCCAATACCGTTTACCACCCCGTACTCCCCAAACAGTAGGTAGTCCAGGTGCTCGATCCCCGTAATGCCTGCCAGCCTCTCCGACAGCGCTGCGAAGATGTCGCCCAGAAGGTCGGAAAACGGCGCCGAGGCTACGAATGTGAACTGGAAGATGATCCATAGGATGGCAATGAATATGGGGATCCCTAGGTACTTGTCGAGTAGCGCCTGGTCTAGGGCGTCGCTTGCCGTCAGCAGCTTCTCTCCCCGCACAACCCTTTCGACGATGTGCTTGATCACTTTGTAGCGCTCCTCGATGAGCGCCATCTCTAGGTCCCCGTACTTCTGCTCGAGCCTGCCTCTAATGCTCTCTACCGCTCTGAGCGCCTCCTCCCCCGCGGCCTCCCTCACCACTCTGATAACCTCGCTGTCTCCCTCCAGCAACTTTATGGCTAGCCAACGCGGGCTGTAAGCCCTGAGGGCGGGGATCCCCTCTACGAGTCTCGCGATCTCGGCTATCGCCCTCTCGAAGTCGGCTCCATACCTCACCGCAACTAGTCGCTCGCCCGCCTGCGGGTCTCCAGCATTTCTAAGGGAGCTCTCAGTGCTGCCCGTCGCCTGCCGCTTACCCGCCCTAGCGACCTCGAGAATCTTCCTGCACAACTCGTCTAGGCCTATCCCCTTGGGGGCGACCATCGGGACTACGGGGACTCCCAGCAGCCTCTCGAGCTCCTTGACGTCTATGCTGAGGTTCGAAGTCTCGGCCAGGTCCATCTTGTTGAGGGCTACGACAACCCTGGCCCCAAGCTCCAGTATTTGCAGTACGAGGTAGAGGTTCCTCTCAAGGTTTGAGGCGTCAACGACTACCACGACGACGTCGGGCTTCTCCTTAATGATGTAGTCCCTAGCGATGAGCTCCTCAACCGAGTAGGCCGTCAGACTGTAGGTGCCGGGGAGGTCGACGACGTATATCTCCTCTCCACCGTACCTGAACACACCCTCCTTCTTCTCGACGGTCTTCCCCGGCCAGTTCCCGACGCGCTGGTGGGACCCCGTCAAGCTATTGAATATGACGGACTTGCCGACATTTGGGTTGCCCGCGAGGGCTACTCTGATCATCACTCAACCACCTCGACGAGTACTTTCATCGCGACTCCTCTCCCAAGCGCGACCCTAGACCCTCGAACGAGCACTATGATTGGACCCGGCCATCCCCCTTTGAGCACGCGGATCTCCTCCCCGCATGTGAACCCAAGCTCGCGCAGCCTCCTGCACATGCCGAAACCTCCGACCACCATCCTCACAATCCCCCTCGAGCCGTCAGGTAGGAGCGCGAGAGGCACGACCCTGCCGCGTAGGGTGCCCCCTATCCCGCGTCACCTCCACGAGCACTAGGCTCGCTTCATCCCTCCTTAGCGAGAGGTTGTAGCCCCTAACCTCGAACTCTATTGGGTCTCTAAGCGGAGCCTTCCTCAGCACCTTGACCCTAGTCCCCGGGGTCAGGCCCATGTCCGCCATCCTTCTCACGACCGGACCTCTTCCCAGGATTTTCACAACGACGCCTTCCTCGCCGGGCTCGAGCTCGCTCAGCCTAACGGGCATGCGCATCACTCCCTTAGCCCACTCTAACATTGTTAGCCTACTCTAAATCATTTAAACCTTTCTAATTTTGTGTAATTGCTTAAAATGAGGGAAGCGCCTCGGCTAGGGCGTGGCGAAGGGTTTGCCATTAGGCGCTGAAGCTCCTCTTAGGGTTGGAGCTACCGTCACGTAGCGTGAAGGGGAGGAGCTACTACTTCTCCTCTTCCCTACTGTAGTACTTAGCGAACTCCCTCACGAGCTCGACTCCGCTCGGGCACTCCTCAACGAACTTCACGAACATCCTTATCCTATTAACGGTCTCGTCGTGCAAGTGGTGCTCCATGTTGCAGGCGTCTACCTCGGCTATCTCTTTCGGCAGGCCTAGGACCTTCTCCAGGAAGCGCTCTATGCTACGGTACCTGTCTGAGAGCTTATCTGCGATGGCCCGCCCCCTCTCTGTGAGGGCCACGTACTCGTGCTTCTTGTACTCAACTAGGTTCATTCTCGAAAGCTTCTTGAGTGCGGAGGTGACGCTGGACGGCCTGACTCCCAGCAGCCTCGATATGTCCCGCACCCTAACCACCCTCTTCCTCTTGCTGAGGATGTACACTGCCCTCATGTAGTCCTCGAGGCTCCTGGTGAGCTTGTGGTCGCCCATCTCACCACATTAATTCCTATGGCCTCGGGGGTATAAATTGCTGGCACCTTACTGAGATGGGGCCGCCTTCGCTCTCCCCATTCCGTGCGGTGGCACAAAATGGGAAAATAATTTTTAGCTGAGTCTAATAAATTTAGA
Source organism: uncultured Thermoproteales archaeon (assembly GCA_964497915.1). Classification (GTDB taxonomy): domain Archaea; phylum Thermoproteota; class Thermoprotei; order Thermofilales; family CAYSTQ01; genus CAZCFI01. Next base: position 40,859 of record CAZCFI010000004.1, read on the forward strand.
TTAGCCTAACATAGGTGTTCGCCATGCCCAGCAGGCCTCTGACCGCCCTGAGGGGCCGCGGGGTGATAACCCGGATAGAGGGAGGGGTGAAAGAGTTCAGGCGCCTCGTCTCGCTCGGCCTCGCGCCCGGAAGGAAAGTGAGGGTTCACGTTAGCGGCAGCGTCGTGGTCGTGGAGGTCGACAACTCAGTGCTCGTACTAGATCGCCAGCTGGCGTCAAAGATCATGGTGGGCGACCGGCATGAAGGTTAAGGTGGCGCTAGTTGGCCACCCCAACGTGGGCAAGTCCGTGATCTTCAACAACCTGACCGGGCTGAACGCCGTAGTGTCTAATTACCCCGGCACGACGGTCGAGGTGTACAGGGGGAGCTTGAAGTGGAAGGGCCTCACAATCGAGCTAGTAGACACGCCCGGCACCTACTCCATGACCCCCGCCACGCAGGCTGAAGGGGTGACCCGCAGGCTCATCCTCGAGGAGAGGCCCGACGTAATAGTTCACGTCGTCGACGCCACCAGCATGAGGCGCCACCTCTACCTGACGCTCGAGCTCCTGGAGGCGGGGATCCCGCTGGTGCTAGCGGTGAACCAGATCGACAGAGCCGAGGCCTTGGGGATAAGAATCTCAAGGGAGGAGCTAGAGCGCCTTCTCGGCGTCCCGGTCGTCATGTGCGCGGCTGTGGAGGGGAGGGGCATGGAGGCCCTCCTGGACGGGATCGTAGAGGCCTACAAGCGCGGCCCCCCAGCCAGCCCCGAGTACTCCAGGGGCCTTGAGGAGTACCTAAGGCTCGTAGAAGCATCGCTCAAGGAGGGGTTGCCCCCCGAGCTCAGGCGCTTCAGTAGGCTCATAGCGACGCACGTGGTCTTAGGAGACGAGGAGCTCGGGGACCTAGCACGCCTCGTGCCCCCGCGCCTGAGGGCAGAGCTGCCTAGGTACGGCAAGCGGCTAGCCCTGGAGCGGGCGGCGAGGGCGGACGGCATCTACGAGAGGGCCGTCGACGCGGGGGGAGCTAGGCGCCTCAGACTTAGCAAGATGGACTACGTCTCAGTCAACCCCGTCTTTGGGGTAGCCGTCATGGCCGCGCTTACGCTAGCCGTAACGTACGGGCTGCTCGGGCTCATCCACGAGGTAGGGCACAGGATCCCAAGCGCGATCTACTACAACTTCTACGAGCCCTTCGTAAGGAGCCTCGTTGAGGGAGTGGCCCCCCGGGGCCTAATCCACGACGTGCTCGTCGGGGAGAGGGCTGGCATCTACGGCTCGCTGGGCCTGCTGACCACGGGCGTGTTCTTCGTGTTCTTCATGATCCTCCCAACGATCCTGGTCCTCTACCTAATCCTGGGGGTGCTGGAGGACTCAGGGCTCCTGCCGAGAATGGCGATCAGCTTCCACAGGCCGCTACGCAGGGTGGGGCTGTCGGGCGACGCCGCGATGCCCCTAGTGACGGGCACCGGCTGCAGCATCGTAGGGGTGCTATCGACGCGCATACTCAGGGGCGACAAGGAGAGAGTCATCGCCTCCCTCCTGCAGGTCCTGGGGATACCGTGCATGGCCCAGCAGGTCATGATATGGCACATCCTCGGCAGGCACGGCCCGCTGTACGTCCTCGCACTCTACACTCTGCTGCTATCAGTCACCGTAGCCGTGGGCCTCATCCTAAACAAGGTCATGCCGGGTGGGAGCGCCGCCCTCCTGCTGGAGCTCCCCCCCTGGAGGAGGCCCCAGCTGAGGAACCTGCTGAAGAAGACCTACGCGAGGGCTGCGTCCTTCCTGAGGACGGGGGTCCCCCTGGTCTTCCTAGGGATACTCCTCGCGAACCTCGCCTACTACACGGGGGCGATAGCCGCGATTGCGGGGCTGCTTAGCCCGGTGATGTCGGGCCTGCTGAGGCTGCCTAGTGAGACCTGCGTCGCGCTAATAGTCAGCGTTCTGAGGAAGGACGTCGCAGTTGGCGTGCTGGGGAGGTACGAGCTAACCCCGCTCCAGACGCTGACGGCGATCGCCGTAGTAACGCTCAGCTTCCCATGCGTGGGGTCATTCGTCATTCTACTCTCCGAGTTCGGAGTGAAGCGAACGCTGACGGTGGTGGCCTTAATGCTCGCGACCTCCCTGACAGTGGGCTCCCTTTTAGGCCTCCTGTCCACACTGACTGCCTAAAGACCTTAGCGCCTCAAGTGAGCGCTGGGCCCGCTAAGGCCGCTCCGCGGCCGCCTCGAGAACCCGGCTTACGTCCCTCAGGGGCCCGAGGGGCTAGGCGGGGTGAGATCCTGAGCCTGAGGGTGGCGGCGATGAGGCCCCCCTCCACACAAAGGCTGGGAAGGTGGTCGGGGCCAGCGACCTCTACACGAGGCCTGAGACGGCTGTGAGGAGGCTCGGGATGAGCGCCGGGACACGCCCGCGCCCCTTAAGGCGAGGGAGGGAGATGAGGGGTTCCGAGGGGCCCTTTTGACGCCCTCCTTGGTTGGGAGGCGCTACACGAGCTCCTCGCAAAGTGGGGCGCTTGTAAGCATTCCGCTCTGGCACGGCCCCTCCTCTGGACGCGCCCTGCGCACTTAATGGCCATCTGTCCCCTCCAACCGTAAAGTATAAATTTCTGTTTTTTTTTTTTACGCGGTTCAACCCGCGTGTGGTGTCGTGATGGTGTTCGAGAGGTGCATCCCCTGGATGGTGTGTGCCGAGGGCAGGGACATCGTGGAGTTCTACTTCACGGTCCCCAATAGGCCCGGCCAGCTGAGGAGGGCGCTCGACGTCTTCGCGAGGCGCGGGATCAACATCCTGAGCGTGAGCGCCTACGCCCTGCCTGAGTGGGAGAGAGGCGTCGTATTCGTGTTCGCGGACTTCACCGAGCTCGGCGTGGACGCGGAGGACGTGAGGAGGGAGCTCGAGGCAGTGACTGGCAGCGACGTCCACGTCAAGGAGCCGCCCGTCAGGGGCTTCATGATGGACGAGTTTGCCTTCCCACTCTACGCGTTCCCGGGCGCTAGGTCGCTCATAATGCTCGAGAAGGACTTCCAGGAAATGGTCAGGGGCTTCTACGAGAAGGTAGAGGAGGCTGCCGCCGTGCTCCTCTACCACCTCGCGTACTCCGGCGGGAGGTTCCTAGCGAAGTACCTCTCCGAGAAGCTCGGGCTGAGGGGCAGGGAGCTCCTAGTCGAGGTCCTGAAGGTCTACCAGGCCGCCGGGTGGGGGCGCGTGGAGCTCGCGGAGTACGACCCGCACGCGGCGAAGATGGTCCTTAGGCTCTACGACTCCATAGAGTGCAGAGCGCTCGAGGGCCTGGGCAGGCCTGCTAGCCAGTTCATCAGGGGGCACTTGAGCGGGCTGCTGTCGGGCCTGCTGAAGGCCGACGTCAGAGCCGTGGAGACCAAGTGCGTGGCTAAGGGCGACCCCTACTGTGAGTTCTATGTTGAGGAAGCGTGAGCGTCGCGGCAGCCAGGTCTACTACTCCTTCGCCCCAAGCGTAGCAGCCGCGGTGCTAACGTTCAGCCTCCTGGCTCTCTACTCAGAGCCTCGCTGCGTCGAGCTGTACGCCAACACGCTAACAGTCTTGGCTGCTGGGGCCTCCTTCTGGGCCAGCCTGCGGGTGTTGGAGAGGCAAAAGCTGATACTCTACGAGCCCCTCAGGGCCTCGTGGTTCTACGTCTCGACGGGCCTGGGGCTGTGGCTTGTGGCCGAGGCCCTAAGGCTGGCACACATCGCGCTTCTGGGGGGGCCGCCGGGGCTCTCTGCTGCCGATGTCGCGCGGGCGCTCGGGTACGCACTCGTGCTGGCTGGCCTCTACAGGGGCGTTAAGCCCCTATCCCTCCTGACCAGGGGCGCGGACCTGGGCTATAAGGCGAGGCTGGCCTACGCTATCCCCCCAGCGCTAGGTGCCCCACTGATCGCCGCGGCGCTCGCCGAGATCCCCGAGGCAGTCGCTGAGGAGGGGCTACTGACAGCGATCGTGGGCGTCTCGTACGTCGTCTTAGACGCAGCGCTCCTAACGCTCTCCCTCAAGGCGGTGGCATTCTTCTGGAGGGGGAGGTTTGTTGGTGGCCCGGCCCTGCTCTCCCTGGGCCTAGCCCTGCTTGCGGTAAGCGACTTACCCTACTCCGCGGTGGGGGGCTACTACCCGGGAAACCCCTTGGACATGCTCCGCGCGATTAGCTACATGGTTATGGCCGCGGGCATCTACGCCTATAGCAGGCAGCCCCCAGTGATCTGAGGCCTAGGCGACGGTGGCCTCGAACTCGCAGTAGGGGTCGCCCCTCGCAATGCACTTAGACTCAACGACCCTCACCTTCTCCCCCCAAATCTTGGAGAGGAAGCCAGCGAGCAGCCCCCTGAAGAGCTGGCTGTTGGGCCTCTCGCTCCCCACGCCCAGGCACTCCATGAGCTCCCTGACCACCACTCTGCAGTACGCGCGATCGACGTACCTCTCCAGCTCAAACCTCCCGTGCCCGAGGCTCTCGTGGTAGAGCAGGAGGTACTCTAGGGCTCTCCTACCACTCTCGAAGCACCGCGACAGGCTCTCAGCTAGGGCCTCTCCAGCTCTAAGCCCCATGTGGTACATTATGGCCTCTCCCCCCGCTCCGAGCTCCCTCAGCATGCTGAACAGGCTATGCACCTCCCTGAGGGTGAAGACGACGAGCCTAGCCTCGCCGTGGGTGAGGGGCAGGTCTAGCAGCTCCGCCCTCCTGACGTGGGGTATGGCCCTCAGCTCGACTAGCAGCTCCGCGGGGTCTGTGCTGGAGTCCGTCAGGTCCAGGAAGAGCGAGGCGTGGACTGAGCCTCGGTTGGGGTGGGACTGGACTATGCAGCTGAGCATGCGGATCCCGTGCCTGGAGAAGAGCCTCAGGGGCTCGAGGGCGTAGTCGCTCACGGCCTCAAGCTCGAGGCTCACGAGAACTACCCTGCGCTCGGGGAAGTACCTCCTCCTCACAAACAGAGCCTCCGCGCGCGCTGCGCCGCTGGTGGGGGAGCTCATCCACACCCCCAATAACAAAGTCTAAGCGCTCCTTTTTTTTACGTTTCTCTGTAAAGCTCCCGGGAATCCCTCAGAGGTCTCCTGGGGGCTGGCTTCTCGCCCAATGCCCTCTAGCGGGGGTTAACGGCCCACGGCCGCAGAGCTGGGGGCTGCCCCCGCAGAGGGGGGAGGAGGCTAAGGGCAGGGCTCCAACGGCCGCCGCCTTCAGGTGAGACGCTAGGTACGGCCTGCCGTCAGGCGAGCTCGTAGCCTCATCCAGGGTGGGTGGCACGCCCTCAGCTAAGGCTAGCGCTGAGGCGGCTAGCGCGCTACAAAGTTGCAGAGCACGCTAAGAGTCACCGCACAATCACACGCATCTTCTTCGCGAAGTTCTCTGGCGACAGGTCCTTCCACTTCCTCAGGCACTCTACGTTCACATGCAGGAGGATCCTGGCCTTCTCGCACTCCTGGAGGAGCCTCTCCGCGTTTTCTCTGGTCCTCTCGTTGAATTGCGACAGATTCTCCCTGATGAACTTGACCGTGGGCGAGAGATGGCTCCTAAGCGTCCTCTCTAGGAAGTTCTCGAGCACGTCTAGCAGCGAGCCAGCGGCTTTGTAGAGCTTCCTCCTGCCCTCCCTGCTGCATGTTACGAGGCCCAGGCTCTCCAGCAGGCTCAGGCTACCACTTATCCGGCTAACGCTGTAACCCGTGAGCTTGCTTATCTCCCCCTGGGAAAGCGGCCTATCGGAGAGGAGCAGTACGGCCAGCACCTTGCCGACGGTCTCGCCGAGGCCCCACCTCGCGGAGAGCTTGGCTATTCTGGACACGAACTCCAGCTCGGCAGCGCCGAGCTCAACGTGCACGGCCGCCATCCCTCCGTCCTACCGCTAGTGGCCTCGGTGCCGCAGCCGCGTGGGGACTAGCGGCGTTGAGTATGCAGCCTGGGTCGGGGCCCAGGATGTCTCCCGTATAGGCCAGCGCCCTCGCCCTACAACCGCCGCACACGTACTTGTAGGGGCACGCTCCGCAATGGCCTTTAAGCCTATCCCTGTCCCTAAGCGCCATGAACACTTCAGAATCGCTCCATATCTCCTTGAACGGCACCTCTGCGACGTTTCCAACGACTACAGTGGGTATGAAGACGCAGGGCGTGACGTCCCCGTTCGGCTGTATGGCCGCGTATATCCTACCTGCGCCGCAGCCGCCTATGTACTCGGCCAGGGATGAGATCACAGGATCCCCCCTGACGTAGTGTGTGGCCGCGACCTCCCTGCCGCTGCTGAGGATGCAAGACACCCTAGCGAACTGGGGCGCCGTGCTGTATATCTCGAGCCTCCTCCTCTGGTTCTCTAGGTACAGTTTCCTGAGGAGCTCCTCCCTCTCCTCTGGCGTCAGGTCGAGGTCCCTCATGCCCTCTCCCCTGCCCACGGGGATGAAGTTGAAAAATGCTACTTTCTGGACGCCTATCTCCTCTGCTAGGTCTAGGATGTCGTCCACCTCGTCGAGGTTGAGCCTCGTGACCGTAGTCGCCATTGCGGTGGAGAAGCCAAGCTCGACCGCGTTCCTCAAGCCGCGGATCGCTCTCTCCCAGGCGCCTTTAACGCCCCTGAACTCGTCGTGCTTGTCGGGGTCGGCGGAGTCGACGCTGACCTCGACGTACCTCAGCCCAAGCTCCTTGAGCTTCCTAGCGTAGTCTCTGTCGGCTAGGGCTAGGCCGTTCGTCGCCAGAGCAGTGTACATGCCAGTGTCCGCGGCCGCCTTGAGCACCGCGGGGAAGTGCGGGTGGATCGTTGGCTCCCCCCCGGAGAAGGCGAGCGCGGCAACTCCGGCTCGGTCGAGCTGCCTGACAACTTCGAGCTTCTCTCGGAGGGTTAGCTCTGCCGGGAGGGGAGAGCCAGCCCTCTGGTAGCAGTGCTTGCACCTGAGGTTACAGGCGTTGGTGAAGTTCCAGACCACCAGGAATGGAGCGGGCAGCTCCTGCGGTACCGTGACGCCGTACAGCGCTAGCCCCTCCAGGACCAGGGCTAGCCCCCTCCTGATGGCGGGGTCTCTCAGCGCTTCGGCTACTTCCTCCTCCCTCCCGTGGAAGCACGCTATCGCTACTTTGAACACTAGGCTCAGCATTTTTGAGTAGAACCTGGCTGTGAGGCAAGAGCTAGTGTCGTGCTCGACTATCAGCCTAAGGGCCTCCAGGGCTACCGTGGTTTTCCTCCCATTACTCTCTACCTCTTCTGCCAGCTTTCTTATTAAGGTCCTTGTTAGGGGCATCTTTGTGGCTAGCCTAAGCCCGGCAAGTAGGGCAGGAAAGCCCCCCCTCCTCCTGCTGGGCATATCTGGTCGCAGATAGTATCTCTAATGGCTTTATTATCATTTTCTTCTGAAGCATTAGAAAGACTCAAAATACACTATCTCTTCCCTAGGGGATCGCGTGACGACGCCCACGCGACCTCGCGATGGCAATGTGGGCGAGGCTGTGAAGTCTTGAGTGATGCTCTACCGACTTGCGCACTACGGCTAGTTGAAGGGGCGCTCTTGGGAAGTATGAAGAACTCGTGAGGGCTCACCGTACATTTCAGCAGCTCAAAGGCAGCCTCCTGCTCCCTCTGCGACAGGATGCCACAGTGGACAACCCATGCTCTCTCTTTCGCCCACCTCGCGCCACTTTACTTCATGCGAAGTAACGACTGCTGTGTGACGCCTTAACTCTTTTTGCCTAAATTCACTTCTATTAAAGTTCTCCCTCTCGCCCTCACTTTAATGACAACCGTCTTAAACATGCTCCCATAAGATATTTTCAGTATGTAGGTTCCCTTGGCAGCAGTGAAGGAGAAAGAGCCACTGCAGCTTGTTTTGAGCTCGAAGAGGGGCATGCGCTCGTTTCCCGGGTAGTATACTCGTATCTCTGCTCCGTGGGCAGGAGCATTCCTCAGCAAAACTTTTCCTTCGACAACGCCGTAGTCAGGCACGTATCTAGGAGTGACATCTATCCAGCCCCTCACGGGGTTGAATGCCTTCACCAAGTGGAAGGGGTACCCCCACCTCTCCGGATATAGCTGAGAGTAGTTGAAGTAGCCTGCAGATGGGTCAGCGTGAATCCAGCCATACCCCTCTATGTAGACTTCAGACCAAGCGTGCGTCGCCGGAGTGATGCTGTTGTCCCTAACAAGCCTCGCCGGTATGCCCATCGACCTGCACATGGCCACATAGAGTATGGAGAAGTTTGTGCAAGTTCCTCTCTTAAGCTTGATGAGATCTCTGGGGGAGCGCCTGTGCCAGTAGTTCCGGTCGTATGTCATGTACTTATGTACATAGAAGCAAAGGTACCTCGCTGCCTCAAGAGCGCTGCCCTTATTGCAGACGAGCCTGTACGTGAAAATGTAGATTACGTACTTCCAGTCCTCGACAGGCTCCTCGCCAGAGATGGCCATAGGCACAACATACTCCTCCTCCAAAGAAGGCGAGGGGGGCCTGTAAGGCACGTAACCCTTCTTGTAGAGGACGATAGCTTCCTCAACATGCTTCCACTCACTCACGCCAACTAGTAGCAGCACAGTTACAGTGTCTGCGTAATACTTAGGTGGAGCCTCACTAAGTATTTCAGCTGCAGCACGCCAATACTTTTCCTGGACATGAGCGAGAAGGATGCTCAAAGGCGCTCTAGCCTCCCTATCAACGCTACTTAAAACGGAGCATATTTCACTCCACTTGAGTGGCCCTCTCTCTAAGAAAAGTGCGTAGACCTCTAGAGAGCATGCGTTTAGAAACACTATGTAAACTAAAGGTGCCAAGAAATAAACTGCTAGGACCCCTAAACTCACTGGGATGATGTACTTGCGCCTCACAGATACTTTAACTCGAGTGCAGCAGAAAAAGCTATCCACAAAGACGCTAAACTTCTGAACACGAATAGCAGAGCGTAAGCTTTACCCCGAGTTCGGTTTTGGTGCCTTGTCTCCGTCAGCGTTTTCTTAAAACTCTGGCCTTACTCGCGCACAACTAGGCCCACCGCTACGCAGCCACGAGCATCAGACCAGGTTCGTTGCATCTTACCAGGAGCTCCTGCTAACAGCCATATCAGTGCTGCCTCTCACCAAAATAGTAGCGCCAGGCTACGTAGCCGCCTGCGGAGGAGATGGAGCAAGAATGGGAGGCCTTTCGGCACTCCTCTGCTAGCTGGCGGGCATGCTGAAATGCAGGGGGCGGCGCGCGGACTCCCGACTCACGCGCCCCGGTCGGCCCCTCTCGAGTAGCCACCTAGAGATGTCGAATGAGCGGACTGCCCACCTGTGGGCAGGAAGTCATCCAAGCGTACGTGCCACCCGGTTGCTAGGCGCTCGTAGTAGACGGCATCTAGGCAGTGGTGCCTGTTGCGACGTAGAGGAAGGGCTCCTCAGCGTATCTCTCAAATCGTGCCTCTGCTAGCGCAAAGGTAGCATTCCAAATCATAATATACTATTATAATATGCTGATGCTTTGAGGCGCTGCCCCCGACGAAGGCTGGTCTCGCGCCCACGAGCTTAAGGCTGAGCGACCCCGAGAGGCGCGCCTGGGCCTCACAGCGACGCCTACTCGGCGCGGCGGCCAGCGGCGCGAAGCGCGAGCACTCGAGACCCCCCGCTCCCTCGCGGCTAGAACCTCATCGGCCCGTAGCTCCGCCTCACCCTCCCGCTGGGGTCGCTCTTGAGCCTCCACAGGCCAACCCTGAAGTCCTCAGCCACTATCCCCAGCTCGCCAGCCAGGTAGTCGCTTATCAGGATCTCCCTCTCGACGTCTGAGATCAGCGCGTCGCAGACCACGTGGGGGCTCTCGGCGTCTGGCTCCTCGATCCACACCTCAACCGAGGAGGGCAGGACGTACAGCCTGATCGGGCCCGCGACCGTCCCGTAGCTCTCGATCCTGGCCTCCAGCATGTGCGAGGAGAGGTCGAGCCGCCTGGCCACGGCGTCTGGGAGGAGTATCTGGGGCGTGTCGACTTCGAAGCCGCTGTTCACCAGGGCCACGGCTGACAGCTCGCTGCGCGGGCTGAGCCTAGACCTGAGCCTCAGCTTGACCCTTATGGCCATGCCGCCCATCCCGCGATAGCCTGTACAGCCTCCCTATGCGTCTCGCGAGCACCGGCGCCCTCGGGAGCCTGTACAGCCTCCCTATGCGCCTCCTCACACTTACAGCATTCGGAGACCTGTATTTATGTGCCCCGCGCCCCCCGCTCAGCTACTAGCGGGTGGCGGCTCGCTGACCGCTAGCCCGTAGCAGCGAGGATCCCTAGCCCTCCCGGGCCCCTACTGATGAAGCGGGTTGAAAGCTTAAATTGCAGCGCCTGGGCTTTAACACGTGCCCCCTGGGTGGTGCCATGCCAGCGCGCGCCATGGACTGGTTCCGCGAGGCCCTTGAGGACCTCGAGAGCGCTCAGATACTAGCCGAGCACGGCCAGTACCACCACGCGTGCTTCCACGCCCAGCAGGCGGCTGAGAAGGCAGTGAAGGCTGCGCTGAGGCACTTCAACACGATAATGACCGGGCACTCCGTCACGAGGCTGCTCGAGGCTCTGAGGTCTAGGGCGGATGTGCCGCAGCAGCTCATGGACGACGCTAGAGTGCTGGACCAGTACTACATCCCGCCGCGGTACCCCAACTCCTTCACCGAGGGCTCGCCAGCCGACTACTACACGAGGGACCAGGCCCTGAGGGCCATAGACGCGGCCAGGAGGATAGTGGAGCATGTTAGGGGAATCATTACTAAAGAGAATACTTGAGGCCCTGAGGGAGGTGGAGCCGCAGCTAGTCCTCCTCCACGGCTCCTACGCCAGGGGGGACTTCCTCGAGGGCGTGAGCGACGTGGACCTGCTGGTCGTGAGCGAGAGGTTCCGGGGCGTGCCCATAGGCGAGAGGATCTCGCTGCTGGCGTACGCGCTCAGGAGGATCACGCCGCCCGTGGAGGCCGTCGGCTACACCCTCGACGAGCTGCTCGAGAGGATCGAGGGGCTGGACCCCTACGTCCTAGCGGCGGTGGAGGAGGGCGTGGTCGTCCTCGACGAGGGCGTGTACCCGAGGGTCAGGGAGAAGTACCTCGAGGTGAAGCGGAGGTACAAGCTCAGGCGGATTGAGGGGGGCTGGGCCTGGGAGGCTGGCGCTGACCGCGCCTGAGGCCCGCAGCTAGCGTAAGGGCTCACTCAGACTCCCGCAAGTGGTCTCCCTCATGACTCCCTCTATGAGCGTAAAGCCGGGGGGTCCACCGCACGTCAACCGGCCTGTGTATGGCGGCGCTGCCGCTAGCGCGTCCTCGGGCAACGTCTCACGCCTGCGCTAAGGGCAGCTCCATAGGTGTGGGGGCGGGGCTAGGGAGTCCAGCGCGTAGAGAAGCGCGTGGAGCCCCCTCTTGCTAGTGAGGTAGTCATGGCCCGCGAGGTGCATCCGCACCTGGTCACCTCGCTCGCCTAAATTGAAGCGAGATCGTGCTGGTGTCCCCTCCTCACCGGCGTTCACGCGCAACCGTCCTCCAGCGATGGGGTCTCAGCGCGCTACACGTGGTGATTTGAGGGGGCCCCCTCCTATGGGCGATGCAATGACCACAACACACACATATACGTCAAATCACATAAATATGCGATGCCAAATATCACGCTCTCAATTCCCGAGGAGCTTTATGAGAGGATGAGGAGGCACCCAGAGGTCAAGTGGAGCGAGGTGGCGCGCAAGGCGATAGCCGAGTACCTGAGGAGACTTGAGGGGATAGTCAGCGCAGAGGAGCTCCTAAAGGAGCTAGGGGAGGAGTTCGCTAAAGACCTGGACTCAATCAGCTTAGAGAGAGCT
>CAZCFI010000005.1:0-51922 GCA_964497915.1 uncultured Thermoproteales archaeon
GCCCGTGGACGGTCAGGGGGTGGCTGCTCGGGGGCAGGGCCCCTAGGGCCAGGCCCAGCCCCCTCACCAAGGCCCTATTTTACCACCGCGCCCACGAGCTGGCTACGGAGCTGAAGAGCGAGCACCCAGACTGGGGCTACAGGAGGATAGCCACGGAGATCAGGAGGAGGCTCGGCGTGAGCGTGCCCCCCGGGACGGTCTACTACTGGCTCAAGCGAGGCACCAGGCCGAACGTGGCGCTCATTAAGCTGCTGCCTGAGCTAGGCTACGCGGTCGGCGCTCTAATGACAGACTGCGGGAAATGCGGTCGCGTCAGGCTGGAGGTCAGGGACAGAGAATTTGCCGAGCAGTTCGCTAAGGCGCTCACTAGACTGACTGGCAGGGAGTACGAGTCTAGCGAGAGGGAGGGTGGGTGGCACGTCGTGACCGTGGGCGGCTCGGCGCTCAGGTACGTCGCCAGGAGCGGCCTGTGGAGAGCGGTCGGCCTGGCCTGGCCCAGGGAGTTCCTGCAAGGGTTATTTGACGGGGACGGCGACGTGGGGGTGTGCGTCACCGTGGGGAGGAAACCAGCGTTCAGGGTCGTGGTGACCCTGACCAACAGCGACCTGGAGCTACTGGACTTCGCCAGGAGGCTGCTGACGAACCTCGGCATCGAGTGCTCGTGGCCTCCCCAGAGGAAGGACAGGAGGGGGGACGTTGTCAGGATCTGTGGCAGGGAATGCGTACTTAAGAGGGACTGCTGGGGGCTGTACATATGGAGGCGCGAGAGCGTGGAGAGGTTCGCGGCCCTCGTAAACTTCAGAGTGGAGAGGAAGAGGAGGGTGCTCGAGGACGCCATCAGGATCTTGAGGGAGCAGAGCAGCAACAGGGATAGGGTCAGGGAGTGGCTGAGGATGTACGAGAAGAGAAATGGCAGGTGGGTGCCCCGGGACCCCAGGCCGCCCCCCGCCCGACGGGAGGCACCCCAAGCGGCGCGTTCTCTCTCAATAAAGGAACTTTTATTAAAAGAGCATGAATTTATACTACATTTCTTAGAAGAGGAATATATTCCTAAAATTTTATGTAGAATTTTTATCTTTTTAAGAAACTAGCTTGGCCTCCAGTCTGGGCTCGGGCACTCCGACCTCTATCCTGCTGACCTCGCTCCTGGGCTTGCCCACCCTCACCCTGACGCGCCTGCTCTCGCCGGGGCTCAGCCACACCCTCCTCCTGCACGCCTCCTCGCCGTCGACGGACACCCTCACCGCAGCCGCGTCCGAGACGAGCCCGACGTTCTTGACGGTCACGATGACCTCGAGTCCGCGCTCCCCGTCCCTGACCTCGAAGCCCGTCACGTCAAACTGGGCCCTGAGCTCCCTGCTGATCCTGAACGTGCCCCTCAGCCTTATGTCCTCCGAGGAGCTGCCGACCATGACCTCGAAGTCCCCTGGCTCGACGACCCTCCTCATCTCAGCGTCGAAGAACGCCAGGTCGTCCGGCGTGAGCTCGAAGGTCACCGTGGCCCTCTCCCCGGGCTTGAGCGTCACCCTCTTGAAGCCCCTCAGCTCCTTCAGGGGCCTGGCGACGCTCGACACGACGTCGCGCAGGTACAGCTGGACGACCTCGTCGCCCTCAACGCTGCCGACGTTCTCCACGTCGACGCTCACCCTGACCAGCCCCCTAGCCTCGTCAACCTCTACCCGCAGGTTGTCGTACTTGAACTCCGTGTAGCTGAGGCCGTGGCCGAACGGGAAGAGCGGGGTGCCGGGCATGTCGACGTAGTCGTACCCCCTGCCCGAGGGCTTGTAGTTGTAGTAGAGCGGGAGCTGCCCGACGTGGCGGGGCCACGTGAACGGCAGCTTGCCCCCGGGGCAGCACTCGCCGAACAGCACCTCGGCTATCGCGGTCCCGCCCTCCTGGCCAGGGTACCAGGCCTGGAGCACAGCAGGCACCTTCTCAAGCCACCTTCCAGTCACGGCGCTGCCGGTCATGAGCACGACCACGGTCGGCGTCCCAGTCTTGAGCACCTCCTCTATCAGCCTCTCCTGCAGGCCCGGCAGCTCCAGGCGCGCCCTGTCCCTCCCCTCGCCCTCCACGATCCCAGCGAACACGACGGCGACGTCCGCCTCCCTAGCGACCTCGACGGCCCTCTTGATGCACTCCGGCAGCTCGCCGTCGTAGTCCCAGCCCAGCTTGACCACCGCGGGGCCGGGCCCCCGCTTGAAGTACTCGAGCTTGATGTCGTACTCGCGCCCACCCTCCAGCTTCACGACCGCAGACTCCGTCGCGAGGCGCCTGTCGTACCAGGCGTCGACCAGCAGCCTGCCGCCGAGCCAGAGCCTGACGCCGCCGCTAGCGGTGACGTAAACGACGTACACGCCCGTCTCTGGGGCTATGAGCTTCCCAACCCACCTGACCGAGAAGTTGCCGGGGGGCAGCTTGGGGTCTGGGGAGCCCTCGCCCCAGTCGAAGTACACGGTGCCGTCCACGCGCACCACGGCGGGAGCGCCAGAGAGCTCAGCGTTGCTGAAGTACTCGGCCCTCAGCCCCTCGCCGGAGCCCTCGGGCGGCCTGAGGAACTTGGGCGCTATCGGGTAGTAGTCCTCGAGGGTGATCGGGCAGCCCTCAGCGTAGAGCACCTTTACGCTGTCCCCGACCTTCTCCCTTATGGCGTCGAGCGGGCTCACGACCCTCGGCGGGACCCCGCTGTAGCCGCCCAGCTTGGGGCGCTTGGCCAGCTCTCCTATGACTGCCACTGCCTTCAGCTTGCCCCTGTCGAGGGGGAGCAGCCCGCCCTCGTTCTTGAGGAGCACTATCGACTTCCTGGCGGCCTCCAGAGCCAGCCTCACGTGCTCCTCGCAGCAGCACACCCTCTCCGCCTCGTCGGGGTCAGCGAACGGCGAGTCGAAGAGGCCTATGAGGAACTTAGCCCTCAACACCCTCCTCACGGCCTCGTCCAGGGCCTCCTCGGGGACGAGGCCCTCCCTCACCGCCCTCAGGAGCGGCTCGCCGTAGAACTCCGTCCTAGGCAGCTCGACGTCGAGCCCGGCCTCCAGCGCTAGCTTCGCGACCTCCTCGGGGCTCGACGCCACGTAGTGCTTGTGCATTATGCCAGCGATGGAGCCGTAGTCAGAGACCACGAAGCCCTCGAAGCCCCACTCCTCCTTGAGCACCTCGGTGAGCAGCCACCTGTTGCTGGAGCAGGGTACCCCGTCGAGTGAGTTGTACGCGGCCATCACCGACAGGGCGCCAGCCTTGACGCAGGCCATGAACGCTGGGAAGTACACCTCGCGCAGTATGCGCTCTGAGAAGTGTATCTCGTGGCTGTCCCTGCCCCCGTCGCCGACGAAGTTGGCCACGAAGTGCTTAGGCGTCGCTATGACGCCCTCCTCCCTCAGCGCCCTGCAGAAGGCTGCCCCCATAGCGGAGGCTAGGTAGGGGTCCTCGCCGAAGCTCTCCTCGGTCCTGCCAGCCCTCACGTCCCTTACTATGTTGACCACGGGGGAGAGGCACTGGTGTATGCCCCTGGCCCTGGTCTCCTTAGCTACGGCCTTGGCAACCCTGTACACCAGGTCCGGGTCCCACGTGGCGGCCAGGGCTATGGCCTGGGGGAAGCTCGTCGAGTGGTAGGCCATGCAGCCGTGGAGGCACTCGTCGTGTATTATCACGGGTATGCCGAGCCTCGTCCCCTCGATGGCCCTGACCTGGAGCTCGTTCGCCTTAACGGCCCCCTCCCTCGGCGGCAGGTCTCGGGTGACGTGGGTGAGGTTGCCTATGCCGTGCCTGCCTATCCCCCGGCCGGACTGGAGCTGCGCCACCTTCTCCTCGAGCGTCATCCTGGACAGGAGGTCCTCGACTCTCTCCTCGACGGGGAGCTTGGGGTTCTCGTAAGGGTCCATGACGCCGTTCTTGTTGAAGTCTATCCAGCCCTCGTGGTATATCTCGGGCATGCCCACGCCGGGCGGCAGGTAGTACGTGCGGGGCTTGAGGTCAGCCACTGAGACCACCGTAGACGTGGTGCCCCCCTCGACTAATAACGATTTCAGCGCCCACGGCCCCGGGGCTAGTCACTCCCGCCGAGAGGCGCCATGCATCATCCAAGCTGCTTTTTACAAGGTCTCCGAGGTTTCTACTGAGCATGATTGGATTTTGCTGTTCCCACCTCTCAATTCTCTTTTTATTGAGAAGTTTAAGATCGTTGTGACCGCATCACTGTTTTGTCCCCCTTTGGCCAATTCAAGCGTTTCACGGCGAGAACCGCGGAGCCTCTGGAGATTAGCTCGGGGAAGGCCCTTATAAAGGGCTGCTTATTAATGTTAATCCTTTGGTGTAGTGTTTCTGAGGACACTAGAGTTGAGGACGTAGGGCTCGGAGTTCACTCGCCGCCCTATGCTGAGCTGGTGCGATTACTCGCGAGCATCTTGGCAGTTTCAGCGAAAGGGGCTAAAGATTCTACAGTGTTGGGGATCGAGCGCTAGGGTGTTCGAGCGCTTGAGCGCACCCCGGGCTGAGGCACTCCTGCTACGGGTTAGTAGTGGGAGCGCCCGCCTAGGGTGCGGCTGGCTCATTAGCGCTGACCCTCTCGAGGCAGGTGCTAGCTCCTTCACATGTAAAAGAGGAAGGCGGCCTAAGGACTCTATGTGGAATTTTTGTCTTTTTAGATAAGCGGGCCCGGGGGGATTCGAACCCCCGACCACCCGGTCTCTCCCCACTATCTGGTTAAGAGCCGGGCGCTCTACCTGACTGAGCTACGGGCCCCAACTCCTAATGCCGGGAGGGGGATATAAACTTTGAGCCCCCTCACTGCACCAACTCCATTAGCTCCCTGAGGCTGCGAAGGATCCTCTCGCCCTCGGCGCTCCTCACCACTATCCTCTCGACCGCGAGCGAGCTGAGCACCTGGTGGGGGAGCTGAGCGCCGAAGGCCCTGCCCCACTCAACGGTGCGCCCCTCCTCGTCCTCCGCGTGGATGAACCGCCCTATGACCAGCCTGTACCTGTAGCCCCTGAACACGAAGGTCACCCTGCCGCCCCTCCTCACGGCCCACTCGCGAATCCTCTCAACGTCGCCCCGCGTTATCAAGCTCCCACCTCACCCAGCTGGCCTGGCGCCCACGCAGACCCTCTCCATCAGCCTGAAGCCCACCTCGTACGGCGTCTGGAGCCTCATGATGAGCCCTCCTATCGAGATGAGCGTCCTCCAGCCCCCCTCGCCCCTCCTCTTCAGGTACACGTAGCCGCGCATGAGCAGCTCCCACTCGCTCGGGTCGAGCTCTTCAGAGGACACGACGAGCAGCAGGCGCCTGCCCTCAGCCATCATCCCCTCTGGCAGCCCCTCGACTATTCTCTCGGGGAGCTCCATGGAGACCTCCTCCCCGCCCTCGCCCCTCATGGAGTACACCAGCACCCGCTCAGGGTCGGCTCGCGAGACGCCCGAGATCGTGCACCTCAGATCGAGCCTCAAGCCGAGCCCCCTAGTACTGACCCCCAAACCTTAATAATTAACGTTTGGCTATGATACTAGGGCCTCTGGCAGGGTGTAAGCCTTGAGCCTGGTTGTCACGACGACGCGCAGGTTCACGAGCGAGGTCACCTCCCTCCTGGACAAGGTCGTCACCGTCAAGACGACGTCAGGCAAGGTCTACACGGGCAGGCTCGTCGGCTACGAGTCGAGCAGGGGGGACGTGGTGCTGGCCGACGCTAAGGACGAGGAGGGCGAGACATACGTGAGGATACTCATATACTCCCACGTCATATCTGAGCTCTACACCAAGGTGCCGCCCCTCGACCTCGAGGGCCTAGCCAGGGAGCTCGAGAAGCACTTCCCGAGAATGGTGAAGTACCACCCCGAGTCCAGGGTCATAACCGTGATGGACAGGATAAAGGTCACTGAGGAGGGAGTCTCCGGCACCGGCCCCCTCGCCGAGAGGGTTAGGAGGATCTTCGAGAGGTTCGTCGCTGAGCACGCCCCCCAGAAGTGAGCGGGGCAGAGGGTCTCGGAGTGAGCGACGCCTTCGAGGTCGTCGAGGAGGACCTGCTGGGCAGAGTCGGTAGGCTCTACACGCCTCACGGGGTAGTCGAGACACCCGAGCTAGCCCCCGTCATAAACCCCGTCAGGAACGTCCTGCCGCCCAGCAGGGTGGCGGAAGTCGGCTTCTCCCTCCTGGTGACCAACGCTTATATCATAAGGAGGCGTTACGGCGACCTGGCTCTCAGGATGGGCGTCCACGGGCTCCTCGGCGTCGAGAAGCCAGTGATGACTGACTCCGGCGCCTACCAGCTGATGGAGTACAGGTCCGTCGACGTCGACCCCGTGGAGATAGTCAAGTACCAGGAGAGGCTGGGCTCCGACATAGGCGTGATCCTCGACATACCCACCAGGTACGGGGCGCCCAGGCGCGTAGTCGAGGCTGAGGTGCGGGAGACCGTCCGCAGGGCTAAGCTCTCGCTGGAGGCCAGGGAGCGCGACGACATGATACTCGTCGGCCCAGTGCAGGGCGGGACGCACCTAGACCTCGTCGCCTGGTCGGCCAGGGAGCTCTCAAAGATGGGCTTCGAGATGTACGGCATCGGCGGGCCCACGCAGATCATGGAGCAGTACAGGTACGAGGAGTTAGTCGACCTCATCGCCACGGCTAAGTCCCACCTGCCGCCCGAGAGGCCGGTGCACCTGTTCGGCGCTGGGAACCCCATGATGCTGTCGCTCGCCGTGGCCCTGGGCGTGGACACGTTTGACTCCGCTTCCTACGCCCACTACGCCAGGGACCTCAGGTACATGCTGAGCGACGGCGTGGTCAGGGTCGAGAGGCTTAGGGACCTCCCCTGCAGCTGCCCAGTCTGCAGGAGGTACGACGTGGAGACCTTCCTCAGCCTACCCCGCGAGGAGCTGGAGCGGGAGATAGCCCTCCACAACCTCTACGTCATAAGAGCTGAGCTCAGGAGGATAAGGCAAGCGATTCACGAGGGCACCCTCTGGGAGCTGCTAGAGCTGAGGGCCCGCTCGCACCCAAGCCTCCTCCAGGCCCTCTACAGGCTCAGGAAGTACGCCAAGCTCCTCGAGCGCGGCCACCCCGCGACCAAGCCTACAGTGAGGGGGCGCTTCTACTACCCCACAACCTCCGCCTGGAGGCCTGAGGTGCTGAGACACGTGCGCAGGCTCCTCAGCAACTACGAGCCGCCGAGCTCGAGGTGCCTCCTGCTGCTCCCTGAGACTGAGGAGAAGCCGTTCAGCAGGTACGGGCCGATATCGATCTTAGCGTCACTGCTAAGGAGCTACGTCGAGGAGGGCCTCGTGCACGTGGTGGTGTACGCCTTCCCCTTCGGCCCCATCCCCCTGGAGCTCGACGACGTCTACCCCCTCTCGCAGTACGAGAGGCCGAGGCTCTTACCCCTCGACGACAGGCTGCGCGTCGCCAAGCTCGTGGCGGCCTACGCCAGGAGGTTTAGGGGCGCCTATGAGTGGGCGATCCTCCACAGGGACGTGCGCGGGTGGGGCGCCGCTTTCTACAGGCTCCTGCTGAGGGAGCTACGCGCCGCGCTCGGGGCCAAGAAGGTGAGTGTGACGCCCGTTAGAGCTGAGGAGCCCTACAGCTCGCTGGCAATGAGGGAGCTGCTGGGCGAGGTCCGCCGGCTGGCCAGCGAGACTTAGATGTAGTACAGCCTTGAGCTCCTCGTCGCCTCCTCGAGCTTCCTCCTCCTCTCGAGGAGCTCAGCCTCTATCTCAGCCCCCCTCTCCTCAAGCTCCGCCGTGTCGACCTCGAGGCTGTAGACCTCGTTGAGGTATTGGATGGCCACGGAGGCCGCCCTAGGGTCGGCTCCCTCGACGCTCACGTAGGGGAGCACTGTGAGCGCTGGGAAGTCTAGCGCCTCGAAGTAAGCCAGCAGTAGGGCGAGCGGGCCGATTATGTAGAGCCCCTCCTCAAGCAGCTTCCCCCTCACTTTGCCGGGGTACTGGCTAAGGAACCTCCTGGTGGGGGCCAGCCTCAGCCTCTCCCTCTCGCTCTCCCTGAACCTACCGTCAAGGCCGCCTATCAGCACGGCCTCCTCGAGCCCCGACCTGGCAACCCACCTGGCAACGCCAGCGGTCAGGGTGTGCATCTCAGCCGTGCCCACCGGCAGGTTGCACCTGAGCAGGAGCAGGTCGCCGTGGCGGTAGAGCTCGTAGGGCAGCAGGACGCGCCCACCTGAGAGCGAGACGTAGGGCGGCATCTTGCTGGTCACGACGTACCCCACCCTGGACGCGTTGAGCTTGTAGACCAGGTAGTCCACGGCGAGGGAGCCCACGAAGCCTATCCCGTGGAAGCCCGTGATGAACGTGCGGCAGCCGCTGACGTCGCCCTTCAGCACCACCTTGACTCGGGCCACCCGGCTTCCCCACACATAGCTCGGGGAGACTCCAAAAAAGCTTTAGCGGGGGTCGCCCTAATGCCTTCCAATCACCGCATCATCGTAACTCTGACAGCTCATCCCCCCTCCCTTCAGTGGCACGCATGCTTATAAGTTCCTTGCCTCATGACACACTGCGTGAGGAGGGCTGAGGACTACTATTCGTTCGTCTTCAGCTTCCCCAGGCTAGAAGTCTTAGCACTCATAAACGCGGCGGCGTGCTTGGTCGGGGCGCTAGCCGCAGCGCTCGCTAGGCCAGCCGATGCGCCGGCCGTCGCCTTACTAATTGCCTACTACTCGCTGCTCCTGACCAGCGCTGGCCCGCTGTCGAGCGAGCTGTTAAGCCTCAGGAGGTCCCTGGGGCTAGCGACCATCGTCACGCTGCCATCGGTCGCGACTCTATTGTGCGCTGCCCTGGCTCTAGGCCCTAGGGCGCCGACCTTAGGAGCGCTCCTCTCCTCCTACGCCGCCCTTTACTCGCTGGCGCACGTAGCCCTCAGGTCGTTCGCCACTAGGGCCGTCCTCCCAGCGCTGGTGCCACTTGCCTACGCCGCCCCCATGGCCCTGCTAGCCGCCGCGGGAGCTCTCTCCCCACTCCCAGTGGTGGGGGTGGCGCTCGGCCTGGTGGCGTCTGAGGCGACCCTCAGGCTGATAGACAGGGGGGGCTTTGAGCTCATGGGGGGCAGCGGCCTCGGGGTCTTCAAGGCCCTCGCGAGGCTCCTCCTGCTAGGCGACGGCGGGGAGATGGAGGAGGCTCTCTCCTCGGGGCCGGCGAGCGAGGGGGAGGTGAGCGTCGCCTTCGTACTCTTCGAGGGCGACCGTGGTGGCGAGTACGCCATGGTGCTACCCAGGCTCCACCCAGGCCCCCTGAGGAGCGTGGGGTCGAGCGTGTTCCCGAACAGGGTCGTTGAGTCCCTCGGTGAGGCTGGCATTGGGGCCCTGGTCCTGCGCAGGGCCTCGACGCACAGCCTGGACATGGTGGACGGCCGCGAGGTCGAGGAGCTGATATCTGAGATTCGCCGCAGCCTCCTCGAGCGGAGGGATCTTGAGCCAGCAGACGTGACGCCAGTCCTCACCGCTGAGAGCGAGAACTTCAGGTGCGTCGGGCAGCGATTTGGGAGGCTGGTTGTCGTGGTGGCCTCTAGAAAGGGCGGGGGCATGGAGGACCTGCCAGAGGGGCTCGAGGACGAGGTGAGCGGGCTCCTGGGCGAGGGCGAGTGCTGGGTCGCGCTAGTCGACGCGCACAACTCTCTCGCCGTGAGCGGCGACAACCTGAGCCTGGCTGAGGGGACGGAAATGTGGGAGGAGCTTGCAGCGCTGGCTGCAGGCCTCGCTAAGAGGCTCCTGAGCGTGAGAGGCGAGCGCGTGGTCGAGGTCGGCTTCCACAGGACGGCGCTAGACAACTCCCTGGAGCTCGGGAGGGACGGGATAGCAGCCATCACTATCTCAGTTAGCGGGAGGGCCGCGACCTACGTCGTCATCGACGCCAACAACATGGTCGAGGGGCTCAGGGACGCCCTAGTGCGGGGCCTGAGGGCCAAGGGTTACAGCGTAGCTGAGGTGATCACCACCGACAACCACGAGCTGACTGGCGTGGTCCCCAGGGTAAAGTACTACCCGCTTGGCTCCAACCTAAGCGAGGGCGAGGTCCTCAAGCTATGCGAGGAGGCTGTCGCGGGCTCGATGCGCCTCGAGCCAGCGCGGGCGTGGGTTGGCGTGATCAGCAAGCGGGCCAAGGTGCTGGGCGACCGGGGCTTCAGGAGCGTCACGGAGGTCGTCCACTACGGGGCGAGGTGCGCCAAGGCCCTGCTAGCCTACACTGCCCTCGCCTACGCAGCCCTCCTCGCGGCAACGATTTTAGCCTGAGGCCGTGCCCTATAACGCGAGATGGGGGAGTTGGTGTTCGTTGGCCTCGGGCTAGCTGGCGACGGAGACCTCTCGCTCAGGGCCATAGAGGTCCTCAGGAGGGCGGACTTCGTTTACGTGGAGTTGTACACGAGCTTGCTCCCAGAGCTTGACTTAAGCAGGCTGGAGGGGCTCGTGGGCAAGAGGGTCGTTAGGCTCAGGAGGAGCGACCTGGAGGGCGGCGAGGAGGCAATCCTGAGGAGGGCTGAGAGGGGCACGGTGGCGATCCTGGTGCCGGGCGACCCATTCGTGGCCACCACGCACGTGGCCGTGAGGCTCGAGGCCATCAAGCGCGGCATCAGGACCAGGGTGATCCACGCTCCCTCGATAGTGTCAGCCGTGTGCGGGGCCACGGGCCTCCAGTCCTACAAATTCGGGCGCAGCGTGACCGTGGTCTACCCGGAGCCAGACCTCGGGTACCTCCCCGAGACGCCCTACGACGTCCTGTACGATAACTTGAAGAGGGGGCTCCACACTCTACTCCTACTGGATCTCAGGGTCGAGGAAGGAAAGTGCATGACCGTTAGGGAGGCCATCGAGGTGCTCTCGGCCATCGAGGACAGGAGGGGTCTCGGAATAATCGGCGACGACACCCTCGCGGTCGGCCTCGCGAGGGTTGGCTGCAGCACGGAGCTAGTGCGCGGAGCGCCCCTGCCGAAGCTGACTCGCATCGACTTCGGCCCGCCGCCGCACAGCCTAGTGGTACCGGGCCACCTCCATCCCGTGGAGGCTGAGGCCCTCAGGCTGCTAGCGGGCGTCAGCGCCGAGGCCATTGAGAGGTGGGAGCGTGTCGTCGGAGAGCTGCGCGGTGGAGAGGGTGAGGAGGTACATCAGGGGCGCTGAGGAGGCCCTGAGCCAGGCGAGGGAGCGGCTCAAGGGCCGCCCCCGCTCGCCCGTGCCCAGAGAGCGCCTAGAGTACGTGCTGAAGCTCGTGGAGGCATACGTCAACGACGCTAGGTACTACTTGGACAAGGGGGATCCGTTCACAGCTCTGTCCTGCGTGGCGTACGCTGAGGGCCTTCTGGACGCCCTGAGGCTGCTGGGATCCGTCGACTTCGAGTGGCCTAGGCGCAGAAGGCCCAGGGTGCTCGTCGGGGGGGTGTTCGAGATCCTGCACCCCGGCCACCTGTACCTCCTCAGGAGGGCCAGGGAGCTGGGGCACGTGACCGTCGTGGTGGCCAGGGACGAGACGGTGAAGAGGCTCAAGGGCAGGGAGCCCGTGGTCCCAGAGGCCCAGAGGCTCGAGGTGGTGAGGAGCGTCAAGTACGTAGACGAGGCGATCCTGGGCAGCGAGAACCTCGACCTCCTGGGCGTGATCAGGGCGGTGAGGCCGGACATAGTGCTGCTGGGCCCAGACCAGTCGTGGATAGAGAGGGCCCTCAGGTCGGCTGGAGGCCTGGAGGGCGTGAGGATAGTGAGGCTCGAGCGCCGGTACGAGGGGTGCCCCCTGAGCAGCACGTCAGAGATCATCAGGAGGGCGGCGCTCGCGGCTAGGGGCGCGCAGCCCCCTCGCGGTTCTAGTGGCTAAGTTGTGCGCGGCTCGGATGGGCTCGGGCAGCCAGTGCTCCCTGATGCAGCGGGCTACTATCTCGAGCGCGGTCTCCAAGCTGACCTTGTTCCCCACGCTGACATACACCACCTTGCCCCCCCTCGACTTGAGGGCGGCGCCTACGACCTCGCCCCTGTCCACGACCGGGGCCCAAGAGCCGCGCCACTCACCGACGCTCCCGCACAGCAGCTTCTTGGCGACGCCTATTGTGGCTATGTCCAACACCACGCCCAGGTGGCTGGCGAAACCCGCCCTGTAGGGGTGGAGGAGGCCCTGCCCATCGACCAGGCTCACTTGGGGCTTGACCTTGAGCCTCAGGTAGGCTGAGGCCGCGGGGGAGACCTCCCTGAAGGAAAGCAGCGTGGGGATGTAGGGGAATCTCAGCCTGACCACGGAGACAGCCTCGTCCACCACCTCCATGGTCTCGTAGTCAAGCGTGACCCACGCCCCCACGGCCACGCCTCCAGAGTAAGCCACGTCGACGCCGCCGACCAGCTCGACCTCGCGGGCCGAGATGAGGTCTCGCTTGACGACTCGCGCTGCTACGATCCTCTGAGCCCTGCGGGCCACGCTCAGCGAGAAGCCCCTAGGGATCCTCACCGCCCCTCCTCTTGGCAAGCTCTCGCATCACCCCCAGCGACGACTTCACGTATATGAGCTCGCTCTTAGACCTCTCGACGACCTGCCTGGCCACGTCACACTTCCTCCTGTAGCCCGGTAGGACGGCGTCGGGCACGTCCCAGAGGGATAGGGCGGAGTATATGTCCTCCATGTGGCTCAGGAGCCTCTCGGCCTCGCCGACGTCCCCCCTCCTGAGGGCCTCGAGGAGCGCCCTCCTAAGCTCGCCCACGGCGTCCAGCAGCCCCAGCACGTACGACTCCGGGGGCGCGTCGCTTAGCTCGCTGGGGCTCAGGTAGGCCCCCCTAACCTTGATGGTGTAGAACTGGAGAGCCTCCACGTACTCCGCTAGAGTGTCACGCACCAGGCCGCTATAGTAGAGCTTAGGTCTCTCCCTGGCCTGAGAGGCGAACCTGCGGGCGGCGTCGCGCAGCTCCTCGGCGAGCCTCTCGCACTCCTCAAGGTTGCCGGCGTGGACCGACACGACGAGCCTCCTGGCGCGATCGAGCACCTCGCGCGACTCCTTTATCAAGCGCTCCCTCGCGTCCGCGTCGCGCCTGAGCTCCTCGAGAATCCCGCAGACCAAGCCGCTGAGGCTGGGGCGCATGGGCTGCACCTGGCTCAGCTATATATCAGCGCGGGCGTATAAATGGGTTTGTGGCGTCGCGCAGCCCCCCTCCCCTGCCTGAGGCCGCGATGGAGGCCTACGAGAGGGCAGGCGACGTGGTCCGCAGGGTTCTAAGCGCAGCCCTCGACATGGTGGACGAGGGCGTTAGCGTGCTCAGGATATGCGAGAGCCTCGAGGCCGAGATAAGGAGGCTGGGCGCCAGGCCAGCCTTCCCGGTGAACGTGTCGATAAACCACGTGGCGGCCCACTACACGTCGCCCCCAGGCGATGAGACCGTGGTACCTCCCAAGTCGATAGTCAAGGTGGACGTGGGGGCCCACGTGGACGGCTACATAGTGGATGCCGCTGTCTCTGTGTCGCTGTCCCCAGCCCACGACGCCCTCGTAAAGGCCAGTGTCGAGGCCCTGCGCGAGGCCCAGAGAGTGGTGAGAGCTGGCGTGGCGCTGGGGGCTGTCGGACGCGCGATAGAGAGGAGGGTCAGGGAGCACGGGGCTAGGCCCGTGGAGAACCTCACGGGGCACCTAATTGAGAGGTACAACCTCCATGCGGGCAAGGTAGTCCCGAACGTCGCCACGAGGGGGGGCAGCGTCATGCGCGAGGGTGAGGTGTACGCCGTCGAGCCCTTCGCGACTGTGGGGAGGGGTTACGTGGCCGAGGCGAGCCGCGCCTTCATATTCAGGCTAACGAGGCGCGCTAGCCGCAGGAGGGCTAGGGGGCTGGCCGACATTATCGAGTACATAAGGAGCGAGTTCGACGGGCTGCCCTTCGCCGAGAGGTGGCTCCTCAGGGCCTACCCGCGCGAGAGGGCTAGGGAGTGCATAGCGCAGCTGCTCAAGCGTAGGATTGCCGAGGGCTACCCCGTCCTAGTCGAGGTCAGCGGGGCACCCGTCTCCCAGTTCGAGGACACTCTCGTGGTCACGAGGGGCGGGGCTGTGCCCCTGGCGAGGACCCTGGAAATTCTATAAGGGCCGCGCTCAGACTAGACAGTGGGGTGAGGCCGCCTGACCAGGTACGCCATAGGGGTGGACATAGGGGCCACAAACCTGAGGGTGGCGCTGGGCGACGAGGAGGGCCGAGTCCTCAAGAGGGCCACCCGCAGGACCCCCAGGGAGGGCGATGAGCTGGCGGTGAGCCGCGAGATTTGCAGGATGGTGCGAGAGCTGCTGACAGAGGCCGAGCTGAGCGAGGTCGTCGGGATAGGCGTGGGGACCATAGGCCCTCTCGACATCAGGAGGGGCGTGATCGTGAACACGCCGAACCTGCCCTTCGAGCGCATCCCAGTGAGGGAGCCGCTCGAGGAGGAGTTCGGGCTGCCGGTCACGGTCCTAAACGACTGCGTCGCTGCAGTCTTGGGGGAGTGGCGCTTCGGCCTGGGCAGGGGCCTCAGGAACCTGGTCTACATAACGCTGAGCACGGGGATTGGGGGAGGCGCCATTGTCGATGGGCACCTTCTGCTCGGCAAGGACGGCAACGCTCACGAGATAGGCCACATAGTCATAGACCAGGAGGGCAGGCTCGTCTGTGGCTGCGGCAAGAGGGGGCACTGGGAGGCGTACTGCTCGGGCAGCAACATACCGAACTTCGTGAGGCTCCTGCTGGAGGAGAAGAGCCCAAGCGAGGTCGAGGGGAGCTTGCTCTTGAAGATGGCCGGCTCTCCCTTCAACATCACCGCTAAGCTCCTCTTCGACGCGGCTAAGCGCGGCGATGGGCTCGCCCTCGAGATAGTCGAGGAGATAGGCAGGCTGAACGCAATAGGCTTCGCCAACGTGATCA
Source organism: uncultured Thermoproteales archaeon (assembly GCA_964497915.1). Classification (GTDB taxonomy): domain Archaea; phylum Thermoproteota; class Thermoprotei; order Thermofilales; family CAYSTQ01; genus CAZCFI01. The sequence continues at coordinate 14,837 of CAZCFI010000005.1, forward strand.
ACGTCTACGACCCAGAGCTGATAACCGTCGGCGGCAGCGTTGCGCTCAACAACCCAGAGCTGGTGCTGCCCCCGATAAGGAGGTACGTGGGGGACTACGCGATAAACAGAGTGCCTAGGATAGAGCTGACGCCGCTCGGAGGCGACGTAGTGCTCCTGGGAGCCCTGGCCTCAGTGCTCCACGGCCTGGAGTGACTCACTGAACTATGTAAAAGTTTTATAGCAAGAGCTGGCAGAATACTCTTTACATCTGGTGAGTCACATGAGCAGGGACGTGCCCACGCTGCTGCTCGTCCCCGACAGGCAGATAGTGTACATCAGCATAGTTGCCGACAACGTCCCCGAGGTCGTCGACAGCGTGTTCGAGCTGATAGACAACTTCGGGGTAGACATAAGCGAGGCAACGATAACGACGGACTTCAAGGCTGGGGAGAAGCGGATAAGCTTCTTCGCCGACCTGTCCCAGGCGACCGTCGACCTAGGCGACCTGAGGCGTCTCCTCGAGAGGACCCGAGGCGTCAGGGGGGTGAGGATAAGTGACCCTCTCATGACCGGCGTGGCGGCGGCCGACATAGAGTTCCCCGTGACCACGTTCGGGGGCATGTACAGGGCCGTCATAATTCCAGGGCCTTGGCTGAGGGGGCTGCTGGAGAACGTGATAAGGAAGTTCGGGGCGACGGGCCTCTACTTCCTCTACGAGTCCGGGAGGGGCATAGGGCTGAGGGAGGGGCCCAAGATCAGCAACTTCGCCCCCAACCTGGCCAAGCTCGTCGAGGGCCTGCTAAAGATGCTGAAGTCGACGGGCTTCCTGAACCCCACGGGCTACGAGGTTAGCGAGGGCAGGGTGGCGGTCAGGTTCAAGAGCTGCATAGAGTGCGAGGTCGCGGCCTCCCTCGTTGGCGAGAACCCCTCGTGCAACCTGGTGAGGGGGCTGATGGAGGGGGTGCTGGAGACGTACACCAGCAGGAGGTGCGAGTCCAAGGAGGTTAGGTGCGAGTACAAGGGCGACGAGGAGTGCGAGGTCGTCTTCTCACTGAAGGAGAGCTTGGCTGAGGAGAAGGGGCGCCAGTAAGGTGCGGCCGCCGGGATTCGAACCCGGGTCACCGGCGTGGCAGGCCGACGTCCTACCAGGCTAGACTACGGCCGCCAGGCTCGTAAACCTCTCTCCTCCGACTGTATATAAGCATTTCGAGCTAGCTCGCGCTCCCCGCTGCGCAGAGCGGCGAGCTGCTGCTAGGGCAAGCGATATTACCCGACTCCGCCATAGCGTAGGCGTGGCTGCGAGACCAGCGCTCGGCGTGGACAAGCGGGTGGAGCTCCTCTACTCTGTCCTCGCACTGACTAGCTGGCGGGAGGTGGGCATGCTGGGCCCCAGCCTCCCCTACGCGCGGGACGTGTTCAGGTTCTCAGAGCCCCTTAGGGGGCACGCAGCCGCCAAGCTACTCGAGGAGCTGATCAGCCGCGGCTTCGCCTTCGACGCTCCTCACTGCTTCGCCGCCCACCTCTCGGAGCCCCTGAGCTTGGATTGGCCGACCCCCTCTCGGAGGACCTGGTGGAGAGAGCTGGCGGCCGCGAGCCGCTGGTCGAGCTGGCTAGGGCCCTCGGGGACTTCTACCGGGAGTCTGGATTCGAGCGCTTCTGGGAGGGGCACCTCGGGTTCTACCAGGAGGTCGAGCGCAGGGCGCGAGAGTTCATAGACGTCGGGCGGATAGTGGGCCTGCTTGAGGGCTTCTTCGGCTTCAGGATGGCAGGCTACAGGGTCGTCCTCCTGCCCCTGTCCAAGATGAGCTACGGGTGCACCGTGAGGGGGGTGGCTTACGCGTTTGTGGCCCCCACTAGGGTTGGGGAGGGCGGCCCCCCCGAGTTCAGGAGCTGGGACCCCGTCCTCCACGAGCTGAGCCACGCCTTCGTGGACGTCGTCGTTGAGGAGCACGCCGAGGAGCTCAGCGGGCTGGCGGGCCGCGTGAGGGAGCTCGCCCGGAGGGTGCTGGAGGGCCTGCCCGCTCCCCCGTCCATGAGCGCGGACGCCCTGGAGAGAGCCTGCGCGGACCCGAGGTGGCACGTCGGCGAGCACGTGGTCGAGGCCGTGAAGCTCAGGATAGCTGAGAGCCTCGGGCTGCTGGACAGCCGAAGCTTAGAGCGCCTGCTGAGGCAGTGCGAGGCCAGGGGTCTCGCGTACATGAGGGCGGTGTACGGCGCCCTGTCTCGCTACGACCGCTCTAGGTTCTGCTCATTCAGGGAGTTCTTCCCCGAGGTCGTCGAGGCCGTCCGCGAGGCTGGCTAGGGCGAAATGCTTATATCAAGCGGGCCCAAAGGGGTTATCGGAGGGCGGCCGTCGTCTAGCCTGGACTAGGACGTCGGCCCCCCGAGCCGATAATCCCGGGTTCGAATCCCGGCGGCCGCACTCCCCCACAAGGCTGCAACTCTGCAGCTCCATTCTGCACGGCGGCCGCGGCGTCCAGCGCCTAGGCTGCACCCGCGGCACTCCCCTGGGGAGAGGTAGTAAGCGCGTTTAGCCAGCGCCTCCACTCATACGAACCCGAGCTTCGCCAGAGCGCTGACAGCCACATAGAGCCCCACCGCGCTCACTAGCACCGCGTATGCAAGCCTGAGCACGCGCGGGGGCGACCTCTTGGCTGCCTTCGCGCCGAGGTACGAAGCCACTAACGTCGGCACCCCTATGCTTAGGAACAGTGATGGGTTCATGTGCCCGTGGTACGCTAGGATGCTTGAGCCCAGCCCCCCGGTGAATATCATCTCGGCGCTGGACGTGCCGATGGCCACGTGCGTCGCGTAGCCCAGCCCCATGAACACGGGCACGAAGTATATGCCTCCTCCAAAGCCGCACAGCCCCGTGGCGAAGCCCGCTAGGAACATCAGCGCGAAGAGCTTAGCTCCGCACTCTGGCCCCTCCTCCGCGCCCGCCACCCTCCTAGCCCCCCCATTGCCCCTGAGAGTGCTCCCAAGCACGTACGCCCCTATGAGCGCGCACGCCATGCCGAAGATCACTCTGAGCACCAGCCTTGGGACGTACCTTGCCACAGCGTAAGCCCCCAGGGACACTCCGAGACAGGCGGCAGCGGACGCTATCAAGAGCCCCCTCCTGTGGACGTACCCATGCCTGTAGTGGATGATCACCCCAGGCACCGTCGTCAGCGCTATCACGGCCTGATTCACGCAGTACGCTTCCTTTATCGATGCGCCGAAGAAGTACATGATCATGGGGATCCTCAGGAAGCAGCCCCCCACCCCTAGCCACGTCGCTAAGAACCCAGGCACTAGTGCCGTCAGTAGCACGTAGAGCCAGTACATCGCAGCCCCCATGACCGCCACCATTTGAAGGAGACATCAAATGAGGTATATAAAGGTTGGCCTTTGCGGCGCGGCCTCAGAGCGCTGCAGACGGAGTCCTTGCCGCAGGTCCCCTGCCGCAGGCGCCAGTCCTAGAGGCGCAGACCCAACTTAGAGCTTAGAGGCGAACCGCAGTGAATGGAGCGGCCGCAATAAAGTTTAATAGCCAAGGCATCTATTTGAAATAGAGCCGAGGGAGGGTTCTCCCTTTGAGTGAAGGAGCTGAGGAGCCCAAGATTCAGTGCGTCTGCGGGAGGATAATCGAGAGCGCTGCTGACTACAAGCTGCTCTACCTGAAGAAGGAGCAGAACGAGATAGACATCTTATGCCCCAACGACGTCTGCTACCTGAGGGAGCTCGGTTTCATAAGGTTCAGGGTTGACGAGAACGGCAACCCCAAGGTAGAGAAGGCCTCGTTCTACCCACCCTTCGTGACGTGGAACGTCTCCCGCTTGGGCAGGGACGTGGCCATGAAGCTCCTCAGGCAGCACTTAAAGGAGCTAGTCACCAAGTACGTGGACTGGGACAAGATACGAGAGGACATTAGGAAGCGCATGAAGGGCGAGTGAGCTAGCGAGCTGAGGAAAGTTTATTAACCGTTTTTTGGAATTTCTCTAGCCACGGTGGGGGTTTCGGAATTGGCGACCGCGAAGACGACCTCGAGGCAGCCGCGCAAGCAGAGGAGGGCGTACTACAACAAGCCGCTACACCTGAGAGTCAAGGACATGACCGCCCCCCTCTCCGATGCCTTGAGGAGGGAGCTGGGGATCAAGAGGCTCCCCGTCAGGAGGGGCGACACCGTGCTGATAGTCAGGGGCAGCTTCGCTGGCCACGAGGGGAAGGTCGTCAGGGTCAGCCTAAAGAAGAGGAGGATCTACGTCGAGGGGGCCACTCTAACGAAGGCTGACGGCACGACGGTGTACTACCCCATACACCCGTCCAAGGTCGTCATAACCAAGCTCGACTTGTCTGACGAGTGGAGGAGGAGGGTGATAGAGAGGAAGAGGGGTGCTGCAGCGTGAAGAGGAGGAGTGGCAGCCTGAGGCACCTCAGGAGGAGCCTGGCCCCAAGCTTCTGGCCGATACTGAGGAAGGAGTACACGTGGACCGTGAAGCCCAGCCCAGGGCCCCACCCGCTGCACAGGTGCATCCCCCTTGGCATAGTGCTCAGGGACGTGCTGGGTTACGCCAGGACCATGCGGGAGGCCCGCAGGATACTGGGGGAGGGGAAGGTGAGGGTTGACGGGAGGGTGGTTCGGGACTACAAGTTCCCCGTCGGGCTGATGGACGTCCTCGAGCTGGCGTCTGGCGAGACCTACAGGGTGGTCCCCCACCCAGTCAAGTTCATGGTCCTCCATCCGATAGGTAAGGAGGAGGCCACGTTCAAGCTCCTCAGGGTGGAGGGCAAGACCGCCGTGAAGGGCGGCCACATAGAGCTGCACTTCCACGACGGCCGCAACCACCTCATCAGGGTCGCTGACCCGAGGAACCCCGTCGAGGACGTGTACAAGACGTACGACGTGGTCAAGATGGCAATACCGGACCAGGAAATACTCGACCACATAAAGATGGACGTTGGCGTCATGGCGATAGTCATCGACGGCAGGAACGTCGGGAGGGTCGGGACCGTCACCGAGATAAATCAGATCTTCAAGAGGTCGAGGGCAATCGTGACGCTCAAGTCCCCGAGCGGCAGTGAGTTCAGGACGATCCTCGACTATGTCTTCCCAATAGGGGTCGAGGAACCCTTAATAAGCGTCCCGGAGGAGTGCTTCAAGCATGAGTGAGGAGGCGCCCAAGGAGTACGTGCTGGTCAAGGACCACCCGATGAGGGCTGTTAAGATAGGCAAGGTGGTAGTAAACATGGCCGTCGGCGAGTCGGGGGAGAGGTTGCAGAAGGCGGCGCTAGTGCTGGAGCAGCTGACGGGCCAGAAGCCCTCGTTCAGGAGGGCCCGCAGAACCATAAAGGAGTTCGGCATAAAGAGGGGCGAGCCCATAGCAGTCATGGTGACGCTTAGGGGGGAGCGAGCCATAGAGTTCCTAAAGAGGGCCCTCGAGGCCGTGAACTACACCATCAAGAAGTCGAGCTTCGATGAGTGCGGCAACGTCGCCTTTGGGGTGGACGAGCACATACACCTGCCCGGCGTGAAGTACGACCCGAGCATAGGCATATTCGGGTTCGACGTCATAATCGCCTTCGAGAGGCCAGGCTACAGAGTCGCCAGGAGGCGCAGGAAGAGGTCCAGGGTGGGCAGGAACCACAGGGTCACCAGGGAGGAGGCCATGGAGTTCATGACAAAGCTACTCGGAGTTAAGCTGGTGTGAGGTGGTGGGAGTGGGGAAGATAAGGCCGCCCAAGGAGAGGAAGTTCGGGAAGGGCGCTTATAGGTGCAGGATCTGCGGCACCCACGAGGCCCTAATCAGGAAGTACAACCTGTACATATGCAGGCGGTGCTTCAGGGAGGTCGCCGAGAGGATAGGGTTTAAGAAGTACATGTGAGGAAAGACATATCTCGCCCTGGCTGGGTGTATGGAGGGGGCTAGCGCATGGTGGTGATAGACCCGCTGGCCAACACCCTCTCAACGATCTGGAACAACGAGATGAGGGGCAAGAAGGAGTGCATAACGTACCCAGCTTCCAAGTTCGTAGCTGAGGTGCTCAGGGTCATGCAGAGGGCTGGCTACATTGGCGAGTTCGAGTACATCGACGACGGGAGGGGCGGCAAGTTCAGGATCCAGCTGCTCGGCAGGATAAACAAGTGCGGCGTCATAAAGCCGCGCTTCCCCGTTAAGAAGAATGAGTTTGAGGAGTGGGAGAAGAGGTACCTGCCCGCCAGGGACATAGGCATACTCATAGTCTCGACGCCGAAGGGCGTCATGACTCACAGGGAGGCCAAGAAGCTGGGGATAGGAGGGGTGCTGGTGGCGTATGTCTACTGAGGCTTCCGAGCGGGGAGTGGTGAGGGCAAAGCCCAAGCTGGCGCGGAGCTTAGTGCGGTACCTAAAGCTCAGGGAGGAGATGAAGCGCAGGAAGCCCAGGTTCGTCAGGATGGACAGCTGGGCCAAGCCGTCAATAGCCAAGTCGTCGTGGAGGAGGCCCAAGGGCTTAGACAACAAGATAAGGCTGCAGCTCAAGGGCTACCCAGAGAAGGTCAAGGCTGGCTACAGGGGACCCAGGGAGGTGCGGGGGCTGCACCCGAGCGGCTTCCGAGAGGTCATAGTCCACAACGTGGAGGAACTCAGCAGGGTGGATCCCGAGCGGGAGGCGGTGAGGATCGCGAGCACGGTGGGCAGGAGGAAGAGGATGGAGATTATTGAGAGGGCGGCCGAGCTCGGCATAAGGATCCTCAACCCAGGGGTGAGAGAGTGAGCGATGCATCCCTCGTCAGAAGGCTAGCGGCCGAGATGCTGGGCGTCGGGGAGAGCAGGATCTGGATAGACCCGGAGGCCCTCGACAGGGTGAGCGCGGTCATCTCGAGGGAGGAGGTCAGGAAGCTCATCAAGGACGGCGTCATAAGGGTCAGGCCCCCCTCCACTCCATCAAGGGGCAGGGTAAGGCTCAGGCACGCGCAGAGGAAGAAGGGCAGGAGGAGGGGGCCCGGCAGCAGGAAGGGGCCGAGGTTTAACGAGAAGGAGGTGTGGGTCGCTAAGATAAGGGCCCTGAGGAGGTACCTCAGGTACCTGAGGAGGAGGAAGGCCATCGACAGGGCCACCTACCGCAGGCTGTACATGATGGCCAAGGGCGGGGCCTTTAGGAGCCTCCGCCACCTGAAGGTGTATATAGCTGAGCACGGGCTAGCGAGGAGGTACTGATGGCGAGGGGCGGCAGATACCGGGTGCCGCTGAAGAGGAGGAGGAAGGGCCTCACGAACTACTACAAGAGGATCAAACTCCTGAGGTCAGGTAAGCCAAGGCTGGTCGTGCGCAAAACGTGCAAGCATATCATAGCGCAGGTCGTCGTCGCAAAGCCTCAAGGTGACGTCACGGTAGTCTCAGTGCACAGCAGGGAGCTAGTCAGGAAGTTCAAGTGGATGGGCAACACGAACAACACGCCAGCTGCCTACTTAGTGGGCCTGATGGTCGGGTATAAGGCCCTCCTCAAGGGAGTCGAGGAGGCGATACTCGACATAGGCCTGCACAGGGCCGTCAGGGGGGCTGTGGTCTTCGCCACCGCCAAGGGCGCAATAGACGCTGGCCTCAAGGTGCCGTGCGGCGAGAAGATACTGCCCGACGACTCCAGGATAAGGGGCGAGCACGTGGCTGAGTACGCCAAGATGCTACTCTCGTCGCCAGAGCGCTACAGAAGGCAGTTCTCGCTATACCTCAAGAGGGGGCTGCCACCCGAGAACCTGCCCCAGCACTTCGAGGAGGTCAGGAGGTCCATAGTCAGCTACTACACCGAGAAGCTGAGCGGGGCTAAGCCATCCTCTTAATTAGCTCGTTTATGGCTGGCCCCCTGTACCCTAGCTCTCCGCCGTCCCCATAGTGCCTCTTTATCGTCCCCTTAAAGCCGCCTGAGGGGGGCGCTAGCCTGAAGACCGGCTTGAGCTTCGGGATGTCGGTCAGCTTCGCCTTGCCCTCCACTAGGGCCTCAGCGAACTCGTCGATGTTGGAGAACCCGTACTTCCTGACGTACTCGTCGGTCAGCCTAGCGCCGCCCTCTAGCCTCCCCCTCCTCCTCAGCAGGAGTGCCAGCGTTTCCTCGTCTATCTCGCCCCACGTCACGTAGTCCTGAACCTTTCTCAGCATGCCTAAGTACGACGGCCTATCGTCCACCAGCACGGCGTGGAACTTCTTATGGAGCCTTAGCAGCCCCAGGGTCTTCTTGACGTCGGGCGGAACGTCGACTCTGCCCCTTATCCTTACGACTGCCAGCAGCGTCACGAGAATCACCACTGGTCCGGCGTCTTGAAGGCGTACGTCTTCCTCAGCGCGTCGTAGGTGGCCTTGACGAAGTTTATCGTGGTCCTGGTCTCGCCCCTAGTGCGCGTCCAGACGTCCCTGATCCCAGCGAGCCTAAGCACGACCTTCGCCGCCTCGCCAGCCACCAGGCCCACGCCCTTGGGGGCTGGCAGGAGCTCTATCCTCACGCTGCCGCACTTGCCCATGACCCTGAAGGGCACGCTGTGAGGCTCGCCGCAGAGGCACTCCCAGCTCCCGCAGCCGCGCCGCACCGGGACTATGTTGAGCTTAGCGTCGACTATGGCCTTCTCGATCGCCTGCCTTATCTGCCTGGCCTTGCCAACACCGACGCCGACGTAGCCGTCACAGTTCCCGACGACCACGACGGCTTGGAACTGGCTGACCTCCCCCGCGTCAGTCTGTCTCTGCACTATGTTTATGTTGACCACCTTCTGCTCTAAGTTGGGCAGCAGCGCGTCGACTATCTCGACCTCCCTTATTGGGAGGTTGAGCTCGAATATCTGGTCTATCGAGGTTATCTTGCCCTCCCTCACCAGCCTCCCGACCCACGTCCTTGGGACCCACTCCTCCATGGAGGGCACCGTGGGCAGCGCTACCATCACTAACCCGAGAGGTTTAAATAAATGTTTCTAGAAGCTTTAATGAGCGCGGCCACAGAACTCGAAATTAGGTGGCCCTCCTTGGTGGTGAGGAGGGAGAGGAAGTCCAAGAGCCTCAGGGGATGGCGCACTCACGGCTGGGGCAGGGTGGGCCAGCACAGGAGGAGCGGGACGCGAGGGGGCAGGGGGCACGCTGGCTATCACAAGCACTACTGGACGTGGGTCGTCAAGTACGCGCCCGACTGGTACGGCAAGCACGGCTTCACGAGGCACCCCAGCATCGTCCCCAGGCCCAGGTGCATTAACGTCGGCCAGCTCGACGAGAGCCTAGACGAGTGGGTGAGGGAGGGCAAGGCGGCGCTGAAGGAGGGCGTCTACGAAGTAGATGTCACCGAGCTGGGCTACACGAGGCTGCTAGGCTCCGGCAGGATCACCAAGAGGGTCGTCGTCAGGGCAGTGGACGCCACCAAGAGGGCGGTGGAGAAAGTTAGACAGGCTGGCGGCGACGTGGTCCTCATCAGGGGTGGGGAGTGATGGTGTCCTTCGAGTCCTTCGAGCCCCTGCTCAGGGTCCTGCCAGAGGTGCCTAGGCCCCCCACCAGGCTTCCCTTCAGGACGAGGCTGCTGTGGACGGGCGTCGTTCTCGCCCTCTACCTAGTGATGTCTCAAGTCCCCCTCTACGGCATTTCCTACTCGCCAGAGCTCTACCAGCGCCTCTTCTTCCTCCAGATAGTCCTCGCGTCCCGAAGGGGCACCCTAATGGAGCTGGGCATAGGGCCCATAGTGACCAGCGGCCTGATATGGCAGATACTAGTCGGCAGCAGGATCATAAAGTTGGACCTGTCTTCGCCCAAGGGCCGCTCGCTCTTCACGGGACTCCAGAAGCTATTCGCAATAGTGTTCACGTTCGTCGAGGCCCTGGCTTACATAGTGGGCGGCATGTACGGCCCGCTGCCGACTTCGACAGCCGTCCTCGTCTTCGCCCAGCTGGTGAGCGCCACGCTCCTGCTCATGCTCATGGACGAGATGCTCCAGAAGGGCTGGGGCATAGGGAGCGGCATAAGCCTGTTCATAGCGGCCGGCGTCGCCCAGCAGATGTTCTGGCAGCTGTTCTCGCCCGTGGGGCCCCTCGCGGACGGCCTCTACGTCGGCGTGGTGCCCTCGCTGATATACGCCGTCGCCAATGCGACAGCCACCGGGGACTGGGGCGCGCTGAGCAAGGTAGTGGTCAGGCCCTCAGCCCTGCCCGACCTGACGGGCTTAGCGGCCACAGTGGTGCTGTTCGCCGCCCTGCTGTACCTGGAGAACATGAGGATAGAGGTGCCAGTCGCTGCCAGCAGGTACGGCGGCCTGAGGACTAAGATACCATTTAAGTTCCTCTACGTATCCAACGTGCCTGTCATCCTGGTCTCCGCGCTCCTCGCTGACATACACATCTTCTCGAGGCTGGCCTGGGCCCGCCTCAACCCTGACAACAGCAACCCGTGGTTCAACCTGATAGCGATGTACAGGGCGACCGAGGCGGGGCTGGAGCCCCTGCCAGGCTGCCTAGTGTACTACCTCAGCCCGCCCTCCGGCATAATGGCGGTGATGGAGGACCCGCTTAGGTTCTTAGTCTACGCACTCACGTTCATAGCCCTCTCCGTGGCCTTCTCCATAGCGTGGGTCGAGACGTCGGGCATGGACCCGAGGAGCCAGGCCCAGCAGCTGGTCGACGCGCAGCTCGTGGTCCCAGGCTTCAGGAGGTCTGCCAGGGTCCTGGCCTCCCTCCTCGAGAGGTACATCCCGGTGCTGACCATCGTGAGCGGGCTCGTCGTGGGCCTGATCGCCGTCCTGAGCAATCTGTTTGGCGTACTGGGGACGGGGATAGGCCTGCTGCTGATGATCGACATAATCCTGCAGTACCAGGGCATCATAATGCAGGAGAGGATCCTCGAGATGTATCCAGCCCTGAGGAGGCTCGTTGGCAGGTAGCGCGTGCAAAGATTTTTATCTCCTAATACCTGAAGTATACCAACCCCGCCTGGTTATGGTGCCTGGCGATGCCGCGGAGGACTACCGCGAGGGTGATTGAGAGGAAGAAGCTGGTCCTCAACCTGCTGAGGGAGCACGGGGAGCTGCCAACCTCGGAGCTCGTCAAGCAGACCGACCTAACGCACTCCCAGGTGTTCTACGTCCTCAGGATCCTCCTCAGGGAGGGGTTGGTTGAGGAGATAAAGAGGGGCAAGGTGGCCTACTGGAGGCTCTCCGAGGCGGCGCGGAGGGAATAAGCCTTATTACGGGGCGCGCGGCAGTTATAGGGGAGGGAACCATGGGAGGGAGGCAGAGGACGTCAATATTCTTCGGCACGGAGTTCGCTGACAAGAGCCAGGAGGAGGCGGCCAGGGGGAAGGGCTCTAGGAAGTCTGGCAAGTCGAAGAAAAAGAAGTAGGCTAGCCCCGCCTCGCGCAAGCGGGGAGCTAGCAAATGCGACTCGAGTTCTCAGCGCCCCTACCTAGGCCCCGGCTGGCTGTGGGGCTGCCCTCCTCTCTGCTAGAGGACTGCTCCACCCTCAGGGAGAAGACCGCGAAGCTGGGCTTGATAGGGCGCGCGTGCGCTGTCTTTAGGGTCGATGAGGTCGTGGTGTTTAAGGATGGCAGGAGCGGGGCCCCCGATGACTCGCCCCTCATAAAGTTGATCCTCGACTACATGGAGACCCCCCAGTACCTCAGGAGGAGGCTGTTCAAGCTCAGGCCTGAGCTGAGGTTCGCGGGCCTGCTGCCGCCCCTAAGGACTCCCCACCATCCGCTGGAGAGCAGGCTCAGGGCTCTGAGGTCGGAGACCCTGAGGGAGGGAGTCGTCGTTAGGAGGCGGGGCGCGCACTGCCTAGTCGATGTCGGGCTCGACGAGCTGGTGCGAGTCAGGGCCGAGGGTGAGCTGAGGCCCGGGAGCAGGGTCACCGTGCTCGTAGACCCAGTTTGCGGCAGGCACAGAGTGGCGAGCCCCGAGGAGTTCGGGGTGTACTGGGGGTACAGGGTCGTAGTGCTGAGCGAGGGACTGAGGAGCGCGAGGGCAGCGTCTCAAGCGGACTTCGTGGTCGGAACGTCGAGGAGAGGGAGGCTCGTGTCTGACCCCAGCGTCCTCGAGGAGCTCGTGGAGGGGCTGAGCCGAGCAGAGAGGGTGCTCGTGCTCTTCGGCTCTCCGAAGGCTGGCCTCTTTGAGATCAGCGAGGCTGAGGGGACCGACCTGCGTGAGGTGTGCGACGTCGTGGCCAACTTCATCCCAGACCAGGGCACGCGCACCGTCAGGACCGAGGAGGCCGTGTTCTCAACGCTGGCGATAATCAACCTCCTCGCGCACCTAGCGCCTCAAAAGCTTTATTAAGAGGCAACTGAATAGTGACCAAGCTACTGGCCGGGTGGCCAAAGATGGTCAAGGACTCTAGGCCCCGAAAGGGCTCGATGGCCTACTACCCCAGGGCCAGGGCCAAGAGCATAGTGGCCCGAGTCAGGAGGTGGCCCAGGGTAGACGAGGTCAAGCCGCTCGGCTTTGCTGGGTATAAGGTCGGCATGACTCACGTATTCGTCATCGAGGACAACCCAAACAGCCCCTTTTACGAGAGGGAGGTGTTCAAGGCGGCCACGATAATTGAGTGCCCCCCTCTAGTGGTCGTCGGCGTCAGGGCCTACGAGGGGACGCCCTACGGCCTGAGGGCCCTGACTGAGGTGTGGGCCGAGAAGCTGCCTAGGTATATCGACAGGGTCTTCACGGTCCCTAAGGTGTTCAGGTCCCCCAGCGAGTTCGCCGGGGATGTTGAGAAGGCGGGGGACAGGCTGGCCAAGGTCAGGCTCATAGTCTGCACTCAGCCCTGGATGACGGGAATAGGGAAGAAGAAGCCTGAGATCTTCGAGATGGCGGTCGGCGGCTCCCCGGAGGAGGCGGCTAAGTACGCCCTGGAGAAGTTGGGCGGGGAGATCACCGTGGGCGAGGTGTTCGAGGAGGGCGAGTACGTGGACGTAATTGCAGTCACTAAGGGCAAAGGCTTCCAGGGCGTGGTCAAGAGGTTCGGCGTCAAGATATTGCCACGCTGGCACAAGCACAGGAAGGGCGCCAGGAGGATAGGGTCTATAGGCCCAACGAAGCCAGCCGTCATGTTCACGACGCCCAGGGCTGGCCAGATGGGCTTCCACCAGAGGACGGAGTACAATAAGCGAATCCTGATGATAGGCGACGACCCGAGCCTGATAAATCCAAAGGGCGGCTTCAAGCACTACGGCATCGTGCGGAACCAGTACGTGCTGCTAGAGGGCTCAGTGCCGGGCCCCGCCAAGAGGCTGATTAAGCTCAGGGAGCCCATCAGGCCGCCGAGGCGCGCCGTAACGGGCAAGCCGAAGATCACTTACATAGGCACCACGGGGCGGGGTGCTGAGGGTGCCAGCGGCTGAGGTCTTCAAGCTGGAGGCCAGGCCCCTCGAGGCCACGGTGTATGACTTAGAGGGCAGCCCAGTGCGCAAGGTCAAGCTCCCCAGCGCCTTCGCGACGCCAGTCAGGGTCGACCTCATCAGGAGAGCCTTCCACTCGATTCACACGGCCAGGATCCAGCCCCAGGGCAGGGACCCTATGGCTGGCAAGAGGACGACAGCTGAGAGTTGGGGCGTCGGCTACGGCGTCGCCAGGGTTCCCAGAATTAAGGGATCCTCTAGGGCCGCCCTCGTCCCCCAGGCTGTCGGGGGCAGGAGGGCGCATCCACCGACGACTATGAAGGTCATCCACGAGAGGATAAACAGGAGGGAGAAGAAGCTGGCGCTCATGTCGGCCATGGCTGCCACAGCCATAAGGCACTTCGTCGAGGGGAGGGGGCACATCGTCGAGACCGTGCCAGAGCTGCCGCTGGTGGTAGTGGATGAGCTAGAGGAGCTAAAGAGGACGTCGGAGGTCAGGGACGCGCTAGTGAGGCTGGGGGTGTGGCCCGATGTCGTGAGGGCCAAGGAGGGCAGGAGGATAAGGGCTGGCCGCGGCAAGATGAGGGGGCGCAGGTACAAGAAGCCCAAGAGCGTGCTCATCGTGGTGGGCGAGGACAGGGGCATATCGAGGGCGGCTCGCAACCTCCCAGGGGTCGATGTGGTGGTGGCTAGGAACCTCAACGTCGAGCTGCTGGCCCCGGGCGGCGACCCCGGCAGGCTGACGATATACACCGAGTCAGCCCTGAGCGAGATAGAGAGGCTCTGGGGGTGAGCTGAGTGGACCCGTACAAGGTCATAATTAGGCCGGTGATAACCGAGAAGGCCATAGACAAGGTCGAGAGGGAGAACACGCTGGTGCTGATAGTGGACCGGAAGGCGACAAAGCACATGATAAAGAGGGCGGTTGAGGAGGTCTTTGGCGTCAGAGTGGTGAAGGTGAATGCTCTGATCACCCCCCAGGGGGAGAAAAAAGCTTATGTTAAGCTGGCCAAGGAGTATAGCGCCGTGGACGTAGCCTCAAGGTTGGGCATGCTCTGAGGTGGCTAACGGTGGGCAAGAGGCTGATAGTGCAGAGGAGGGGCCGGGGCGGCTCTGTCTTCAGGTTCCCCGGCTGGAAGAGGGTGGGGAGGGTAGCGTACAGGCCCTACGACTCTGAGGAGTTCCACAAGAGGGTTATAGTTGGGCGCGTGGTTGAGCTGCTCCACGACCCAGGTCGCGGGGCTCCGGTCGCCAGGGTCAAGTTCGAGGACGGAGTCGAGATGCTCATGATAGCCCCAGAGGGCCTGGCCGTGGGCCAGAAGATATACTACGGGGCAGATGCACCGCCCTATCTCGGTAGCATCCTGCCCCTCGGCAAGATACCTGAGGGGACGCAGGTCTGTAACGTCGAGCTGAGGCCTGGCGACGGGGGCAAGCTAGCTAGGGCGAGCGGCACGTACGCCGTAGTCCTGACCCACGTGGGGAACAAGACGCTGGTTCAGCTGCCGAGCAGGAAGGTGAGGGAGGTAGACAGTGAGGCTAGGGCCACCATAGGGATAGTCGCGGCTGGCGGGAGGGTGGAAAAGCCCTTCCTCAAGGCTGGCAGGGCGTACCACCTGTCGCGCTCTAAGGCCTGGAAGTACCCGACGGTCAGGGGCAAGGCCATGAGCCCCTACGCTCACCCAGCTGGCGGCGGCTCGCACCCGAAGGGCCTGACGCCAGCAGCTAGGACGGCGCCGCCAGGCCAGAAGGTGGGCCACATAGCCCCCAGGAGGACTGGCAGGAGGAAGGGCAAGTAGAAAGGTTTTTATCTAAAGCCCAGCGATAGAGTCAGGGGCCAGCAATGCCAGAGTTCAGGTACAGGGGCTACACCCTCGAGGAGCTCCTCAAGATGCCAAGGGACGAGTTCATCAAGCTACTGCCGTCTAGGCAGAGGAGGAGCCTGCTCAGGGGCATGACGGACGCTCAGAAGAAGCTGCTGGACAAGATAGAGAGAGCTAGGAGGGTTATGGTCGAGGGCAAGAAGCAGCCAGCCATAAGGACCCACGTGAGGGACATGGTGGTCCTACCCGAGATGGTGGGCCTGACAATACACGTCTACAATGGCAAGGAGTTCATCCCGGTCAAGATCGCGCCCGAGATGATAGGCCACTACCTCGGCGAGTTCGCGCCCACGACCAAGAGGGTCATCCACGGCGCCCCTGGCTTGAGGGCGACGAGGTCCTCAATGTACGTGCCCCTCAAGTAGAGCTCAGCTTTACCCTCCAAAGTTCGACCCGCCGGCCGTGGTGCCCTGGGGCAGTAGCCTCACCCGGGACAGGTACTCGACGGCTATCGCCAAAACTATTGCCCCTATTATGAGCTTGCGCCCCCTGTACCCCTCTATGCCTGACGCCCAGAGGAACACACCTATGGCGCCGAGCACGAAGTAGGCGACCCTCATTATTATCAGCACGGTATTGAACACTTTCACCAGCGTGTCTATGACTTCCGCTTGAACCTGAGACAGGAGCTTCTCTATAATGCTGGGGGCAGCTAGTGCTGGCGCGGCACTGGCAGCGAGTAGCACGAGCGCTACCGAGAGGCCTGCCCCCAACTGCTCAGCGCGCATGCTCACCACCGCTTAGCCCTTGCTGAGGGCCTTATAAGGCGAGCGCTAGAGCGAGCTGGACAGAAACGCCACGATGCCCAGCGCCATCCCGGCCAGCGACTCTCTCCTGAACCTCTCGAGGGACGACCTACTCGGGATTCCGCCGCCCTCCCTAAGCGCGGAGAGCGAGTGGGCGAGCACTAGGTTGGTCAGGCTGACGGCAGCTAAGTACGCGGCCCAGTTCTCAGCCAGGGGGGTGACCACTACGCTCGCGAGCATGGCACACGCCATGATGCACGCAGCGGCCTTGCAGGACGCGCGGGGCCCCAGCATGTGGGGGAGCGTCCTTATGCCAGCCGCCAGGTCGCCGGGCATGTCGATCACGTCCTTGACTATCTCCCTGGAGAGGGCCGCGAGGAACGCTATGAGGGAGAAGGCCCAGAGCCTCAGCGGCACCTCGCGCCACGGCGCGACTATGAGGGCCCCATAGGCGAAGGGAGCAGCAGTTGACAGGGCCACGGCGACATTGCCCAGCGGCCCGTACCTCTTGAGCAGGGCGTTATAAGCCAGGTCCAGGGCCACCACCAAGTAGAGCAGCGCCGTAGACTCCACGGGCAGCCGCACTGGGTACCACGGCAGAGCGAGCCCCAGGGCCACAGCGGCGAGCGATAGCGCTAGCGCCTCCGACTTGCTGATGTCCCCGCGCACGAGGGGCCTGTCCGGCGCGTTCACCCTGTCCTCCTCGACGTTGAAGTAGTCGTTGAGGCCGAACACGCCCATCTCGACCAGCAGCCCCACGAGCATCCCGACGGCGACAGCCGCTAGGTCGCCAGAGCGCAGGCCCCCTCGCGCCACTATGGCGCCAGTCAGCACGGCGAGGGACACCATGAGCCCGTGCTCTATCCTAGTCAGCCTCAGGGCGGCGGCGACCTTGCCTCGCATCGCTAGGGGTTGTGTCAAGTAAAGCTTATAAGACTTGCCAGCGTATGTGGTCGGGAGCCTGGGGGTGCTGGCGTTGCCGAGGTGGCATTTTTCAGTGCAGCTAGACCCCTCGAGGACGGCGATAGCGGCTGGTAGGGACCTGAGGATATCGTTCAAGCACGCCGTGGAGATATGCAACTGCATCAGGGGCCTCCACCTGGACGAGGCCAGGAGGTTCTTAGAGGACGTCATAGCCATGAGGAGGCCAGTTCCCTTCAGGAGGTTTCACGGGAAGGTGGCTCACAGGAGGGGGCTCCAGGGGTGGCCAGCTGGGAGGTACCCAGTCAAGGCGGCCAAGGCCATACTCGAGGTCCTGAGGAACGCTGAGGCCAACGCAGAGTACAAGGGCCTCGACACGAGCAGGCTGTGGGTCGTCCACGCGTCGGCGCACAAGGGCATTAGGATCAGGAAGTACATACCTAGGGCGTTTGGCAGGGCAACTCCTTACTTCCAGGACCTCGTGCATGTTGAGATAGCCCTGGAGGAGAGGTAGGGGCAAAACATTTAAGAAGACCCCCTCTAGTTAGAACGGACAAATGTAAGGAAGGGGCCCCGCTTGCCAACGACCCAGCAGGCCTTCATCGAGGAAGGAATCAAGAGGATGGAGATACACGAGTTCCTGTCGAGGGAGCTGAGCAGGGCTGGGTACGTCGACATAGAGATCTCCAAGACCCCGATAGGCACGAGGATCATAATCTACGCTGAGCGCCCGGCGCTCGTCATTGGCAGGAAGGGAGCCACCATAAAGAGGATAGCAGCCATACTGGAGAAGCGGTTCGGCCTCGAGAGCCCCCACATAGACGTCGTGCCCATACAGAACCCCGAGCTAAACGCCAAGGTCATGGCCTACAGAATCGCCAGGGCCCTGGTCAGGGGGATAAAGTTCAGGAGGGTCGCCTTCGTGGCCCTCAGGCAGATAATGGAAGCTGGGGCTGAAGGCGCCGAGATAGTCATAAGCGGCAAGCTGACCAGCGAGAGGGCCAGGTTCGAGAAGTACACGGCCGGCGTCCTAGCCAAGTCGGGGCACCCGAGGGAGGCCTTCGTGGACGAGGCCAAGGTCACCGTGCTCCTCAAGCCGGGAGTGTACGGGGTCAAGGTCAGGATAATGCCGCCCTCGCCTCTGCCCGACAGGATAAGGATAGTCGAGCAGAAGCAGGCTGAGGAGGTGAGCGAGGCTGCCGCTGCTCAGGCCTGACGAGATAAGGAAGATGACGCCCGAGGAGAGGGAGAGGAGGCTGAGGGAGCTGAGGCTAGAGCTGATAAGGCTGAGGGGCATGGCCCACGCTGCCGGGGGCGCGGTGGAGAACCCAGCTAGGATAAGGGAGATAAGGAAGGCAATAGCCAGGATCCTGACCATCCAGCGCGAGGAGGAGCTAAAGAGGGAGCGAGCCCGCCGATGAGGGTTACCCCGAGGAACCTAGTGAAGCACGAGCTGATAGGGCTTCTGGTGAGGGTCGTTGAGAGTAGGCATAGGGGCTTCGTGGGCATCTCCGGCGTCGTGGTCGACGAGACTGCGAACACGCTTAGGATAGCGTCGAGGGATGGCAGGAGGAGAACTGTGCCAAAGGCGGTGTGCACATTCGAGTTCACGCTCCCAGACGGCACCGTCGTGAGGGTCGACGGGGGGCTGATCCTCGGGCGCCCTGAGGAGCGCATTAAGAAAAAGCTTAAGTACTGGTGAGGAATCCCCTATGGGGGCGCGGCTCATGGCCAAGGCTAGGAACGTGGGGATACCCTGGATAAAGCCCCCTGAGAGGGAGTGTGACGACCCCAACTGCCCGTTCCACGGCAAGCTGCCGGTGAGGGGGATCCTGCTGGAGGGCACCGTTGTCAGCGTCAAGATGAATAGGACGGTCGTCGTCAGGCACGACTACCTGCACTACGTGCCCAAGTACAAGAGGTACGAGAGGAGGCACAGGAAGATACACGCCCACTTGCCGCCGTGCATTGACATCAAGGAGGGGGACAAGGTCATTATAGGTGAGTGCAGACCCCTAGCTAAGACGGTGTCCTTCGTGGTGCTGATGAAGAGGAGCTAGGGGGGTGGGGCTCGTGGCGAAGAGGGGCGCGAGGGTAGCTGGAGTCTCGTACAGGCTCCATCTAACGCCGGGCGTGTTCGTGGGCTCGCTGGTCAAGGTGACGGATAACTCGGGGGCGCAGTTAGCCAAGGTCATAGGCGTCATAGGCGCCAAGACTGTGAGGCGCAGGATACCTGGGGCAGCCGTCGGGGACATGGTCGTGGTCTCGATAAGGGAGGGCAAGCCTGAGCTTAGGAAGCAGATAATGAGGGGCGTCGTTGTGAGGCAGAGGAGGCCTTACAGGAGGCCCGACGGGACCTGGGTGTGCTTCGAGGACAACGCGATAGTGCTGATGACGCCAGACGGCGACCCGAAGGGTACGGAGGTCAGGGGGCCGGTGGCAAAAGAAGCAGCGGAGAGGTGGCCCAAGATAGCCTCGATGGCCTACCTGATCGTGTAGCTAGCTGCCGCGCCTTGAGTACTTCTTGAGCGCCTCGACCACGGGCAGCGTGCCTTTCATCAGGAACTCTATGAGGGCCCCGCCGCCAGTGCTCACGTACGAGACCTTCTCCGCGAGCCCCATCTTGGTGAGCGCAGCCACGGTGTGGCCGCCGCCAGCCAGCACGAAGCCTCCCGACTCTATAGCCGCCTCAAAGACGGCCCTAGTGCCCTGGTCGAACGGCGGCTCCTCGAATACCCCCATAGGCCCGTTGATGACTATGGTCTTGGCCTCCCTGAGCTTCGAGGCGTACAGCTCCATCGTCCTCCTGCCTATGTCCTTGATCAGCCACTCCGTCGGCAGCGCCTCCACTGCGACCTCCTTCCTGACGCCCCTCTCCCTCTCCACGCCCAGGTCGACTGGGAGGGCTATCTTGTCGCTGAACTTGCTGAGTAGCGACTTCACCCGCTCAGTTAACTCCAGGAAGCCCTTCTTCTCGAGGACCTTCACGTTAGGCTCACCTATGTCGACGCCCTTCGAGTAGAGGAACAGGTTGGCCACCAGCCCGCCGGTCAGCACCTCGTCGGCTATCCCCTTCCCCAGCACGGACTCAGCCACGTCGGCGGAGTCCTCGGCCTTGGCCCCGCCGAGCACGAAGATGCACGGCCTCTCAGGCCTCCTCAGCACCCTCGTCAGGGCCACGAGCTCCCTCTCCATTATCCTGCCAGCGACGTAGTCGCTGACTACAGGGGCGAAGCCCACTAGGGACGCGTGGGGCCTGTGAGCGGCTGCGAAGGCGTCGACGACGAAGACGTCGCAGAGCGGAGCGAGGCTCTTGACCAGGTCGCTCTCGGCGTGCTCCTCAGGGCTCCGCTTCTCGGTCTCGCCCTCCCACATCCTCACGTTCTCGAGCACTAGGACCTCTCCCTCCCTCAGCTCGCGTATGGCCCTCTTAGCCCTATCCCCGAATATGTCGTCGACGAACTTCACGGGAACGCCTAGGATGCTGCCCAGGATCTCAGCGTGCTGCCTGAGGCTTATGAAGTCGGGCTCGCCCCTCCTGCCCTGGTGCGCTAGCACCACGACCTTGGCCCCTCTGTCAACTAGCTCCTTGATGGTCTCAGCGTGCCTCCTGATCCTAGTGTCGTCCAGGATTCTCTTGGTCTCTGGGTCGACTGGGGAGTTTATGTCAACCCTCACGAACACGGTCTTGCCCCTCACGTCGACGTCGTCCAGGGTCCTGATGCCAAGCTCCTCTATCATCGACCGTCACCACCTAAGACTAGGCCCGACCGCGCTTTAAGCTCTTTGGTTAAGGCGCGATAAAGGTTTTTATAACGTCCGTCCTTTACTTATCGGGGGTGGCGCCATGGCCAAGGCACCAGTGAGGGTGTTAGTAAACGGATACGGCGTCATAGGGAAGAGGGTCGCTGACGCGGTGCTAAAGCAGGACGACATGAAGTTAGTCGGCGTATCCGACATAGTCTACGACTGGAGGATAAAGATGGCCGTCGCCAAGGGCCTGCCGATCTACGCCTCGCTGGCCGACAAGGTAGACGAGATGAAGAGGGCTGGCATAGACGTCAAGGGGACGCTGGAGGAGCTCCTCAAGGCCGGCGAGGTCGACGTCGTAGTTGACTGCACTCCAGCCAAGGTGGGGGCCAAGAACAAGCCGATTTACGAGAAGTACGGGGTTAAGGCCATCTTCCAGGGAGGCGAGAAGCACGAGGTGGCTGGCTACTCGTTCGTGGCGCAGAGGAACTACAAGGGCGCGCTAGGCAGGCAGTTCGTCAGAGTCGTCAGCTGCAACACCACGGCCATATGCAGGGTCGTGGGCGGCATCCACGAGAAGCTCGGCGTCAAGAAGGCTAGGATAGTCATATTCAGGAGGGCTGTCGACCCCTGGAAGTCTGGCAGGGCCGGCATAATGAACACCGTCGTGCCAGAGCTGCACGTGCCCTCTCACCACGGCCCAGACGCCAAGACCGTGATCCCAGACCTCAACATCGTCACCATGGCCGCCAAGGGCTCCCACAACATGATGCACTTCCACGCGGCGATGCTGGAGATGAAGGGCAAGGTCGCGCTCGACGACGTGATAGGCGTCCTGAGGGACGAGCCGAGGGTGGTCTTCGTCCGAGGCGAGGACGGCGTGGACGGCCTGAGCGCCGTGTTCGAGATCGCCAGGGACCTCGGCAGGCCCAGGGCCGACCTCTACGAGATACCGGTGTGGGAGGACGGCATATCGATCTCGGAGGACGGCTACGAGGTCTACCTGATGTGGAGCACCCCGAACGAGTCCAACGTCATCCCAGAGAACGTGGACGCCATAAGGGCAGTGACTGAGATCGAGACCGACCCAGCCAAGTCCATAGCTAAGACAGACGAGACCTTGGGCGTGATCAAGAAGCTCTACTAGGCTCCTCGCCAGCCATAGCGCGGCATATTTTTCTCAAAACCCTCCTGATCTTGCCTCTCTTGCTCAGGGACCCGTACAGCTCGATGGCCGCCCTCCTTATGCTGCCAGCCTCCAAGACCTTCCTGAGAATCGCGACCTCCTCATCGCTCAGCCCCAGCTCCTCGGCCCTTCTGAGCCCCCACTCAGCCACGGGCCTGGGGTCAAAGTCAGGCCTAGCCCACGGCGGCGCGTCGCCGACCCTGCCGATGACCTCCAACTCTATTATCGTGACGTACTCGTCGCCTTGAACTCGCCTGCCGTAGACCCTCTCGAGCTCGCGCAGCAGCTCCTCTCTGCTGGCGAAGCCATCCCTCCTAGCGTCTAAGTCGGATAACTCGCTCACCCTCTTGTGGACGACCCCTTTAATTAGGGCTCGAGCGACGGGCCTGCCCCCACTGTACAGGGTCACGATCTTGGATGAGGGGACCAGCCTGCCCAGCCTCACGGTGGTGCCCTTCCTACCCTCGACTAGCATGCGCAGGTACTTGCCGCGCATCATCAGGCCTCTGCCGAGGCGCTTGACGCCGCTCATGCGGGCAAACCTTATAGCCGGGGGGCGATAAACGTTACTTAGGTCCGATGACGAGGGGGTTTATGAGCCGCAGCGGTGAGGAGGGGGTGAGGACACGAGGACCAGCTAAGCTTTATTACGCTCGGCCAACTAGTCTAGAGTGTCGGGGTTAGGCATGGAGCTAGACCCCAGGCACGTCAGGAGGGCCGACTTCTACGAGCCCCTCGGCGACGGCGTGGTCAAGTGCAGGCTGTGCCCGTGGGGCTGCGTGCTCAGGCCTGGGCAGAGGGGGTTCTGCGGGGTTAGGGAGAACAGGGGCGGGGAGCTCTACACGCTCAACTACGGGCTGGTCACGGCCCTCAACGTGGACCCCATAGAGAAGAAGCCGCTGTTCCACTACTACCCTGGGAGCCCCATAGTCAGCATAAGCACGGTGGGCTGCAACTTCAAGTGCCCCTGGTGCCAGAACTACACGATATCCCAGTACCCGCCGGAGAGGGTTGTCGGCGACTACATGGAGCCGGAGGACGTGATCGAGTACATGAAGCACGTCAGGGTCCCCTTCCTCGCCTTCACCTACAACGAGCCGATAATATGGTACGAGTTCGTGCTCGAGACCGCAAAGCTGGCTAAGAGGGAGGGCTTCAGGAACGTGCTCGTCACGAACGGCCACATATGCCCGGAGCCCCTAGAGGAGCTGGTCAAGTACATTGACGCGGTGAACGTGGACATAAAGTCATTCAGGAGCGAGACCTACCTGAAGGTCATCAGGGGGCGCCTAGAGCCGGTGCTCGAAGCCACCAAGCTCATGCGCGAGAGGGGAGTCCACGTTGAGACCACCTACCTGGTTGTGCCTGGAGTGAACGACGACCTGGATGAGTTCAAGCGACTGGTCAGGTGGCAGGTCGAGGAGCTGGGCCCGGACGCCCCGCTCCACATAAGCCGCTTCTACCCCATGTACAAGTACATCGACAGGGAGTCGACGCCCATAAGCGTAATGGAGTCCATGTGGAGGGCCGCTAGGGAGCTCGGGCTCAACTACGTCTACATGGGCAACGTGCCGGGGCACAGGGGAGAGAACACCTACTGCCCGAGCTGCGGCAAGCCAGTGATCAAGAGGTTCGGCTTCTGGATAACTGAGTGGAACCTGACCAGGGACAACAAGTGCAAGTACTGCGGGGCTAAGGTGGCTATAGTCGGCGAGCGGTGGAGGGAGAGTGGCCTCGGCCTCTTCCTGTAAGGGGCCGTGGAGGGGGGCTCGGCAACTCCGGCGCCTGCTGCTGACTGAGCGAGCGCGCGACGCGATAGTCAGCGACGCCAGGGCAAGGTACCCGCGCGAGGCCTGCGGCGTGATGGGAGGGGTCGCCGCCGCGCGAGACGCGCTACTGGTGGTCGATGCGCTGAGGCTGGGGAACGTGGCCAGCCGCAGGGAGGCCTTCTGGTTTGACGAGCTTGAGTGGATCGAGAGGGTGGGCGAGCTCAGGAGGGCTGGTCTGCTTTACGTCGGCGTCTACCACAGCCACCCAGGCCCCAGCGTTGCCCCCTCCCCCAGCGACCTGGAGAGGATGATCGAGTGCCCCGGCGAGGTGTGGCTGATAGTGGCCTACGAGCCGGGCCTCCCCCCAAGACTCGGGGCGTGGGTCGTCCCAGGCTTCGGACTGGCCGCGCACAGGCTGCGCGTGGAGGTCCTGCCCCGCACTAGCTTTAAATAGCGGCGACTTGGCTTATTCCCTATGAGCAACGAGGTGGTGTGGGCCCTTCTCTCGCCCCTCATCCTCAAGACCCTTGACAGGCTCGGGAAGGCTGAGCTGTCAGCGGAGCTAGAGCTGGAGAGGGAGAGGCACCCCCTCATCGCCTACATGGAGGGCTACTTCAGGAGGCTCTTCGCCCCGAGCGGCGGCCTCACGTGCCCGGAGCTCGAGAGGCACCTCAGGGACATGGAGGAGAGCAGGCCGAACGAGCTAATGTCGCTCGTGGAGATGCTGGTCAAGGAGTACTGTCGCAGGATAACTGTTACCCCACTTAGGCGCGAGTTAGGCGAGGGGCGCGCGCCCTGGAGGCTGGTCGCTAGAGAGGGGCGGTAGTGGGCTGGTGCGCGGCGCTGCCACCTAAGAGGGCTAGGTGGTGTTATCCGGGTGTTATCCAGGTGCTCCCAGCTCGCGGCCGACGTCACTGTGGTTGGGGGCGGGCCAGCGGGGCTGCTCGTCGCCTCCCTGCTGGCGAAGTCGGGGTTTAGGGTGGTGGTTCTAGAGGAGCACGGGGTCGTCGGCGAGCCCCCTCACTGCGCTGGCCTCGTGACGCCGCGCTGCGTACGCTGGGCGCTAGGCCTGCCCCTGAGCGGGGAGTACGTCCAGAACGCGGTTAGGGGGGCTAAGGTGTACTCCCCCTCAGGCGCCACAGAGGCGGTGGTCGAGAGGCCGAGCGTGCAGGCGGTCGTCGTCGACAGGCCCCTCCTGGACAGGGCGCTGCTAGGCGTCGCTCTATTGAGCGGAGCAGAGGTGCTCTTGAGGCGTCGCGTGCGTGCGGTTCGGCGCGCTGGCGACCAGTGGCTGGTGGACGCCGGCGACGTGGCAGTGAGGTCCCCCGTGGTCGTCGATGCGGCGGGGCCGAGGTTCCTGCTGGCTCGAGCCGTTGGGGCTAAGCCGCCGAGGATGCTCAGGGGCGCGCTACCAGCCGTTCAGGTAGAGTTGGAGGGCGTTAGGGACGTGGATCCAGACTTCGTCGAGATCTACCTCGGGTCCAGGTGGGCGCCAGGCTTCTTCGCCTGGCTCATCCCCACGGGCGACCGCGAGGCCAGAATCGGCTTAGCCGCCTCCAGGAGGCCAGTGCTCCCCCTACTAAGGCACCTGCTAGCAAGGCACCCGAGGCTGAAGGGCAGGGTCGCTGGGGCGAGGAGGAGGCGCCTACTGGCGGGCGTGGTGCTAGTGTCGGGCCCCTTGAGCAGGACGTGGGGCGACGGCGTGCTGCTGGTGGGCGACGCTGGGGGCTTCACCAAGCCGACGACCGGAGGGGGGTTATTCGTGGGCGCCATCTCCTCTAGGGCAGCGGCGAGAGCCATAGAGCTAGCGTGGTCGAGAGGCGACCTAAGCTCCAGGTCGCTGTCAGCGTACGAGGGCCTGTGGAGGGCGGCTGTGGGCAGAGAGCTAGCTAAAATGAGGCTAGCGCGCGCCGTGCTGCGCCGCCTCCCTGACCCTGTACTTGAGGAGGCGGTTAAGGTCCTCCGCTCGAGGCCTGTGCGCGAGCTCCTGGAGAGCAGCAGCGACGTGGACTACCAGCTGTCCGGGGTGCGGGCTGCAGCTGTGGCTAGGGCGCTCGCGCTGTCCCTGCTCACTTGACCACCTTAGTCAGCTTGGTCGGCTTATCAGGGTTCAGGCCCTTAGCTACTGCCGTGTAGTAGGCCAGCAGCTGGACGGCCTTTATCACCGTGAGCGCCGAGTACTCCTCCTTAACCGACGGCACCTCGACCTCATGGGCGGAGTACTCGCTGACGTCCACACCCTCCGCGCGCACTGCGACCACGGGGGCCTCGTAGCCCATTAGCTTGTCGAGGGTCTTCCTAGACTCCTCCAGGGCCCTGCGGCTAGGGATGAGCACCAGAACAGGCGTGGTCTCGTCGACGAGCTGTATCGGCCCGTGGAGGAACTCCCTGACCGCGAAGCCCTCCGCGTGGATCATGGCGGCCTCCTTCAGCTTTAGGCTGGCCTCGAGCGCGTTCGGGTAGTTCACGCCCCTGCCGAGCGCGAACATGGTCTCAGCCCCCTTCAGCTCCTCAGCCAAGCCCCTCACCTCGCCCTCCCTCTTGAGAACCGACTCGACGGCTCTGACGACCCCCTTGAGCTCGTCCATGGCCTCCCCGCGCCCGCCCAGCGACAGCGCCAGGACGTACGACGCGATGAGCTGGGCGTCGTAGGTCTTGGTGGCAGTCACGGCCTTCTCCTCCCCGGCCCTCGTCAGCAGGTAGGCGTCAGACAACTTGGTCAAGGTGCTGCCGGGTGTGTTGGTTACCCCCACCACGGTGGCCCCCCTCTCCTTCGCCATCTTGACTGACACTATCACGTCGGTGCTCTCGCCCGACTGGGAGAAGGCGAGGACTACCTCGCCGCTCAGCTTACCCGGGGCCCAGTCAGTGAACTCGGACGCTGGCACGCTCACCAGCCTGCAATCAGTGAACTTGTTGACTAGGTACTGCAGCACTAAGCTGGCGTGGTAGCTTGTGCCGCTGCCTATCACGAAGCCCCTTCGGAGCCCCCTAGACTCCAGCAGGTTCCTGACCTCCTCGACCTCTCGGGCCAGGGCGTCAAGGGTTCGCCTAAGGGCCTCGGGACCCTCCCTTATCTCCCTAATCATGTAGTGCTCCTGCATGGCTCCCCCCTCTAGAGATGTTCAAAAGGATTTAACGATTGCGGCCCCTAGGGCAGCTTGAACCTCCCTTTCTTGACGCCAGCCCTCCTCCTCTCCTCCTCAGTCATCTCAAATACCTTCCTTATGACCTCGACCTCGTAGTCCCTGAGCTCCCTCTTCCTCCTCCTCATCATCCTCCTCTGTATCTCTATGGCCGACTCCAGGTAGAGCTCAACGGGCTCAGCGCCCAGGGACTTTGCGTAGATCGTGAAGGACGGCACGTCCTCGTAGATCACGCCGTGGAGGTGGGAGGCGACGCCTATCTTCTTCCCAGTGTATATCATGACGCCTATCGACGTCTTGACCATGTCGCCCATGAAGCAGCCCACCTTCATGAGCCCGGTGTCGACCCTCTCGCCCCTAACGGCAACTTTCACAGTGCCGTATGTGTCCTTCAGGTCGGAGTTGGTGGTCATGGCACCTATGTTGACCCACTCCCCTATGTAGGCGTGGCCTATGAAGCCGGCGTGGTACTTGTTGCTGTAGCCGTGCATCACGGACTCCTCGAACTCGCCCCCGACCCTACACACGTCGCCTATGTTACTTCCCTCGCGGATCTGAGCGCCGCCCACGATTATGGTGTTGCTCCCTATGAAGGTCGGCCCCTCTATCCTGGCGCCGGGCTGCACTTTGGTGTTCCTGCCGATGTATATGGGACCCTCTCTGGCGTCCAGCACGACGAAGTCCTCCACCACAGCCCCCTCGTCCACGAACACGTCTCGCTCGCTGCCGTACACCGTGACCTTCTCCCCCATCTCGCCCCCGCCCTCCCTGCCCTCGACGTAGCTTGGGTAGTCGGCCTTTATGAGCTCAGCGTTGCGGACTATTATCTCCCACGGGTACCTGAGGAGCGGCAGGCCGTCGTCGGTGAGCACCTTGACCTCGCCCTTTAGCTCGCTGACAAGCCCTGAGATGTCAAGCCTCAGAAGCCTGCCCTCAATGCGCGCAGCCCTCTGCGCGGAGAGCTTAGCAGCCGCTAGCTCGCCTCTGCACAGAAGCATGAACTCGCCCTCCTCACGCACCAGCTTGGATAACTTGGAGTCAGCGCCGCTAGCTAGCAGGAGCCTCCCATTCACGAGCACCACGTCGTCGTCGATGGCGCCCCCCTCGTTGACCCTAGCCTTGATGCCCTCCTCGGCGAGCCTGTGCCTGCACAGCTCAGTGAGATAGCTCCTGACGTAGAAGTTGACCTCGCTGACTTCCACCTTCACCGCGTTCATTGTCCTGTGCTTTAAGTCATATATGCCGACCCTGAGGTCGCAGACCGCCCTGGTGTACGTGAGGGGGTAAAAGTTCTCGACTAGCTCGTCCTCGAATATCGCCAGCTTCACGAGCCCTCACCCCCACTATATGGGGGCCGCTGCCCAAATAACCTTTGCCGCAGAGGCCAGGGCCAAAGCTTAAATATTGGGGGGCGCGAGTGTTGTAGCAAAGCGGTGGAAGTTGATGGAAGAGGAGTACAGCAGGGCTGACGTGGTCGGCGTCTACAAGGTCTCCGCCGCCGGGGAGGACCTGTACGCGGTCGTGCTCTCCTGCGAGGGGTGGGAGGGCACCGTCCTGCCCATATTCATAGGTCAGTTTGAGGCTGTGGCCATCCAGTCAGCCCTGGAGGGCGTCAGGATGAGGAGGCCGATGACCCACGACCTCATAGCCAACATCCTAGACACAGTAGGCGTCTCTGTGGAGAAGGTGACCATAGACGCCCTGGTTGACAACTTATTCACTGCGACGATAGTCCTCAAGGACGGCGGCGGCAGGAGGTGGCACATAGACGCCAGGCCCTCCGACTCAATAGCCATAGCCCTCAGGACAGGCTCCCCAATCTACGTGGCCGACAGGCTTAAGGAGTATGGCATCCCCGCAGAGGACTTGGGATCCTAAATCCTATTAGTTTATATTAGGCCTTGGCAACTTTTTCCCTGGGAAGCGAGATGCCGAAGGCGATGATGCTCTACGTGGTGAGGGGCGACAAGGGCAAGCTCCTCGACGCTGTGAGGGGAGGGCCGATGACCGACCTCCTCACCGCGCTCCACAGCTACTACCTAGAGAGCAAGGAGAGGCAGAGGGCCAGGGCCGTCAGGGCGTGGATGAACTCGATCAGGAACGAGAGGCTGTCGCTGAAGCCGATGAATTACCCCGGCAACTCTGCAGAGCTCGTCTTGGAGTACGACTTCGTCCTCAAGTACCCCAGCTCACTGGGCTCGGTGCGCTCGCTGAGGAGCGTCGTGATACCGGTGTCGCACTTCGTGTGGGTCAGGAGGGCTAGCAGGCTGTTAGTCTTCTTCGATGTGTTCAGGAAGGGTGCCCTAAGGGCGCTAGCTGAGGCCATATCGCTCAAGGCCTACGGGGATCCGCAGGCCATAAGGCAGCTCTCGCTGTCCTTCGACGACTTCGAGTCCCTTGAGGTGTGGGCCACGGGGGCTGAGGGAGCCGCAGCTGGCTTCGTGAGGCGCGCGGTGTTCGCCGACTCAGTGCTTGGGGAGTCGCACGTCGACGAGATATCGGTGAAGAGGGCGGCGCTGGAAAGGGAGCCAATCTACAAGAGCGTGAAGGAGAGGTCCAGGAGGTGGCTCTCCCTGACCCTCGTGACCCCCCTCATAGAGGAGGTGGGCGCCAGGTTCTCCTGCAGGTTCTCCCACGACGGCTCGGTCATAATATACACGCCCGTCACGGACTTAGTGCAGGTCGACGCCCTCCTCACCAACCTGGAGCGGGTCTTGGCCCTAGCCGGGTAGGCCGCCCTCGGAGAGGCGCAGGTACCTAGAGAGCTTGCTGTAGTAGCCCTCCCTCCTGAGCCTAACGAGCGCGAAGCGCTCACTCGACCTGCGGATGAGCGCAGACTCGCCCGCCCCTAACCTGCCGAACTCGAACGAGTCCCCAGCCACGAGCGCGCTCCCCCCGACGACGCGCACCTCGACTCGGTGGCTGCTGGGCACGACAAGCGGCCTCGCGAACTGCCTTACGGGGCATATGGGGGTCAGCACGAGGGCATCGACCTCGGGGTGCAGTATGGGGCCGCCAGCGGAGAGCGAGTACGCCGTCGAGCCGAGCGCCGTCGCTACCAGCACTCCGTCCATCTTCCCCCTGAGCGCGACCTCGCCCTCGACCCTCACCTCGAGGGCCACGGCCCTGTGGGGGGCCTCAGAGACGACCATCACCTCGTTCACCGCGAGGTGCCGCGACCCGCGGGCGTAGCACTCGACGAAGCTGACCTCCTCGACCGCGAACCTGCCCTCGGCCAGGGCCGCTAGGGCCTCAGCCACCTCGCCGCCCCCGACCTCGTTCAGGTAGCCGTAGGACCCGCTTACGCTCACGCCTAGCACGGGGGTCCCCAGCGCCCTAGCTCTATGGATGGTGCATATCAGCGTGCCGTCCCCGCCCACCGACACCAACACGTCAGCGCGACTCTCCTCCAGGGGCAGGCACGTGAGCCCTGCCACCTCACCAGCGCTCTCCCTGTCGATGACGCAGGTGAGCCCCAGCTCAGTTGAAGCCTCAGCTATGCGCCTAGCGATGCTCAGCGCCTCAGCTGAGCCCGGCTTAACGGCCACGCACAGGCGCTTAACGCGCTCACCCGCCCTCAGAATGCCCACCCCTATAACAAGCCGCCACCCTCGCTTTATACCTTAGCCTGGAGCTCTCGGCGGCGGGCTCAGTTAAGCATATAGGGGCGGCGCCCCAAACTCTCGCCGGGGTGGCTGAGGTGAAGTTCTCCATATGCAACGAGATGTTCGAGGGCTGGCCCTTCGAGAGGGTCGTGCGCTACGTATCTGAGCTCGGGTACGACGGCGTTGAGGTCGCGCCCTTCACAGTAAGCCACGACGTCAGGAGCGTGAGCCCTGGGGAGAGGAGGGAGATGCGAGAGGTGGCCGAGTGCTACGGCGTCGAGGTCGTGGGCACGCACTGGCTGCTAGTGACGCCGCCCGGCCTCCACGTGACGCACCCAGACGAGTCCGTGAGGGGGAGGACCCTCAGGTACTTAGTGGCCCTCGTCGACTTCACAGCCGACATAGGCGGCAGCGTGATGGTGTTCGGCTCGCCCAAGCAGAGGAGCATCCTCCCCTGCGTCAGCCGGGAGAGGGCCTGGGAGTGGGCGGTCGAGCTGTTCAGGGAGGCCTCGAGGGCGGCTGAGGACAGGGGCGTCACGATATGCATGGAGCCCCTCTCGAGGGACCAGACGAACTTCATAAACACTCACGAGGAGGCCATCAGGCTGATAGAGGACGTGGGCAGCCCCAGCTTCAGGCTCATACTCGACGTGAGGAGCATGTTCGACGAGGGGAGGCCCCACGACGAGGTGATAAGGGAGTCAGGGGAGTACCTAGCCCACTTCCACGCGAACGATGACAACGGGCTGGGCCCGGGGTTCGGAAGGGCGGACTACGGCAGGATAGCCAGGGCGCTGAGGGACGTCGGCTACGGGGGGTACGCCTCTGTCGAGGTGTTCGACTTCACGCTCGGGGCTAAGTATATAGCGGAGAGGAGCCTCGCGAATTTAATCAGGTACTTCGGGTGACGGCCTTGGGGGCGGCGTCGATTAGATTTAGGGTGGAGGCTGGCTGCCACGACAGGGTCGGCGTGCCAGTGTGGGCTGACGTCAGCGCCGACGAGGTGGGCCGAGTCGAGGCGGCCACGCTGGTCGACTTGGCGACGGGCGCGGAGGTCCCAGTCCAGTGGGATCGCAGGGGGGGCGCCGTGCGGTTCTACTGGGTGGTGGACTGGCTCCAGGAGGGGGGAGCGAGGGACTACGAGCTCAGGGTCGGCGAGGAGTCAAAATTCACGGGCTTCTCAATTGCGCGCGACGACGAGGCTGGCAGGCTCGACGTGAGCTTCAGGGGCAGGCACATACTCACCTACAACTACGGGCCGGAGTGGAGCAAGCCCCACGCCTTCCCGCTGAGGGGCCCCTTCGGCCTGGTGGTCACGGAGACGGAGCCAGCCGACCACAAGCACCACCGGTCCCTGTGGGTCGCCCACGGAGACGTGAACGGAGTCGACATCTGGAGCGAGGCCGAGGGGCACGGCAGGATAGTGCACAGGGGCTTCGAGAGGGTGGTCCAGGGCCCGGTCCACGCCGAGCTCGTTGAGCTAAACACCTGGGTGAGCGCCGAGGGGAGGGAGCTGGTGGACGAGGTCAGGACCATTAGGGTGTGGGCCCCCAGGGACGAGGAGTACTACATCGACTTCACTGTGGAGCTCAGAGCCGCCTACGGCGACGTCAAGCTGGCGGACACGAAGGAGGCTGGCATCCTCTCGATCAGGGTTGCCAGGAGCATGACGGTCAAGGAGGGCAGGGGCAGGATAACCAACTCTTGGGGCGGCGTCAACGAGAGGGAGACTTGGGGCAGGAGGGCCGTGTGGTGCGACTACTCAGGCGAGGTTAACGGGGTGCTGGTGGGCATAGCCGCCTTCGACAACCCGCTGAACCCCCGCCACCCGACGTACTGGCACGTGAGGGACTACGGCCTCATGACGGCAAACGTATTCGGCCTCACGCACTTCGAGAGGGGGAGGGGGCTGCGCGGCGACATGGTGATAAGGAGGGGCGAGAGCGTGGCCTTCACGTACCGCCTCTACCTGCACAGAGGCGACGCTGAGGACGCCGACGTGAAGAGCAGGTACATAGACTACGTACATCCACCCATGGTGCAGAGGACATAGCTGCACTATATATTTTTTATTGAAGTACCTACTGGCAGGTATCCTGAGCCTAATAGACTCCACGCCACATATTTTTTAGTCATTCACATGCATATTTATTGTAGCGGGCATTGAACAGCATCCTATAGTGAGCATCAAGTCGCTGCTAGAGTTTATATTTATAATCAGCAAACTACATAGTCGGGTGGCGAGTTGCCGGAGAGAATACTGAGGAGGATTCAGATCACCGGCGGCTCTACCTTCATCGTCTCGCTGCCTAAGGGCTGGGTCAGGAGCGTCGGGCTCAAGGCTGGCGACTACGTGGTCGTGCAGCCGCAGCCCGACGGCTCGCTCAGGGTCGTGCCAGCTAAGAGCTTCAGGCCTCAGGCCTTCAAGACGAGCTTCGTAGTCCACAAGGGCATGAACCCCAACGCGATAACCAGGGAGTTCGTCGCTAGGTACCTGGCGGGCTACGACATCATAAGGGTGAGCTTTGAGGACCTCTCCCCCAGTTACAGGTCGGTCATCAAGGACGTCCTCAAGAAGATGATAGGGGTCGAGATCATAGAGGAGCTGACCGACAGCATAGTCGTGCAGTGCCTGGCCAAGCCATCCGAGCTCCCGGTCAGGGTAGCCATAAGGAGGATGTCAAACCTAGCCCTCTACATGCTGACAGACTTCATAAGGGCGGTCGACGAGGGTAACCTGGAGCTGCTCCAGGGAATGGACGAGAGGGACGACAACGTCGACAGGTTCTACAAGTTCATACTCAGGCAGCTCAAGATGGTCACGCTGGGCATAATACAGCCGTCGGACGTCGGGCTCAATGACCTCAGGGAGTGCCTCGGCTTCAGGCTCGTCATCAAGAGCATAGAGAGGATAGCGGATCACGTCGTCAACGCCTCGAATTGCGTGCTCCAGCTGCGCGCGCTGCCGGAGGCGGAGGCGAAGGAGAGGATAGTGGGGTTTGGGCGCGAGGTTAGTCAGCTGTTCTCCAAGTCCATGAGGTCGCTCTTCGACCTAAACGTCAAGCTCGCCCACGAGGTGGCCGATAGCATAGAGGGCGTCGAGGCGGAGGAGAGCGACATCATAGGGCACGTAATGCTCAGGTGCGAGGACGTGAGGTGCGCCGTCATGCTCAGGCTCGTTATTGAGAGCCTTAAGAGGATAGCTGACTACAGCGTTGACATAGCCGAGATAGCCATGAACCTAGCCGTCGAGTCCCCCATGCTGGCTCAGGTGAGGGCCTCAGCTAGCGGGCGCAGCCCTAAGCCTTAATAGGCCGCGTGGCGCTAATAGAGGTGGGCCGATGAGCGGCCGGGGTTCGGACGTCAGGTCCGACGGATGAGGAGTACCCGGCAAGGGGGAGGCCGCGGAGGAGGGCGGCATGCGCGGCGAGCTCGGCCCGTTGTACGCCGACCTTCACGTCCACTCTACTTACTCCAGGGACTCGCTCCTCTCGCCTGACAGGATAGTCAAGCTCTCACTGAGGAGGGGCCTGGGGGCCGTGGCGGTGACGGACCACGACACGGTGAGAGGGGGGCTCGAGACCAGGAGGGCGGCTAGGGGCACGCCCCTAATAGTGGTGCCGGGGGTGGAGGTGAGGACGCCCCTGGGGGACGTAACCCTCCTCATGGCGGAGGAGGAGCCTGGGACGAGGGACCCGCTAGAGCTCAGGGACGTGGCCAGGGAGTCCGAGGCCATCCTCCTGCTGCCCCACCCACTCAGGGGGCACCGGGCGGTGAGGGCGCTGGCCCGCCTAGTCGACGTGATCGAGGCCCTCAACGGGAGGACCCCGAGGAGGCTCAACCTGCTGGCCATGGGGCTGGCCGCCTCCCTGGGCAAGCCTGTCTCAGCTGGCAGCGACGCGCACTGCTGCCTGGAGCTGGGGTGCGTCAGGCTGGCCCTGAGCGCGCCGGTGGACGACGAAGAGGACCTCAGGAGGGCCCTCCTTAGGGGAGAGGGCCGCTTGGTGGGCCGGGAGTCCGTGCCCCTAGTGCACGTGGTCAGCGGCTTAACTCAGGTGGTGAGGGGCCTGTGGGGCTAGGCTGGCTCGTCAGGCTGTACGCTGAGAGGGGCGACGCCCTGCTAGCAGCCTTAGCGCTGGCCAACTTAGCCGTGGGGCTGCTGTGCCTCGGGGCCTGGCTGGCGGGCTGGGGTAGCTGGCTGTCGGTGGCCGGGGCCTTCAATCTAGCGGCCTCAGCTCTCGCGGCTGCTTCCCGCGCCCTGCTGGTGAGGCTGAGGGCGCTGAGGAGGACCGTCAGGCTGATCGCGCTGACTCCCGCCGAGGGCGGAGCAGAGGTTGGGCCCGCCGGGGAGCGTAGCGAGGACTGAAGCCCTCGCGTAAACGCTTATATGGAGCCTGACGGCACTACTGGCTGGTGATGACCGCTGGAACTACTGAGTGGTGAGGACGGCCAGGACAGCTGATTTCTCTTCGTGAAGGGCATACAAACTTAAACCCCGCATGCACGTATTTGTTCCGTCAAGCGCTGCGGTACGCACCAATATCTCCTTAAGCTCTGTCGTCGTTGAACCCGCACCCCTCTAACTTTATCTCCTTTATCTCCTCGCAATTCCTCCTCAAGGCGGCGACCGGCATCTCGACGCGCCCCACCTCGGCGTTTACTATCGCGTCCGTCGGGTGGTTCAGGTTGTTGCCCAAGGTGCACTTAGCGTGCGGGTGGGGCGGCTGAAGCCCCACGCCGACAGCTCCCTGCAGACCACCGCCCTACTCGTCCAGCGCCGCGTCCGGCAGCCGTGTCTCGTTCGAGCTGAACCTCACGTAGGTCCTGCCTCAGACGTACGTGCCGCCGTCCACCCACCTCGTGTAGACCTCGACCCTAACGACGTCATGCGCTACTGGCTTGGAGCACAGTACAGGTCTAGCGGAGCATGCCCCGACCCCCTCATCCACTGAGCCGCTGCTCCCCGTCGCCGTAACTGTTGCTCCAGGAGTACGTTAGGGTGAAGCGTTACAATATACTGTTTTAGCCAGGATTAAGCTGTGTGGTGGGGGTGGTAGTATGCTAATGGCTCCACCTTCTCGAGAAAAGCTCTCCATGTGTGAGCCCATCCCAATCATGCGAGAATTGGCAACTAGGAATCAGCAGTGTGGCTCACCATCCCATGAGTATTGCAATTCCCGTGAGGAATGAGCATAGGGCTACGTAGATGAAGAGTGGTGAGACCCTCTTTAGAGCGCTCTTAGCGTGCTTATCTATGTTATCCCAGGATATAATATTACGCAGCTCATCTAAGCTCTTTTCTATGTTTAAGAGCTCCCTCCCTAAGGACACTTCTGCCATTACACATAGCATGAATATTATTACCTTCTGAAGAAACGTCTTGATCAAAGGAGTTGTTGCAGTAAAGAGCGATGCAAGGGCAAGTGCTATCGTAAACACGCGCCTCGAACCCCTCTTCAACTCACCATAGACCTTCAGTATCGCTTCCCTGCGTTCCTTTGGCGCTTCCTCAAGCTTCTCGATCAACTCATCAATCCTCGCCGAGCCCTACCTCTTACGACTGAGGGGCAATCGGCCAAAAGGGCTTATTCCCTGTTGCGCATCTCTTTCCTCGCTAATTAGTTGCACCCTATACACAAGTCACATAACGGACAAATAAGGAGCCCTCGGTGAAGCCCTGTGCGAGGGCCGCTAGCGATCACCAGCCGTCTGCTCAGAGGTAGTAATGATTGTCGCTGGAGGTAACGAGGAGCCCTGAGCGAGGGGCTGGTGGGGGCACAAGATCCTGGGGAGAGTGCTAGTGGTCGACGGGGACCCGATGGTCGAGGCATTTACGGCTGAGTCGCACTTCACGCTCTCATCCGCCCCTGCCCTCTTAGCAGCTCCTCACGACCCAGGAGTTCCTCTTCAGAGAGCGACCCCTTCCTAGACTCGCTTGATGCCTCCGCCCCCCCTCCTGGCACTACTTCCTAAAATTTTAATTACATGGCGCCCTGCTCCTCTGACATGCTCCCTCGGCGTGGCTGCATCCCGTTAAGCGCGCCACAATGTAGACCGCCTTCTGCCAAACAGCCCTCCGAAGTTTTCGCACGTCCCTCCAGCTGTTCAAAGTGGCTCATTAGAGCCTGCCTCGGCGTCCGTGGGCGCTGCTAAAGCGGGAGCCACACCCCCAAGGTCGCTCCTGCCTGGAACCGCCTGGTGAGCCGCCGGAGCACACCTGCAGAGTAGTAAAGGATTTCTTTGCATCTTGCGTCGTGTTGAGCGTGCGGTGCGGTACAGGGTGAGAGCGTGAATAACATCGTGGAGTACCTGTGCAAAGAAGCTCGCAGGATAACGGATAATTCTCTAAGCTACCTGGAGAGCGCAGAGCGATGGCTGAGGAGCAGGAATGACAGGAGGGTGCAGTTCGTGAAGATGCTAGGCTTATCAGAGTACCTAAGCGGCGAGAGGCGCCCTCCCGTGCACGCCAAGGTGACTGGGGTCGTGGAGCGCGACGGCTACAGGATCGAGAAGCTCTACTTTCAGAGCCTCCCCAGGCTCTACGTCACTGCGAACCTCTACGTGCCAGAGGGCGTTAGAGGGCCGAAGCCCGCAGTACTGTATCTCTGTGGCCACGCGCGCGACCAGAAGTTCCACTACCAGCTGCACGGGCACAAGTTCGCTAAGCTAGGGTTCGTCACGCTGCTCGTGGAAACCATACAGAGGGGTGAGATACGCGGCCACCACCACGGCACGTACCACTACGGGTGGTTCCACTGGTACAGCCTAGGCTACACCCCAGCTGGGGTG